>DYKZ01000034.1:0-21607 GCA_020722345.1 Anaerolinea thermophila | reverse complement strand
GGCCGCCGGCCGATACCGCTGTTCCAACGGCCGCAGAAACTTCGCAGCCGCGCACCCGGATGACCCGCCGGGACGGGGTTGATATGGAAGTTCCAACGGCCGCAGAAACTTCGCAGCCGCGCACGGTCACGGTCGGCGGGGCGGACATGATCGCCTTCCTCAACGCCAACGACATCTGGGTCATGTGGCCGGACGGCTCAAACCTGAAACAACTGACCACCGATGGCGCGGCCAAGACCAGCCTGCAATGGCTGCCAGACGGACAGTCCATCCTTTACATCAGCGGCAAGTGCATCGGGATGGCGGGCCTGGATGGCTCTTCGCAAAGCATCGCCTGCTTCAATTCTGCCCAGTATCTGGAGGATATTTCCGTCTCGCCGGACGGCGCGCAGATTGCCATTGCCCTCGACCGGGTGCTATATGTGGTGCCTTTGAATCTGGAGGCCCTCCAAGGGGCGCGCAACCACACTGACCTGGTCAACATGAATGGCTGCCTGACGTACAGTGAACTGGCCTCCAAGGGCGCCGATTGGTCGAGCGACAGCAAAATGCTGGCTGTCAAGATTATTGCCCCGCAGAACGGCGTCAAGGTGGATATGGTGCGCGTGATGGATGTTTCCAAATGCGGCTCTACCCCCCCCCGTGTGCTGGATACCTTCCCCGGCCCGCGTTTCAGCATGATCGGCTATAACGACGCTCCCTACATCCCTTCTTATGATTGGGACGGTGAGTGGTTGTTCCTGCTCAACAGCCGGGTGCGCAATGATGTGTACGGCTACTTGTACGCGTACAACATTGACACCCGGCACGCCGAACAACTCGATCCTATGCAAACCGGCTGCTGTTACACGGACGCCCAGTGGAGCCCGGACGGGTATTACGTGTTGTTTGCCTACCAGAATATTTCACTGGGGGCCAATTCCCGCAACCTGTTGTATCTGATACCGTTCGGGACGATTGGCACGAACGCCAACTACACGCCGCTTCCCCTGCCGGAAGGTTTTCTTGCCAAGCCAAGCGAGCACCCTGAGGCGGCTTTCAGGCCGGTCAAATAGACAGGAGAATCTTTTTCACCAGTCCCGGCCCGGCATAGACCAGCCCGGTATAGACCTGCACCAGCGCCGCCCCCATGTCGAGGCGGCGTTTGGCGTCTTCTGGACTCATGATCCCGCCCACGCTGACGACTGGCAGGCGGCCATCCAGGCGTTTGATGATCGTCTCCAGAATCGCCTCGCTGCGGACCGTGAGCGGGCGTCCGCTTAAGCCGCCGGCCTCGCCCTGACGCGCCGACCGCAGCCCCTCGCGGGCCAGGGTGGTGTTCGTGGCAATTACGCCGTCCATGCCGGCGCGCAGGATCACATCCAGGGCGTCGTCGAGTTCCTCGTCGCTCAGGTCGGGGGCGAGTTTGACGAGCACGGGTTTGTGTCCGCCGCGGCCCAACGCGATTGCCTCGCGTTCTTTGGCGACCGCGCCGAGCAGGCCTGCCAGCATTTCGCGTCCTTGCAGGCGGCGCAGTCCCACCGTGTTGGGAGAGGAGACGTTGATGGCGAGGTAGTCGGCTAGGCCCATGAAACGGCGCATGAGCGCCAGGTAATCTTCGGCGGCGGCTTCGAGGGGGGTGTCCTTGTTCTTGCCCAGATTCAGACCGAGGATGGTGGACCGAGGACGATGGACGATGGACGACATTTGACGTTCGACGTATGACGATCCTTTTCCCGGAAATCCCATCCGGTTGATAACAGCCTCATCCTCCACCAGGCGGAAGAGGCGCGGCTTCGGGTTGCCCGCCTGCGGACGCGGCGTGACGGTGCCGATCTCGAGGTGACCGAATCCCAGCGCGGCCAGCCCGCGGATGGCGACGCCATCCTTGTCGTATCCGGCGGCCAGCCCGACCGGGTTCTTGAAGGTCAGCCCGAAGGCTTCCACCGATTTGTCGGGCGCGGCATACATAGCCTGCAATATCCAGCGCGAGGGTGGAAAAATGCCGGCAAGCCGCAGCAGGTTCAAGGTCAGGCCGTGGGCGGTTTCGGGGTCGAGGTGGAAGAGCAGGGGGCGAAGGAATTTGTACATCAGTCGAATGCCGTCGGACGAGTGGGGTCGGCAAAATGGGCGAAGACTTCCGCAAGCATCTGGCGGCTGGTGCGGTAGTTCGAGAGCGGCGGGAGGTGTTCCCGCTCGAAGAAATCCACTGCCGAGGTCTCGCTGCTGGGACGCGCTTCGCCACCGGTGATGGTGCACAGGAAGATGAGTTTGTAGGCGTGGTAGAACTCCAGCGGCGCGCCGGGGACGCGGTTGGCGTCGTACACGGCGACCAGTTTCTCCACCTGCACCTCGAACCCGCTCTCTTCCCGCACCTCGCGCCTGACTACCTCGGAGGGAGTCTCGCCCACGTCGCCCCAACCGCCAGGCAGGGTCCAGCCGCCATCCGAGCGTTCCTGCACCAGCAGAATCTTGCCATCCTGGATGACCGCGCCGCGCACGTCAATTTTGGGCGTGGCGTAACCGGCCTGCATGGTGAGACTTTCCAGGATGGATTCCTTTTCCAGTTCCGACCGGCTGGCGATGATCTCGGCGCTGATTTCCAGCAGGCGCCTATAACGCCCCAGGTCGAATTCGTTTTTGCTGTAGGCCAGGCCTGCCTCGGCAAGAGAGAAAAGTTCACGCGCCCAGGAGAGCCATTTCGGGGCATTTTCTGTCATGTTATGAAGTCGCTTTCAAGAAATCTCGCGTCGCCGCGATTTTGTCCTTCTCCACCTTCCCGGTCTTCTCCCAGTAATCCAGCAACTGCGTGATGGTCAGCACGGCGTGCAGATGGAACCCTGCCCCCTCCAGCGCTTCCTTCGCCCCAGACTGGCGGTCCACCAGCACGACCACATCTTTGACCTTCAGCCCGGCCGCGGTCAGTTTTTCGATGGCTTCGAACTTCGAGCCGCCGGTGGTGGCGAGGTCGTCAATCACAACGACCGTCTCTCCGAGGTGGTATTCGCCCTCGATCTCGGCTTTTGTGCCGTAGTCCTTGGCTTCCTTGCGCGGGTAGATCATCGGGTAAGCGCCCGCGAGAGAAATAGCAGTGGCGATGGGGATAGCAGCGTAAGGCAGCCCCGCAATACGGTCAAAGGTCAGTTTTTCCAGGAGCGGCAAATAGGCCGCGCCAACCTGTTTCAGCAATTTGGGATAGGTGATGATCTGGCGCAGGTCAATGTAGATGGGTGATTTCAGCCCCGATTTCAGCGTGAACTCGCCAAATTTGATACAGCCGGCTTCAAGAAGACCGTTGGCGAGTGTGGAAAGCGATGAAGGTTGAGAAACAGTTTTACTGCTCTCTGTTCTCTTCTCTCTACTCATCTGGTACTGAATGTTCGCCATCTCATCTCGAAACTCGGCCGCGGCTTTGCCGGGATTCTCCGCCCGCGAGATGCTGCGAGAAACATTGATCAGAATCCCTTTCCCATCCGCTCGCAGACCGGACCGGAGCGCCGTTTCCAGGTCGCCGCCCTGGGCGCCAACGCCCGGGACGAGGAACCACAGGTCGGGCGCCGCGGACCGGACGCGGGCGAGGGCTTCGGGTTGGGTCGCCCCGACGACGAGGCCGATATTGTCTCCGGTATTCCATTGTTGGGCGAGGTAAGCAATGTGTTCGTACAAGGGCATCAAACCTTGCGAGGGTTCTAACGCCTTTGCAAGGTTCAGGTCTTGCAAATCCGCCGCCCCTGGATTGCTCGTTTTGCACAGCAGGAACACTCCCTTTTCTTTGTACGCCAGGAAAGGCTCAATGGAATCGCGCCCGAGGTAGGGATTGAGGGTGATGGCATCTGCACCCAGGCTCTCAAAGGCCGCCCGGGCGTAGGCTTCAGCGGTCGAGGCAATGTCGCCGCGCTTGGCGTCCAGGATGACGGGAATCTTCGAGCCACGGCGGGCCGACTGGGCATGAACGGCGTCAATCACCTCTTTGAGCGCCGCCCAGCCCGCCGGTCCGAAGACCTCGAAGAAGGCCGCGTTGGGTTTGAACGCCGCAGCGTAGGAAGCGGTCGCTTTAACGAGACGCAGGCAAAAGTCCCGCGCCGCTTCGGCAGTGGGAGCGGGCAAATCCGATGGGTGCGGGTCCAGTCCCACGCATAGGAGCGACGAGCAGTCGTCCACGCGTTTAGCGAGAAAAGAGAAGAAAGTTTCCATAGGATTTCATCCGACCATGGACGATGGACGGCTGACGATAAACCATCGTCCATGGTCAATGGTTTAGGCTTTACCCAAGACCATCGCTAACAAGGCCATTCTAACGTATAACCCATACTCCATTTGCCTGAAATACGCGGCGCGCGGGTCATTATCGAACTCGGTGCTGATCTCGCCGACGCGCGGCAGGGGGTGCATGACGATCATGCGTTCTTTGGCGGCCTTCATGACTGTCGGATCAATGACGTATGCGCCTTTGACCGACTCATAGGTAGCCTCGTCGGCGAAGCGTTCTTTCTGGACGCGGGTGACGTACAGCACGTCGGTCTGGGGCAGACATTCGTCGAGCGTGAAATACTCGGTCTGCTCGATGCCCTTCTGCTTGAGTTCGTCAATCAGTTCGGGGGGCATGCGCAGGATGTCGGGCGAGACGTAGTTGATTTTGACTTTGTAGAGCGAGAGGAGGCGCGCCAGCGAGTGAACGGTGCGCCCGTGCTTCAGGTCGCCGAGCAGGGTGACGGTCAGCCCGTCGAGGTGGCCGATCTCTTCGCGGATGGTGAAGGCGTCGAGCAGGGCTTGGGTGGGATGTTCGCCGATGCCGTCCCCGGCGTTGATGACCGGTTTGTGGGCAGCCTTGGCGGCGATGGCCGCCGACCCGACCTCGGGGTGGCGCAGCACGATCACGTCGGCGTAGCACTCCAGCGTGCGGACGGTGTCCGCCAGGCTTTCGCCCTTCGAGACCGACGAGTATTTCACCTCGTTGATGGGGATGACCGAGCCGCCCAGCCGTTCCATCGCCGCGGTGAATGAGGACGAGGTGCGGGTGGATGGTTCGTAGAACAGGTTGGCGAGGATTTTGCCCTTGAGCAGGTCGAACGTGCCGATGTGATCCACCATGTCGTGCATCTCGTGCGAGACGGCGAAGATGTACTCCAGGGCTTCGCGGTCGAACTGCTTGACCGAGATAATATCCTTGCCGTACCAGGGCGCGGTCTTGTGGTCGCCGAGCGGCAGGTGGGACAGGTTGTGTTTGTTGATGGTCATAAGATACTCCTTTTGAATTTATGGATTCACGATTTTGGATTGAGGATTGCTGATTCGAGCGGGTGCAACTGAGCGCTGTTGCCAAAAGGCACACAAATGGCTATAATTGGAGCGTGAAAACCTTTTTATGGAACGAAGACAAGAACGCCCTTCTGAAAGCCGGGAGGCAGGTCTCTTTTGAAGAGATCGTCCTTTATATCGAGATGGGATTCCTGCTGGATATTCTGGAGCATCCCAACCAGGAAAAGTATAAAGGGCAAAAGGTTTTTGTGGTGCAGGTTGATGATTACGCGTATCTTGTTCCATTTATCGAAACCGAAGAAGAAGTTTTCCTAAAAACCATCATTCCGAGCCGCAAAGCGACTCGCAAGTACTTGAAAGGAAGTGCAAAATGAGCGACCTGAAACTCCAACCGGATGAACTCGAACTGCTGGCCTCCTATGAAAACGAGGAATGGCAGTCGGTGAAAAATGTCAAAGAACAGGCGGTCCAGTACCAAGCCTACGCGCGTGCCACTTTTCGCAAAGACAAGCGCGTCAACATCCGCATTTCCGAAAAAGACCTGCTCGACCTGCAAAAACGCGCCCTGCGGGAGGGCATTCCCTACCAGACCTTGATCTCCAGTGTACTGCACAAGTATGTCAGCGGTGCACTGGCTGAGAAATAAACGTTCCTTCGCTTCCGAGAGCACAGAGTTGTCACTGTGCTCTTTCTATTTCTCGCGGACATTCCGTCCATATCCCGGCTCGACGAGGATATTGCCATCCTTGAACGCTTCCCGTCCGCGCAACACCACGCGTCTCACGCGACCCTTGACCTGCCAGCCCTCGAACGGCGTCCAGCCGCAGCGGGAGTGCATTTCACTGGCTTTGATCTCGTACTGGGCGTTTTCGTCCACCTCGACCCAGGTTTCGGGTTGCTCGGGCAGGGCAAAGATTTTTCGAGGATTGGTCACAGAACGCAAAACAATATCGTCCATCGTCAATCGTCCATCGTCCACAGCAGTCAGCAGTAGCGGCAAGAGCGTTTCCACGCCGGGGAAGCCGGGAGGCGGATTCTCGCCGTCCTTTTCGGTCAGGGTGTGCGGAGCGTGGTCGGTGGCGAAGCAGTCAATGACATTCAGGTTAGCCCACAGTGCCTCCACATCTTCCTTCGTGGCCAGCCGCGGGCGGACTTCGCCGCGGCCGGGATGCCCGTGCGAGATGGCGGGAATATCATCTTCTGTGAGGAAGAGATGGTGCGGGCTTACTTCGCAAGTGACCTTGATTCCCTTTTCTTTGGCCGCCTTGATGAGCAGCACTTCTTCCTTGAGCGAGATGTGGGCAATGTGGACCGGGCGGTCATAGAGAGCGGCGAATAATATCCCGGCAGCCATCGTCCGAGATTCGGAGTGCAGGACGATTGGCCTACCCTTCGGAAACCGCTCGAAGTGCGGCATCCACAGGCTCATGTCGTTCAGACGCAGTTCGCCGAAGGTCGAGTCGAGGTACATTTTCAGCCCGGCCGCCCGTAGGGGCAGCGCCTCGCGCTGGCCCCATTCGGCATTTCCAGGCCCCGCGCCGAGGAACTGGGCGTAGTCGCAGCGGGCTTTCTCTTTGGCCGCGCCAAGCGCCAGGTCCAGGGTGGCGGCGTCAAAGATGGGTGGTTTGGTGTTGGGCATGGCCAGCACCATGGTCACACCCCCGGCCAGCGCGGCGGATGTGCCGGTGTTCCAGTCTTCCTTGTGAGTCTGGCCAGGTTCACGGAAGTGGACGTGGGGGTCAATAAGTCCAGGAAGCCTCATAGTCTGGTAGCCGTTTGATCGAAGTGCAGGTAAAAAAAGAGAGCCGATAACGGCTCTCTAGAAAACGAATGGAAACACTAACCCAACCGGCTCGAAGAGGAAATCTCGCGTGTGGAGGAATGTGACCATATCGGGCGGAATTATAGGCGGGCTGGGGATTCTGTCAAGGGTTGGAAAGTTTACCGAGAGTGTGATAGACTTTTCTCATGCACACCCAACTACCCAACTAATAAACTGGAGTCCTCATGCGCATCGTCCGTTACCAGACCAAGAACGAAGCCCCGCGTTATGGCTGGGTGCTGGAAAACAAAGTCGGTCCCATCGAAGGCGACATCTACAGCCAATACCGCCGCCTCGAAGCCGAAACCCCGCTGGCAGAGGTAAAACTCCTTGCCCCGGCCCAGCCTTCCAAGATCATCTGCATCGGGCGCAACTACGTGGAACACGCCAAAGAACACAACGTCGAGGTCCCGAAAGTGCCGCTCATCTTCATGAAACCGCCCTCCTCCATCCTCGACCCCGGCGGGACGATCATCCTGCCGCCGCAGTCCCAGCAGGTGGAACATGAGGCCGAACTGGTCATCGTCATCGGCAAAGGCGGGCGGCACATCACCCCCGAACAGGCCCAGGCGCACGTTTTTGGCTACACTGTCGGCAACGATGTCACTGCCCGCGATCTGCAAAAATCCGACGGCCAGTGGACGCGCGCCAAAGGCTTCGACACCTTCTGCCCCTTCGGCCCGTGGATAGACACCGACTTCGACCCCGCCGACGCGGTCGTCACCTGCAAAGTGAACGGGCAGCCGCGCCAGATGGCCTCCACCCGCGACATGGTCTTCAATGTCGGCCAGTTGATTGCCTTCATCTCCTCGGTCATGACCCTCGAACCTGGCGACCTCATCTTCACCGGCACCCCGGCCGGGGTCGGTCCGCTCAAACCGGGCGACAGCGTCGAGGTCGAGATTGAGGACCTCGGCAAACTGGTCAACCCGGTGGCCGCCTAGTGCCATGACAGGCGTCGTCAGCGGCCTCATTTTCGACGTCCGCCGCTACTCCATCCACAACGGCCCCGGCATCCGCACAGCAGTCTTCTTCAAAGGCTGTCCGCTCGCCTGCCGCTGGCGCCACAACCCTGAAGGTTCCTCCTTTTCCCCCGATAGGACCAAGTTTGTCGTGATAACGATGGCGAGGCCGCAGGGGAATGTATGGTAAAATCGCCTCCGCCCGGAGGGATGGCCGAGTGGTTTAAGGCAACTGACTTGAAATCAGTCGTGGCCGAAAGGTCACCGGGGGTTCGAATCCCTCTCCCTCCGCTGCCTGGCTTTGAGCCATGCGGCGCAACGAAAAACCGGCAGCCAGAAGGCTGCCGGTTTTTATTTTGGGTGGGAAAGCCGAGCGTTAGCGGGAGGGCGTTTTGCGCATGCGGCGGGCAACAAAAATGACGGCCAGCAGGGCAAAGGTGAGCAGAATCAGCAGCGGCAGGCCGACTTCGTCGGCGAATCCGGTGGTGGGAAGCGGCCCCTCGCCGCCAACCGCGCGGGTACCCTGCGCGGCGGAGGTCTGCGTCATCTGACCGGACAACTGGGTCTGCATGGCAGCCATGGTCGCCGGGTCGGTGGTTGCCGTTTCGGAAGGGGTGGCAAGGTTGATTACGGCGCTGGGCATGGCCTGCGTGACGGAACGCGGCGTGTTGGTCGGCATGGGGGTCGGCTGCGGAGTCTTGGTCCACAGGGAGGCGTCGGCGGTCAGCGTCTGCTCGGCCACCTGGGTTTCGCTGCCGGCCTGTACAGCCGTCTGCTGCGCCGACTGCGTGGCATCACGGGAGGCCATGCCAGGGCGGATGAGCAACAGGTAAACCGCCATGCAAACGATTGTGATTAAGATCAGCCCGGCAAAAATGCCTCCCACGATCAGGAAAGTGCGATTACCTTTTTCCTCGGGGGGTTGGGACTCTGATGGCTCGATGCCACTGAGTGTGTCGCTTTCATCAAACATTGCAGCCTCCTCTGTGCTGTAAAGACTAGCAAATTATATCATCCAATAACTTCCAAATTAGCAATGGGGACGGTGACTTGCTCGCCCGACTCGAGGCGCACTTCCGCCGCCGGAAGGCGCAGGCCGCTCGGCAGCGCGCTCAGGCCCGGCATCAGGTTGACCAGGGAAGCAATCGCGCCGGCATAAGGGGCGCGCGTTAGCCGCACCTGCTGGCCAGGGGCAAGCGTATCCATCGGGTGCGGGGGAGGCGGTTCTTCGGCCACCGGCAGGGGGATGTAAACCGCCGGGCGGATTCCCCGGGTAATATCGTATGCTTCGGCGTTGACGGTTACTTCGCGCTTGGCATTGGTGCTCAATAGGCGGTAAGCAACGCTGTTGAGCGGCTTCTTGCCAAAGCCGTCCACCAGAATGATAGGGTACGGCGCCTGCAAAGCCTGCGGAATCAGGGAGGGTAACATGCTCCCCAGGATCATGCCGCGCAACGGCAACTCAGCGGCCACTTGGAAGACGCGGGCGTCGTTACAATGCCCGCCCAGGAGGATGGAGCCGCGCAGGCTGACATCCAGGCGGTTGGCGGCCAGCGTCTCGTCGGCGGTGTTCATTAAAGGCAGCATCATGCCCGAATCCACGCCTCCGTTGCCCCACAGACCCTGCACCAGCGCGCCGTAAAAGACGATTTCCACGCCTTGTTCGGGGATGATGCGTCCGATCGTGCCGGGAATCCCGGCCTGGAGTTCGAAGGTCGGGTCGCCGACCTCCAGCAGGACCTTCCCGCCCCCGGTGAGGACAACGCGGCCGTTCTGCGGGCTGCGGACCGTCCGCACCGACAGGCCGGAGCGCTGGGCGATGATTTCGTTGGCGGTCAGCGAGTCTCCTGCCTTCACCTGGATCATTTTCTGAGCCGCGTCTGGTCGGACGCCCAATGTTTGCGCCACGTCCAGGAGCAGGTGCTTCTTGCCGTAGGCCGCCTCGGCCACAACATCCAGGGGGCTTACTTTCTGGTCTGGCCGGACGGTGACACGGCCCTTGACCGGGAGCAGGCGTTCGCGCCGGATGCTGGTCAGCGGCAGGATGTGGAAAACGGGAGCAAGCATGGCGGTCATCCTCCCAAAGTCCAGAGCCATTTCTTGATGATCTCGCGCCGCCGGACAGGATCGGACGGTAAGCGCAGAGGACGCCCGCGCGCATCTATTACCACACCCAGCGCGGTTCCCGAGACAGGGAACCCGTCGTTACGGGTGCGGCCGGGGCCCAGCCCAATGTCCACGTTATGGGCTGGCTGCAAGTAGAGACGCCCTATCTGCCCCGGGGACAGCGGCAGGACTTCGAGCGCCCCTTGCTTGACCTCGATCCGGGTCTCGTTTCCATCCTGGTAGATCAGGCGGGCGCGCAGGATTGGCATTCCCAGCCGGGTTTTGGTAAGCGGGCTGACCACTGTGGCTAGGTAACGAAAGGCCATCGACTCCAGCACGTGGACGGGCAGGATGGGCAGGCGGGCCGCGGCGGCGCCCATTGCCGGGAGGAGGCCGTTCTGGTCAACCATGATGGTGGTGATTCCCATCGGCTGGATGGCGTCCAGCAGGAGCAGCAGGCTCTGCCCGGTTGTGGGGGCGCGGGCAATGACACTGCCTCCTGCCACGACAGGCTCGAAATAGGGGCTCAGTCCCGGCGCGGGGCGTTTTACGTCCGCCGGGAAGTCTTTCGAAACGCTCTTCAGGGCCAGTTGCAGCAACTGGCGCGCCGCTGCCTGTTCGATAGCCATTTCTTCTGGAGTGGCCGGCAGGCTGGCCGGATAGAGCGCTTTCTGGTGCAGGTACTCTTGGACAGTCTCGGCGGAGATATCCAGATGCAGCCAGCGGGTAATATCCTCCATGCTGCTATAGCGCAGCAGACCGGGCAGCGGTTCCCCCAGCCCCAGTTGGGAATAAACTCCCAGCGAGAGTTCGCCATTGAAGCCGGCCGCCACCGTAGTGTGGCTGGCGCCGATATCAACACCCAGGATGCCCTTGCTCGAATCCTGGCTCAGGAAGCGGATCATGCGCGCCATCGCATAAGCCGTCGGCAGCAGCGTCCCAGCGCTCCAGCCATTCAATTCACTGACGCCCAGCATTTGCGCCCGGCGGATCTGGGCGTAAACCTCGGTCAGGATGCGCTGGGCAGGCTGGAGGTCCTCCACCTCGAGCACGGGGCGGACGTTCGGGCTGATGTGCAGGGAGGACGAGATGGCCTGCAAGCCGTTCCTGACCCGTTCTGCCATCTTCTGATTGCCCGCGAACAGCACCGCCGGGCGTTTCTCTTCCGGGAGCAGGTAGCAGATCAGGCTGACGATTTCCACCAGCCGTTGGACAGAGCGCGTCGCGCCGTTATCCGTCCCCCCGGCAACGAGGAACAAGTCGGGCTGCAGTTGCAAAATGGCGTCAATTTGCTCGTGGGGTTCCCGCCGGTCGTTGATGGAGATGGTCTCGACTACGCGGGTGTAACTGCTGCGCGCCAGCCGCTGGATGCTCTCCAGCGTCACGTCGCCGAGCAGACCGACCAGTACGGTCTTGATGGCCGGGCCTGCCGACATGGAAGCGGCAAACAGGTCCACACCGTTCCCGTCCTGGTAGGGCATGATGAGGCGCTGGTCCGCGCCGAGGAACTTGCGGCCCGTCACGGCTTCCAGGTTCTCGATGGCGCTCCGCACCCCCTCGCTGATGTCCTTGAACGGCGCGGCGGCTGTCGTGGCGCCCTGGCCGCAGGCCACGAAGCGGTAGTGGCCGTCCACCACGTCGAAGAGCACGGCGCGGGTGGTGATGGTGCCAACATCCACCGCCAGAAGGGAGTCGGTGTCAACAACAGAGACAGGCATAGGCAATTAGAAGAATTGACTCACGAAACTGACAACGAAACTCAGGCGCTCGATTAGCGCCGTCATGGCCGCCGCAAAGACGCCGGCGAACAGGACGCCAAAGGTGATGGCGATGAACACCTGCCCCACCCAGCCAATGAGATTGACGAGTTTCCCGCGCTGGGGACCGCCAGGCGTGGCTCTGGCGCTGAACTGAAAATAGACCAGTGTGCCAACCGTCCCAATCAGCATCACCAGCCCTTCGCTCAACACGCCCAGCCACTTCGACCAACCTTCGCTCACAGCAGGCAGGTCGAACTCGTTAAGCACAGCCTGGGTCTGCGGGAAGAGGGTGCCAAAGATGGCCCCGCCGATTGCTACTGCTGCTCCCACGCCCACGATTACCGCCAGGGACGGGTTGCCGAGCGCCGCCGTACGCGGCGAGAGTTTCGCCAGCATCAACAGTCCGAGCAGGAGCGGTACGAGAAGGACAAAATCTGTCCAGCCGCCGTCCAGCAGGGGACGGAACAGCCGCGGCAGGAGCACCTGGTTCCAAGCCACCGACGCCGCGTATCCGGCTGAGACGCCGATGAAAAGATAAATGGCAACCCGAAAGGCGGGGTTATCGCCGATTAGGTAACTCAATATCATCAGGGTCAGCAGGAAACTGACCAGGCCGGTCACCAGGTCCCAGGAAAAAGCAATTGCCATGTCAGGCTCTGCCTCCCTTCTTCCTGTCCCGCCAGGCCAACAGCGCGCCGCCCGTCCCGCCGACCAGGATCAGGAGTACGGCGGCCAGCGTACCGGTCCCGAAGGAATCCCAGTAGCGCCGCGCCAAGCCGCTCGTCCCGTAGGATTGTTCGTACGTCTTGCCGCCCACCAGCCCGGTCACCATCCCGTCCACCTGGCCGGAATCATAGTAGGGGCGCACCATCGGCTCGGCCTGGGCCGAGATGATCATCACGACCGGCGTGTCGCCAATGGAGGCATGAGTCTGTTCGACCCAGGCGCGGGCGGTGTCGGCGTTGTCCGTGATCACGAGCAGGGCGTCGAAATCGCTCAACTGGCCCACCCCCTGCAAGGCGGGCAGCGACCAGGCATCGCTGCCGTCCACTGCCTGGGGGACAGCCGCCTGCGGGTCGGTGGCAAAGTAATAGATTCCCGACGGCCCTCCTGGCAGGTAGCCGAGGTTAGCGTACTGCATACCGGCTTCCAGGTGCGCGGCTTGGGTGGATTGCAGGAACTGCGCCGCCAGCGCCGGTCCGCTGGGGGAGGTGGAGAGCAGGGTCAGGCGCGCCCCGCCGTAGAGGATGCGGTCTATGACCGGCGCGGCGGCCACCTGCAACTCGCTGGAGAGGGCCGGGTCGTAATCGAAGACAGCCAGCACAGGGGCGTTCCCCGGCAGCGAATCCAGCAGGGTGTGCGTCTTCTCCCATTCGGATGGGAACAGTGCCAGGTCGGGAGCAAACTGCATCCCGGCGACCAGCGGCAGGAACACGGCCAGGATCAGGATGACGGAAATTACCCAGCGCCACAGCCGGCCGGAAGGGACAGACACGGGTTTCGGACCTTTGGCCTGCCCCTCTTCGAGAATCATTTTCTCCAACTGCTGGGCATATTTGTGCTGGTTTTCGGTAACCTGGAGTTTGATGGAATAAGCAGGCGGCTTGCGGCTGGCCAGGATCGCCGCGCCCGCCGGTAAAACACCGCGCAGCCCGGCTAGCGGGCCGCTGCTCTCAGATACGCCCATCTGCTCCGGGGCCCCCGGCTTGGCGTCCGAAACCACCGCTTCCACCGGCTTCATCGCCTGCACCCAGGAAGGGAGTTCGGCCATTTCCAAGTTCTCGGGCTCCACGTCTTCGGCAGGCGCCGCCGCAACAGCCTCGACGCTGCGCTCGGGGCGCAGGCGCGCCAGCCAGTCGGGCGTCTCCAGCGAGAAGGTCCCCGGTGCCTCATCGGGAACAGGAGGCTGCTCCTCGATCTCTTCCCCCTCCACCAGCGCCGGGACGGCGTCAGCAGGCGGAACCGCCTTCTGGATATCGGCCAGCCAATCCGGGAGCGGCTCGGCAGGCGCGGCGGAGGCCCCCTCCGCCGCCTGTTCGACCGCTCCGGCCTGCTCTTCGGCCTCCGGGGCAGATTCGCCCAACTGGAAACCCGCCAGCCACTCGGGGATTGCAGCGGGGCCAGACTCCTCGGCCGGCAATTCTTCGCTGAAGACTTTTTCCGCCGCCGCTTCGGACCCGGCGCCTGCCTCCGCGCCCAGGGAGGCCAGCCAGTCGGGAGTTTCAGACCCAGGGGCAGATTCCGGGGATTCGGCCTGCGGCGCGGCAAGGCCGCTGTCCTCAGCGCCAGCCGGTACGCTGTTAAGCCAATCCGGCGTCTCTCCCTTCGCAGCCGACTCGGGCGTCTCTTCCACTTTGGCCTTCAACGCCTCCAGCCAGTCGGGGAGGTTCTCGGCGGGCAGGGCTTCTGCTGGCAGTTCTGCTTCGGCGGGGATGAATGTCTCCGCCCCAGCAGGCTCGGATGGCTGGTCGAAGCGCGCAAACCATTCGGGCAGGGACTCCTCGCCAGACGGCTGCCCGGAGGCCGGTTCCGCGCCGCCCAGCCAGTCCGCTTCCGGCTGGACCGTTTCGGCTGGCAGCCCGGCCTCGGGCGGCTGCTCGGCTTCGGGAGCGGGGGACTCTGCCGAACTGCGCAGCCCGGCCAGCCAGTCGGGGATTTTTTCCTCTTCCTCCTCCTGTCCCAGCCTGGCCAGCCAATCGAGGGACTCGCCGGACGTGTCGGCAGGTTGAGGGGCCGGGGACTCGGCAGGCAGGCTCGCGGCGGCAGAAGCGTCCGCCGTGGCTTCGGCCTCGGACAGTTCGCCTTTCTCCCGCAGCGATCTGAGCCAGGCGGGCAGGGCTTGTTCCAATTCTTTGGTATTCCTGGGGACCGGCGTCTCGCCCGCCTGAATGCTGCCCTCAGGGAGTTTTACCTTTTCGAATTCCGAGGTCTGTTTGATAATCGGCGTCTCGCCGGCGCGGATGGGGGAGCCCGGCTCGGGGATCCCGGCAGGCGGTTTCAAACTCGCTCCGCAGAACTGGCAGGTTTCCTGGTCTTCGGGGTTGGGGCGGCTGCAAACGGGGCAGAGGATCTCGTTCATGGCTTATTTCCCCCCGTAGGGCCGGTCGGCGCCAAAGAGGACGCGCAAGCCCGTGACCAGGGCGCCGAGCGCCACGCCGATTAGGATGCCGCGCGCGCCTCCCGCCGCCAGCACCTGGGCAATGACCGGGCGCAGGGAGTCGCTGACCCAGGGCACACTGCCGACGAATGGGATGGGGGCGGTGCCGAGTAAGATCAACAAGACAGTGACGATAAAGATGACCGCGAACACACTCAAGCGGCGGTTGAGGAGGCGGATGCTGGCATAGGTCAGGGTGACGGCCAGCAACGCCATCAGGCTGGCTTCCACCGGCAGTTGGAAGGTGCGGAAGATGAAATCCAGGGCCGGGGCGGCCTTGGGATAGAGGGGAATTACCAGACCGATGACAAAGGTGACCAGCATGGCCAGAACGAGCAGGATGCTGTACAGCGCGCCCTTTTGTTTCCCGGTTACCTTGCCGATGTGAACGATGAGCAGGTTGAAGATTCCCAGCAACACGGCAAAGGCGGTCAGCAGAACGGCCCAATTCAGGAAGATGCTGCTGGCCTTGACCAAGAAAGGCAGTCTGATGAAATAACCTGCCAGCACCACCAGACCGCACAGGATGGCAATGACAGCAGAAAGAAGTCCCTTCAGTTTCACAGCAGGCCTGCCACTTTCAAGAGTGCGCCGCCCAGCAGGATGGCGATGAACAGCCAGCGCAACACATCTTGAACGGTCAGGCTGGCGGTCTGCAGCGGCGCGGGTTCGATATAAGCGCCCGCCGAATACAGTTCTTCGCCGATGAGGGGCTCCCGGGCGCTGGCGTAGAGGACCGCCTGGGCGGCCAGGTTGTCGCTGCCGGCCACGCAAAAGGCGTTGGCGCGCTCGGAGGCGTCGGTCAGCAGGGCGGCCTCCACGCCGAAGTTCCCCATCAGCACAGTCGTGGAGACGTTCTCGTCGCGGATGGACGGGATGGCCCCCGCCGCGTAGGAAAAGGGCGTCAGGCCGGTCAACCGCCCGGCGGACGGGTCATAGGCCAGTTTGGCGTCTTCCGCCGCCCCCTGCAGGGTGGACTGGGAGAGCAGGGCCAGCGCGCCGTCGCCGGAGGTGGCGATGGGAGGCCGGTCGCCGACCGATGTCAGGTCTGCCAGGCGGCGCAGGAGGGCGAGTCCGGCCAGGGCGGAGGCGCTTTGCGGGGTGACCAGCGCGCCGCGTCCAAGCGAAACGTGCAGGCGCGAACCATCCTCCACCACGCGTCCGATGGCGCGGCGCAGGCGGGCGTAGGCAGGGATTTCACGCAGGGGGGGAACAGATTTGCGGCGCAGGTAAGCGAAGGCCGCCATCAACACGGCCGCCAGAAAAACGAGGCTAAAGCCAATCAGTCCCAGGATCGTGTCGGTCACAGATTCACTTCCTCTCGCAGGAAAGCAGCGAAAGCGCGCGCCTCACCGGGGTCTTCGAGCAAGTCAGCCAGGGATTCAATCTGCGCTGATGAAATGGCCGGCCGGATGAGCGGAGAGCCGAAGTGGAGCAATTGCGCCCCCACCGTAGAGAGAGGCGCCAGGGCTTCGAGCGTCCAGGCGGCAAACGTCTCCAGCCCGCGCTGGCGCAGGAAATCAGCCCACCGGGGCCAGGAGGAACGCTTGCCGGGAAAAGAGTCGGTCTGCATCCTGCTACGAGTATAGCACAAGTTGTGAAACAATCATAGAACGAATGAGCACCGGAAACTCCCAACCACCTCGTTACGCGCCTCCAGCAGCATAGTATAATCATCACAGGAGACTTGGAGAATGATCTACGGAGAACGAATCCGCCTGCGGCGCAACGAGCGCAGCGACCTACCCAAATTCGTCGAATGGCTCAATGATCCTGAAGTACGCCGCTACCTTTCAATGAGCCTGCCCATTTCGCAGGCCAACGAAGACGGCTGGTTCGAGAACATGCTCAAGCGCCCGCCCGAAGAGCAGCCCTTCGCCATCGAAATCAAAGACGGGGACGACTGGCGTCTCATCGGCAACTGCGGCTTCTTCGAGATAGACCGGCGCGCCCACAGCAGCGAAGTGGGAATCTTCATCGGGGATAAATCCTGCTGGAACCAGGGCTACGGAACTGAAGTGATGCGTCTCCTGCTTCAGATCGGGTTTGGGACCCTGAACTTGAACCGCATTTTCCTGCGCGTCGACGCGGCGAACAAGGGCGGCATCCGCGCCTACGAGAAGGCCGGCTTCGTCCACGAGGGGCGCTTCCGACAAGGTATCTACCGTGACGGGCAATACGAAGACATGCTGTTCATGAGCGTCCTGCGCTCGGAATGGAAACCGGAAAAGGAATAAAAAAAATAAGAGGTCACAGATGCATGAAATGAAAGTGTACGGCGGCATTAAACTCTACGCGGGCACTGCCTCGCCCGAACTGGCGCAGAAGGTGGCCGATTACCTGGGCGAGACCCTGTGCGGGCGCGACATCGTCGAATTCCCCAACGAGAACCTGTTCGTTAAACTGCACAGCAGCGTGCGCGGCCAGGACGTCTATGTCATCCAGCACACCGCCGCGCCGGTCAACCGCAACCTGATGGAACTGCTCATCCTGCTCCAGACCCTGCGCTTGGACTCGGCGGCACGCGTCACCGCCGTCATCCCCTACCTGTGCTACGGGCGCTCGGACAAAAAGGATCAGCCGCGCGTCCCTATCACTGCCCGCCTGGTGGCCGACATGATCCAGATCGCCGGCGCCGACCGCTACATGACCCTCGACCCGCACGCCTATCAGATCCAGGGCTTCTTTTCCGTCCCCGGGGATGTGCTCAGCGCGCAGTACCTGCTCATTAACCACGTGCAGGAAAAACTGCTCGATCAATTGCACAACCCGGTCGTCGTGACCGTGGACCTGGGCTATGCAAAAAAAGGTCGCAACTTCGCCGCCAGCATCGACGCGCCGATTGCCTTCATTGAGAAACGCCGCGTGGCCAACGACGCCAAAGCCCAGGCGCTGACCATCATCGGTTCGGTAACCGACCGGGATGCCATCCTGGTGGATGATGAAGTGGATACCGGCGGCTCAATCGCCCAGGCGGTCAACCTGGTCAAGGAGAGCGGGGCGCGGCGCGTGTATGTGGCTTTCATCCATCCCATCTTCTCGGCCGACGCCGCCAAACGGCTGGCCGCCCTGCCGGTGACCGAATACATCACCACCGATAGCGTCCCCATCAGCGGGGAGAAACGCCGCCTGTTCGGCGACCGGCTAACGGTCCTCAGCGTGGCGCCGTTGCTGGGCGAGGTCATCCGCCGCGCCCACGAGGGACGCAGCGTCGGTCAACTTTTCAATGAGTAATGATTCCCCTTGCAAAGGTTCAGAACCTTCGCCAGGCTCGACCGAGGATAATCAAACACGTAACACAAGGAGACCCCCATGAAAGGCAAAACCAAGATCCTCGACGCGCTCAACCTTCTGCTGGCCGACGAACTGACCGCCATCAACCAGTACATGGTACAGTCCGAAATGTGCGCCAATTGGGGCTTCGACCGCCTGCACGAGGCCGCCGAGAAGCGCGCCATTGACGAGATGAAGCATGCCGAGAAACTGATCGGCCGCCTCCTGTTCCTGGAGGGGCGTCCCATTGTCAGCACACTCAACAAGATCCACATCGGCGACACTGTGGACGCCCAGCATAAGAATGATGTGGACGCCGAAATGGGCGCCATCAAGGCCTACAACGATGCCATCAAACTGTGCGTGGACCTGGGCGACAACGGCACGCGCGAACTGCTCGTGTCCATCCTGAAGGACGAGGAGGGGCACCTCGACTGGCTGGAGGCGCAACTCGACCAGATCACGCAACTAGGCCTTCAGGCCTACCTAGCCAAACAACTCTATTAAGAACCGGCAGGGGCGCAACAAGATGCGCCTCTGTGTTATTTTATGATCACCATCCGCCCTGCCACGCCCGCCGACGTTACCGGCATCGCCCGCGTCCATATCGATTCGTGGCGCACCACCTACCAGGGTATCGTGGCCGATGAATTCCTGCAAGCCTTGTCCACCGAGCAGCGCGTGCAACGCCGCGAGCAGACGTGGCGCGGGATGCTTTCCGCCCCCGACCAGTTCTCCGTCTTTGTGGCCGAAGAGGCCGGGCAGATTGTCGGCTTCGTCAACTGCATGGCCGAGCGGGAAAATGATCCGCGCTACACCGGCGAGGTGGGCGGCATCTACTTGCTGAAACAGGCCCAGGGTCGAGGCGCGGGGCGGAAACTCATGCAGACCGCGGCGCGCGAACTCATCCAGCGCGGCCACTCCTCCATGCTGCTGTGGGTGCTGAAAGACAACACGCCGGCGCGCCGATTCTACGAAGCGCTGGGCGGGATGTACCTGCGCGAGAAACCCATCCAGATCGGCGACGAGACGCTCATCGAAGTGGCCTACGGGTGGGACGATTTGAATCTGCTGGCGCCGGGAAATGCTGGGGAGGATACAGGGTGAAGTTTATCCACTTGTCCCTGCTGACGCTAACCTTGTTGAGCATGGCTTTCACCGGCGTCTTCCTCCTGAGCAACGTTCACGGCTGGGATGCCGAACTTTACTGCCAGGCCGCGCAGGTGGACGCCGCCGGGGGAAACCCATACACTTATCAATATTTCCCATTCAGGCTCCCCTGGCTGTATCCGCCCGTGCTGCTCAACCTGTTCCGCATCCTGTGCGGCGCGCCGCTCAATTTCTCGGCTTCCTACCTTTTTATTTACACGCTCCTCGCAGCCGGATGCACACTTCTGTGGCGGCCGGGCAGGGAGTGGCCGCTGGCTCTGCTCCTCGCCTTCGGCGGATTCATGGGACTGGGCTGGTCGCTTGCGACCGGAAACCTGGATGCCCTCCTGCTATTGCCGCTCTCGCTCGCCTTTCACTTCGCGGCTCGTTCGCGCTGGGACGTGGCCGCCATCTTCTTTGGATTGATCGCGGGAATCAAAATCCTGCCCGTGATTTACCTAGCCCTCTTTCTCTTGATTCCAACGACATGGCGGGATCGGTGGCGGGCGCTGGGCATCGGTCTGGCAGCGTTCACCCTGACCTTGCTGCTGTTCACCCTCCCCCGCTTCGATCTCGCGCCCTGGTTCCTGCGCCAACTCTTGGGCGGTTTGCCTGGTCAGCAAAACCCAGTTCAGGAGTTTGGCGACATCAATCATCCTGCGTTTCCCTTCTTCTTTGCTGCCCTCTTTGGCCGGACAAACGATTTAACAGCCATCCTGCCGGGTCTGCTCATCGGCGCGTTGGTGGCAACAACAATCGGCATCCTGGTCTGGCGTTTCCTTCTGCCGGCCATTCCGGCAGAAGAACGCCCGCAATTCGTGTTTGCGCTGGCCTTCCTGGGAATTCATCTGCTCCTGCCACGCCTGAAACCATACACTTTCATCCTGCTCACCCCGGCCATCTTCTGGCTGGTTCGCCGCCAAACACCGCTCGTACAGAGCCTCTTCCTGGCCCTGACATGTATTTATCCGGCAGCAGGATATTACATCTTCCACCACTGGCCAATGGAGAAGAGCAGTTGGCTGTTCATAGTATACAGCCAGCCCATCGCCCTGCTGACGATTCTGTGCCTTGTTCCTGCGCTGGAATGGCTGCGCGCGCGAAAAGGAATTTCCCATGCCCGAACTGCCTGAAGTAGAAACCCTTGCCCGCGCCCTGCGCCCGGCGCTGGTGGGCCGGACCGTCCTCCAGGCTGACCTGCGCTGGAAACGCACCCTGGCCGTTCCCTCCCCGCCAAAATTCAAACAGCAAATCATCGGCCAGAAGATCATAGACGTCTCGCGCCGCGCCAAATATTTCATCCTTCACCTTTCATCTTTTCACCTTCTGATTCACCCGCGCATGAGCGGTGACCTGCTGGTGGTGCTGGGCGGATACGAACCGGATAAGCACGACCGCCTGCTGCTCAAACTCTCGGACAATGCAACTTTCATCTTCAACGACGCGCGCAAATTCGGGCGCGTCTGGCTGACGGCAGATCCCGCCCCGGTTCTCGCGGACCTGGGGCCTGAGCCGCTCTCGGAGACATTTACCTCCTCTTGGCTGTTCGCCGCCCTCCGCGCCCGCCGCAGGCAACTCAAACCCCTGCTTCTCGACCAAACCTTCCTCGCCGGCCTCGGCAACATCTATACCGATGAGTCCCTGCACAGGGCAAAACTGCATCCCCTGCGGCTGTCGAATAGCGTCACAGAAGATGAGGCCGCCGCGCTATGCCACTCCGTCCGCGCTGTGCTGGAGGAGGGCATCCGCCGCAACGGCGCCAGCATAGACTGGGTCTATCGCGGCGGGGAGTTCCAGAACCACTTCCGGGTCTACGGGCGGACGGGGCAGCCCTGCCCGGTCTGCGGCACGGCGGTGGAGCGCATCACCGTCGGCCAGCGCGGCACCCACTTCTGCCCGGCCTGCCAGCCAATCTCGCCGCCGGGCGACTCCACCTGACACAATCGCAAAGAACCTCGCCCTAACTCGGACAAGCCGAAAGAGATTCAAACACGAAGTCACGGAGTTTTTTCTCAGTGTCTCCGTGTCTTAGTGGTTTGCGCTTGGAGTTTATTTTCATATCAGGTTACGAAGGAAAACTTTAACCCCCCCTTTGTATACTTCGTGCCTTTGTGTTTAAAAATTCTTGCACAAAAAACAA
>DYKZ01000187.1 GCA_020722345.1 Anaerolinea thermophila | reverse complement strand
CCAGGCTTTGGAAGAAACCTTCGGGACGTTTCCCCTTCTTTTTGAGATGATACGAAAATTGTTCAAATTAAAGAAAGGAGAACGAAAGATGCGTACCCTTAAAGTGTTTCTCGTGTTAATGGCCTTCCTGCTGGTTGGTGTGCTGGCTGCCTGCAAACCGGCGGCCCCCGCTGAACCGACAGCGCAGGAAGAGGCCGCCCCTACAGAGGAGGCTGCTCCGACTGAAAAGGCTGCTCCCACGGGAGAGGCCACCCCCACGGAAGAGGCCACCCCCACGGAAGAGGCCGCTCCCGAGCCGGTTACTTTCCAGGTGTTCTACCCCGTGGCTGTGGATGCGCCCATCGCTGATATCCTCAAAGGCTACATTGATGAATTTCAGAAGGAGTATCCCTATATCACTGTGGAGCCGGTCTTCTCTGGCGGTTACGGCGACGTGCAGACCGCCATTCAGACCACCATTGATGGCGGCGGCGAACCTCCCGCCTTGGCGGTGATGCTGGCGACCAGCCTCTACGACTTGGTCAACGCCGATTATATTGCTCCGCTGGATGACTTCGTCAAGGGCATGGATGGCGGCGATGCTTATCTGAGCGACTTTTTGCCCGCCTTTTTGGAGAATTCCTACTACGATGGCAAGTTGTGGAGCATCCCCTTCCAGCGCAGTGCAGTGGTGCTGTACTACAACGCTGATATGTTCAAGGATGCCGGGTTGGAGCCGCCGACGAACTGGCAGAGTTGGGCTGAGGCAGCCCGGGCGCTAACCACCACCGAGGGCGATATCACCAAGTGGGGATTGCAATACCCCTCCGACTGGCCGTACTGGCTCTTCCAGCCATTAGCCATTGGAGCGGGACAGAACATCCTTGAAGATGCCTGCACCGTTGTCTTTGACGATCCCGCTGTGATTGACGCTGTCCAGTTCTACATTGATCTTTCTGCTGTATATGGCGCTATGCCCGCGGGTGTGCAGGGCGTGTGGGCTACCGCACCGACTGATTTTGCCAGCGGTTCAACTGCGATGATTGTACACTCCTCCGGTAGCCTGAGCGGAATCCTCAAGCAGGCGAACTTTGAGGTTGGGGTGATGCCTTTGCCGGGTAAAGAAGCCGGCACCTATGCCAGCGTCCCCGGCGGTGGCAACTTCTACATCCTCAAGGGTGCTTCTCCCGAGCAGCAGGATGCTGCCTGGAAATTCGTCGAGTTTATCACTCGCCCGGAATATGTGGCCGATTTCAGCATCCAAACTGGCTATATCGCCAGCCGTGCCAGCGCTTATGACACCGAGGCCATGAAAGCCTATGTGGCTGATGTGCCCCAGGCCCTGGCAACGCGCGACGCGCTGCAATATGCCGGCATGGAACTGGCAACCCAAAACCTTGGGCAGGTGCGCAACATTTTCCACGACTACCTACAACGCGCTTACAACGGAGAAATGAGCGCTGCCGATGCGATGGCCTCCGCCCAGCAAGAGGCCGAAGCCGCACTGGCGGATTTCTGCCCCTAATCTTTCTCGTTCAATCTAATTACAGATGACAGTCACATTATAATGTGACTGTCATCTGTCTTTTTGTTGCTGGAGGTCGTCTTGTTTTCAAGAGTTTTGCACAGAAAGCGCCCTCTCTTCCCCTACGTTTTACTGTCCCCCACAGCGTTTTTTGTGGCCGTGTTCACCGCTTGGCCGGTGTTGCTCTCGATTTATCAGAGCTTCTTTCGCCAGCGGATGAATATCGCCCGCTTTCGTGAGCCAACGTTCATCGGCCTGGGCAATTATCGCGATCTGTTCGCTGATCCGTATTTCCGGCAAATCATCCTCAACACCTTGGAATACATCTTGGGCACGGTGCCGATTAGCATTGTGCTGGGTTTCCTCTTCGCTTTGCTGGTTAACCGCAAGGTGCGCGGCATCGGGTTATTGCGCCTGGCGTTCTTTCACCCGATGGTGCTGCCGATGGTCAGTGCGGCCACTATTTGGATGTTTTTCTTCACGCCGGGATACGGCTTGTTCAATACCGCCTTGCGTGCCCTGGGCTACAGCGGCCCCGAAAACTGGACCGGCAATCCCTCGTTAGCGCTGTTGGCGGTTGCCATTGTCGCCATTTGGAAGAACGCAGGTTATTATATGATTTTCTACCTGGCGGGCATACAAAACCTACCCACCGATGTGTACGAAGCCGCCGCGCTGGACGGGGCCAATAGCTGGCAGACCCTGTGGCAGATCACCTTCCCTTTGCTGCGTCGCACCACCGTTTTCATCATTACCATCGCCTTCGTCGATGCCTTCCGCACGGTGGACCACATCTTCGTACTCACCAACGGAGGACCGAGCCGCGCCAGCACCGTGCTGCTCTTTGACCTCTGGCTGCAACGCTTTGAGTACCAGGATATTGGTACCTCCGCGGCCATCACTGTGATTTTCGTGGTGGTACTGTTGGCTTTCACCGTCACCAATTTCATCGTCTCTGAGCGAAAGGAAGCCTAAAATGTCCCCTCAACGTTTTTCCCGCCTTCTGCTTCCTCGTCTCGGTCGCTGGTTGACTAACCTCTTCGCGGCCGGTTTGGCGTTGTTGTGGTCGGTGCCGGTGTTGTGGGCGCTGGTGGCCTCCTTTCGTCCGGCGGCGGAGGCCATGAGCCGTGGCGATGTGTGGTTTGGAAGCCATCTCACCTTCGAAAACTATCTGCGCGCCTGGTCGCTGGCCCCCTTCGGGCAGTATTACATTAATACTATCGTCATCGTGTTGATGATCCTGGCCGTACAACTGATCACGATCGTGCTGGCTGGCTTCGCGCTGGCAAATTACCAGTTCTTCGGCAAGCGCTGGATTTTCTTCTTCATCCTGTTGCAAATGATGATTCCCACATCGGCGCTGTTGGCTCCCAATTTTGCCACCATCCGTTGGCTGGGGCTATTCGACACCCGGCTGGCGATTGCCATTCCCTACTTTGGTTCAGCCTTCGGTACTTTTTTGATGCGCCAGGCTTTTGTGGAGGTGCCTCGCGATCTGGTGGACGCCGGTGTGATAGATGGCTGTTCCTGGTGGCAGTTGATCTGGCATGTTTACTTGCCGCCTGCCATCCCGGCACTGGTGGCCTTTGGCCTTTCCTCCGCCACCTGGCACTGGAACGAATTCCTGTGGCCGCTGGTGATTACCAATAGCGATAAAAGCCGTCCACTGACCGCCGGATTGGTGCGCTTCACCCAACTGGGGGAAATCGGCGCACAGTGGTCGCTGCTCAGCGCCGCCACGCTGATGGTGATTGCCCCTCTGTTTATTATCTTCTTGATCTTCCAGCGCCGATTCATCCAGAGTTTCCTGCATTCTGGTTTGAAATAAGGCGGCGTTTGGCGAAACTGGTGGATAGCCGATATTAATCCACAGATGTTCACAAGGTGCGTAGATTTTTGAATCATTCTCCGTATCATCTCGATAATTCGGGGTAGCGGTTTGCTATTTCAACGCCGGGACGCAGCGCCGCGAATAAAATCGCGTTCGCGCGCTAAAAGTGAAGGCACTGTCTTTGCCTACCCTCTCTCACGGTGGGTGAGGGCCCGGGGGAGAGACCATGCTCGGCTATCCGGCGGTGTAGAAGCCGCTTCCGCTGGTTTAGGAACGCAGATTAAATAACTTTCCCACTCAGTTGGGAGCAGGGAACAGCGCA
>DYKZ01000186.1 GCA_020722345.1 Anaerolinea thermophila | reverse complement strand
TAAATACCTCCTTGGTGATCATAGGCATCCCTCCATTCCTCGGAGAGATACCAAAATCCCCAGGGTGGTACACTTTTCATTCCCATTTCTGGTACATTATTGCCTTCCCAGTGACAGAGCCAAAAAGGTACTATAATAGACCCTGATTTTGAGACAACAATTCAATCTGTCGTCCAGGAAAGGTGATGGCATGAGCGAAGACAAGAAGCGCAAGGTACACAGCGGAGAGATCAAGAAAAGGGCAGAGTTGCTTCGCTGCGATTGAAGCGACGGACACGGCTTAAACTCGGAGGAAATCCGCCTTGACAAAGGGGCCAGCAGCAAGGGCATACAGACAACCCGCTGTTCGACGTCCCGCGCTTTGCCTGGAGCCTGGCGGCGTGCCATGTTATGAGGGAGAGTGCCCAGTGTTGATGCCTGTACGACGCTGGCTGACCCCGTGGCTGGTGATTGCCGTTGCCTGTGCCGCCTGGGTTGCTGGTTACGTAATCCAAGAAGATCCGGCCTACCTGTCCGACTTTCAGTACTACTGGAAGCTGTACTGGACTTACGGCGAACAGTTCCAGCGCAACCCCTTGGACTGGCTCTCGGATGTGGCGCTGGCGGTACATAACAGCGAACACAACCCGCTGTTCACAGTGGCGCTGTTGCCGTTCAACCTGGCGTGGGGGCGCTCGCGGCTGGGCTACATCGAAGGGGTGGCTTGCCTGTACATGCTGCCTGCCATGGCCGTCGCCTGGCACGTCACCCGCCGGATGCTGGCACAAGGGGGCGGGCGGCTGTCCCGGCCGCTCGATCTGGCCCTCGTAGGTGTGCCCGTGCTGTCCGTCTCCTTCTGGATTCCCACGCTGCGCGGCTATCCCGATGTGCTGGGGCTGGTGCCCTTGGGTTTGGCCACCTGGTACCTGTGGGCGGTGGATTTTTCGCATCCCCAGCGATGGACTACGCTGTTTTGTGTGGCCTTGTGCGTGTATGCGCCATTTCTGGTCCGCAGGTGGTACATATTTGCCATCGTCGCGGAGATCGTGGCCAGCAGCATGATGGCGGCCTGGCGCATGGCCCGGGCCAAAACCACTTGGCCGTTCTGGCTGCGCTGGATAGAACAGATGGCTGTGGTGGGGGCCCTGGTGCTGGGCTGTGTCTTTACCTTGCAAGGCGGCATGGCCCTCCATGTCCTGAACTTCAACTATGCCGAGGCCTATGTCGCCTTTCAGCGGACCGGTGCCGAGCATGTCCAAGAACTATTGTCGCGCTATGGCCTGCTGGCGCCGCTGTTGTGTCTGTCGGGTTGGTGGGTGTCGGCCCGTCAGCAGCGCCCCATTGCGGCGGTGTTCGGCTACCTGTGGATGTGCCTGCTGCTGACGGTTGCGCTGTTCACCCGGGTGCAGGGGTTAGGCATCCACCACCACCTGCCGGTGGGGCTGTTCCTGGTACTGATGACCGGCTTGTCGGTCTGTGTGTGGGCCGAGGCGCTGGGGGCTACCACCCTCCGGAGCCATGCCTTTCTGCTGGCCGTGGGGGCGGTCCTGCTATTCAACTTCCTGCACGTGTTCGTGCCGGCCCTGCAATGGCCCACAGTCCATATGCTGACCGAACAACACTTTCCGCCGCTCAAGCTGGCCCATCTTGAAGTCTACCGGCAACTGGCCGAGTTCATCGAGCGCGAGATCCCGGCTAATCAGCGGGTGTCCGTCTTCGCGTCCAACACCGTGCTCAGCCAGACCATGATGGAGAACTTCCTCACGGACGAAGGCACCACCAAGCTGACGCCCATAGCCGAGGTGGACGAATACGAAGGCTTCAATCTGGGCCCGCTGTACAGCGACTATTTGGTTGTGCCCAACCGCCCCCAGGTCATAGACCCTGCCCACCAGCGCGTTGTAGTCATCCCGTCCGACACGCTGGTGCAAGGTCGCACCATCGGCGCGGCCTACCGCGAAGTGGCGCGCTATCCCTTGGATGACGGCCTGGCCTTCCTGGTGTTCCGCAAAGTCCGGCCGTTCCGGGCCGACGAACTGAAGGCCTTTCTGAATGAACTGGCGGCCGTGCCGCGGCCTCCCGGGCACGGCTACACCCCTATGCAACTGGCACTGCTGGGCACCCGGGCCACCGTCCAGGCGGGTGGATCCTTCAGAATTGATCCGGTCGGGGGCAATGAATGGGCGGTGCATCTGGCGCCGCAGACCGACCTGACGCTGGAGTTGGGATTCTGGCTGGAAGACGGCGTGCCCCACATGTCTTCCCACGCGAATTCGGCGGCTTCAGTGGGAGGGGACGAGACGGTGTTCAGCGTTCGTCTGCCGCCCGACCGGGTGGCATACTGCCAGGCGCGACCACCACGCCTGCACGTGAGCCTGGACGGTCACGAGCTGTTGGCCAAGACCTTCGATACCCCGGTGGTGGACTTTTTCAAACTGCCCCGGACGGACGTGCCCCGTCTGCACCTGTACCTCCAAGGTGGCGGCGACCCGAGATGTGATCGAATTCTGATCGACCATCGAACAGACTGAGCCCGACATGACCTTTCAACCCCAGACCCTGCCGCGTGTGTCAGTGGTGGTGCCCGTGTACAACAGCGAAGCCATCCTGGAGGAACTGGCCCGCCAAGTGGCGGGCGCCCTGAGCCAGGAGGGTTGGGACGGGCAGTTCGAACTTATCCTGGTCAACGACTGCAGCCCCGACGGCAGCTGGCGCGTCATCACCGAACTGGCCCGGCGCCACCCTTGGGTGAAAGGAATTTCCCTGCGCAAGAACTTCGGCCAGCACAATGCCCTCATGGCCGGGCTGCACCACGCCCGCGGCGCTGTGGTGGTGCTGATGGACGACGACCTGCAGCACCCCCCGACCGACATCGTCCGGCTGGTGCAGGCGCTGGAAAACGACCCTTCGGCCGACATCTGCTACACCCGCTACTTGGGCCGTCAGCACGCGTCCTGGAAGAAGTTGGGCAGCCGATTCAACGACTGGGTGGCCAACTTGGTGCTGAAAAAACCCAAAGATCTGTACCTGTCGTCGTTCAAGGCCTTGCGCCGCGAGGTGGTGCAGGAAATCATCCGCTACGACGGCCCGTTTACATATGTGGATGGGCTCATCCTCAACATCACCCGGGCATTTGTGACGGTGGACATCCAGCACCAGGCCCGGCACACGGGCAAGAGCAACTTCGGCCTGCGCCGCTCGGTGTCGCTTTGGTTGAAAATGGCAACCAGTTCCATTTTCCCACTGCGGGTGGCCACCATGCTGGGCTTCACCCTGACGCTGCTGAGCCTGGCAATGATGGTGTTCTTTGTGTACGAGCGGCTCACCCGACCCGACCTCCCGGCCGGCTGGACCTCGTTGGTCGCCATCATATTGTTGCTGGGTGGCATACAGACCTTCTGCATCGGCATGCTGGGCGAGTACCTGGGGCGCACCTACCTCAAGCTCAACCGCCTGCCGCAATTTTCCGTTCGCGAAACCACGGACTCCCCACCATGAACACCACGACCGAACCCGAATTCGACCGGTTTGCCACCGTCTACAACGACGTGCTCAAGGCCAGCCTGCCCCTGACGCAGGCCGAGGATCCTACTTCACTGAATACAAGGTGCGGGGACGTTGCCAAGATCGCGGAGGCGTTGTGACGCGCGATGTGCCGGATTTCGCCGTGGCGCACGGGAATCCGG
>DYKZ01000033.1 GCA_020722345.1 Anaerolinea thermophila | reverse complement strand
AAATCTGTGGCTGATTCTTTGTGGAAAAAGAGACTCCACGGTTTACTGTAGTGCTCCCCCCCCCATCCAAAGAGAAACGGCTTTCCCGAATTTTCCTCTTTTCAGCAGGCCTCTAAAAATAAAAAATGGGACCCCGGACTTCGGGATCCCACGGCCAGACTTACAATGGTGAATTAGTGGTTGACCAAGTTCGAGTTGATCTTGGTGAAGACGTTGCCGATGATCGGACCCAAGAGCAGCAAAACGGCGATCACAACGACTGCAACCAAAACAAGAATCAACGCGTACTCTACCAGGCCCTGGCCTTTTTCCTTAGGGGCAAACAACATGGACTTTCACCTCCTTTCGCCTTGAGATTTCTCTGAAGGCCATATCAGAGATAGCCCTATTATAGCACCTTCTTTATCGCAAAGTAATGAAAATCCGTTGCAAATTCTTAACAATTATGTTATCGCAGCAACATCACAGATTGTTCTGAATCGGGATAGTCATTGTCAAGCGCGACCTAGCGCCTGGCGCGCTGTCCAATGTGAATGTGCCGCCAAGCATCCCAACCCGCTCCCTGATCAGTTTCAACCCCAGGTTGCTTTCTTTATCAAGGGCATCGGTGCCGAACCCCCTGCCATTATCATCAACCAACAACTTGACCGCTGTGTCGCCAAGATCGAGTTGTATTTTTATCACTGTGGCTTGGTTCTGGTGTACTGCCGTGGCAAGCAACTCCTGCATGGCGCGGAAGACCATCACTTCGATATATGGCTCCAAGCGGCGGTCGTTCCCCGACAGGGTCACACTAATCTCCACCCCCGATTGCTCCTTGTAGGTTTCGGCATACCTGCGAATGGTAGGGGCCAGGCCCAAGTCGTCGAGCATCATCGGCCTGAGTTCAAAGATGAAATTGCGAACTTTCTGAAATGTGTTGAACGCGGCAATCTTGAGGTTGCCCAATTCATTACGCGCCTGTGCCGGATCCACATCCAGAAGGCGCATGACGATCTCTGCCTGCAGGATAAAATTCGAGAGCGCCTGCGCGGGGCCATCATGCATCTGCCTGGACAATCTCTGGCGCTCGGATTCTTGGGCATTCACCAGCATCTCCACGCTTGCCATTGTGGACTTTCCGCCCTGCTCAGCCCCTCCCTCCATCTGATCAAAAGAAGCCTGCATTTGTTCCAGAAATTTTTTGTGCTTCTCAAGGTGCAATTGATCATTCTGCAACTTTTCCAACTGGCTACGCATCACAAACAAGCGCTGTTGGGCATCCAGAGCCGAATCGTAAGCCTGCTGTACTTCTTCAGCCGGCAGCGTACCGAGTTGTTGCCGAATCTGCTGGAGATACGCCGTCACCGCGGCGTTGCGTTGCGTGAGTTTCCCTAATTCCACGCGGCTTTGTTCCAGCATGAGCGTAATTTCCTTCAGGGAACGGGTGGACTCTTCCAACTCGGACTGAAGCAAGTGTTTTGTATCAACAACGGATGCTGTATTCTTCTTTGCTTCCGGCAACGCCATAATTTACTCCTGGGAAGGCAAGGTTTGGTCCTTGAGTGTCACCCAGCCGTGCTTGAGCGCATACACCACAGCCTGGGTTCGGTCTTCGACATTGAATTTGCGTAAAATAGACGTGACGTGATTTTTGACCGTCTGGTGGCTGATTTCCAGGGCGGCGGCGATTTCCTTGTTGCTCATCCCTTTGAGCACGCAGAGCAGCACTTCCATTTCACGGTCAGAAAGCGGGTGGAAGGGGCTTCCCGGCTCACTATACAGGTGACGCGCCTTTTCCATCTGTTCATCAAGCCAGGCCGAAAATTCTTTAGGATTCATAACCTGATCTTGAATGACATATTTTCCGGCAAACACTTGCTTGATCGCCCAGATCAGCCGGGAAGGGTCCACGTCCTTGGCGCAATACCCCGCCGCGCCCGCCCAGGCAGCATGCAGGATTTGATCCTGATCATCGTAGGCCGTCAGGAGGACGACCCGGGTTGGGAGTTTAGACTGGTTGACCTGATGCGTCACCTGCAAACCGTTGACCCCCGGGAGGTTAATATCAACCACTGCAACAGCCGGCATCAAATTTCGGATGAGGGCAAGGGCTGTTTTCCCATTGAAGGCCTCCCCGACTACCTTAAACCCAGGCTCCAGCAACAACGTATTGATGACACCCTGCCGAAACAAGGGGTGATCATCCACAACAATGATAGTTAATTCTTCCATCATCTCCTGCCAGTTATAAGGCTTACCTTGAGTATAGCACAGGTCAACCCAGCCGACAATTAAACGAGGCAAGTCATGGCCCAGGCCAACGGTACACAGCCATGTTCGTTTCGCCGAACGCCGGGGCATAGGGCGCTCCGGTGGAGAAGACCGGCATCAGGCCCGAGGTGAGGGCCGGATACCAGTCGGGGAACGTGACCAGGTACTCCACCCCGCGTTCGTTGAGATATTCCGACAGCCGGGCTTCGTCGCGAATAAACGGGATAACATCCGGCGAGATAAGACCAGCCAGGTCAACCAGGTCATGGCCGCCGAAGTAGCCCAGCGCCCCGATGTCGTGCGCGGCCACCAGCGCCCCCGGCGGCACGTTCCCGGACACCCAGCCTGCCACCGTTACCATTTCCGATTCGATCACTGCCACGTCCTGGGCGTACGCGTAGGCGCCGCGCCCCCAGAAAACCACCAGCACCAGGCTGGTCGTCGCCTTCCAGAAAGTGGACAGGACCCACATCCCCCCCTTCGACTTTCGGGAGATTAGGTCCGCCAGGCCCGCCGCGCCGAGCAGAAAAAAGATTGGCATGACCGGCATGACATAGCGCCCATGCTGGTACGTCACCGGCAGGCGCAGAGCATACAAGCCGAGGAAGCCGAGCACCCAGAGCAAGGCCGCCACCACGCCCCAATTGCGCTTGCGAACTGCGCCAAGGATCGTCCACGTCGCGCCGGGGAGGAGAAGAAGACCCGCTCCGATCAGCGGCTGGAGCAATTGCTGTCCAAGCCGCTTCCAGAGGGGTAACTGGAGATAGGCTGCATACTCAGCCTGCTTGGCGTAGAACGTATTCGGCCAGGGAGAGCCGGTGACAGCCAAGTTGAAAAGCAGATAGAACGCAAAGATGGCGGCAAATCCCAGCCCAAGCGCGGAGAGATGCCGCAGGCGGTCTTTCCAGGGATTGGACAGCAGGAGACAGGTCAAGACAGCCGGGCCGAGCAGGGTAATCCCGTCGGGGCGCACCCATGCCGAGAGGCCGATGAGCAGGCCAACGGTCAGGGAGCGAAGCGGTCTGCCCAGCATGAGATAAAAGACCAGCAGGGCCAGGAAGGCAGACAGCAGTGTCTCCATCCCGGAGGCGGCGGCCCAGACAAGATGCCATTCCAGCGCTAGCAGTATGCCAATCCAGGGGAAGCGGGGGCGGTAGCCATCCACGAGCCGCCGGGCAAGCAGTTCGCCTACAACTGCCGTCCCCCAGAGGAGGAAAGCGCCGAGCAGGTACGTCCAGGCATGGGGAGCGAGGCCCAGCCAGAAGCCGGGAGCAAGCAGGGCCGACCAGAGCGGGGCGGTCGAGCCGCCAGAGGGCCGACCAGGGAGGAAAGCCCATTCGCCGCGCAGCGCCAGGTTGCGGGCATAGGTCTGATGAATCCAGGCATCGTCGAGGGGAAAGCCCAGGCGGTAATACAGTGCGCTGGCTGCCAGATACGCGCCCAAAGACAGGACAGCCGCCCCCAACAGGAGCAACAGGCCGCGGCGAGAAAGGCGGGGGTCAGGGCTGGATGGCATATAGACGCGCCCCTTCCACTTCACCAAGATAAGTCAGGTCGGGAAACTCAGCCGGATTTTCATAGACGGGCATCAGGCTGGCCGGAGTACTACCCTGCTCGAGGATGAGGTACCCGGCCTGGTAGCGGCGCGCCGCTTCGAGCAGCGCGAGCGGGTCGCAGTCCGGTACGGCGATAGCCGGGTTGCCAGAGGCCAGATAGAAGCCGGGCGGGTTGGCCACAATAACAACCTCCTCGTTCAGCATATCTTGTTCAACAAGATAATTTCCTATCTGGTTATACGCATCATTTTCGTTTCCCCAGGTTGGGAGGCGGAGCATAATCGCCATACCGGTCAATAAGAGTGCCATGCCGACCAGCGCGCCCAGAAAAAGCGGACGCGCTTGCGCTACGTTCCAGCCGCGCCGCGCCCTGCCCCACTCGATCAGGCGCTCAAGTCCGAGCGGGGCCAGCGCCCACCAGAGCGGCTGCAGGGCCGCGCCAGAGTGGAAGTAGCCGCCGCGCGCCCCGGCAAAGGGGAAGGCCAGCGTCATCGCCGCCAGTGTCAGCAGCCAGGCCAGCAAGGACAGTTGAACGGTCTTGTTCTTTCGAGTTTGCCAAGCGCCGATGACAATCAACGGCAGGAGGAAGATGCTGCCCTGCACGGTCAGGGTGTTGGCGGCGTTCAGTCCCAGCGCCCAGAGGCGGGCTTGCAGGATTTCGCCCAAACCGGAATCCCGCCAGGCTTCGAAGGTAAGAGTGCTGGCGGGATAGGAAAAAATCTGGTCGTAGGCGGTCAGCCAGAGCATCTTCGAGCCGCCGGGAGCAAGGAAACTGCCAAAGGCGGCGTAGTTGCGGGCAAACCACGGGAACATGACAAGGAGGTAGCCAAGAAGAACCGAGAACAGAGTAAAGAGAGTGGAGCGAAGCGATTGACCCGCTTTGTGCAGGAGCAGGATAGCGGTAAATGCCAGCGCCAGCCAGAGCAGGCCGTCGGCGCGGGAGAGGTGCATGAGGCCGGAGAGAAGACCAAGCAAAAACGAATTTACGATTGACAATTTACGATTGACGATTAGAAAATAGAGGCCGCCAAAGAGCATGTAGAGGCCGAAGGTGTCGGTGGTGGCAAGGAAAGGGAGATAGAGGCCGGAGAAAACAGCCAGCAAGCCGGAGGTCAGAGCGAGGGGGCGGCGGGAGGTAAGGGAAAAGGCCAGGGCAGCGATGAGCGGCGGGAGAGAGGCGGCTATCAGGAAGAAGGGAATCCGAGCGGCGAACCAGGATACAGGTCCGAACAGCGCCGGGACAACGGCAGCCAGGATCGAGGCCAGCGGCATCCAGTAGGTGTGCGAAGGGTGAGGCAGCCCGGCGGGATCATCCAGATAGTTCCAGAGATACGGTTCGGTGAAACCGCGCCCGGCAGCGAGTTGCAGACCCCCGGCATAGTAGTAGTCGGCGTCCAGGTAACCGGGCGAGGGCTGGAACGCGCCGACCAGGGCAACGGCGGCCAGTCCCAGCAAGGCGAGCAGGAGGTAGTCGCGCCGTCTCATGGCAGGGTTTCGAGCAGCGTGCGCGGCGGGCGGACGGCGAACCAGCGCATCCAGTAGAGGCCGATGACGAGCAGCAGGGAGAAAAGCAGCGTCAGCCCCTCGGCGAGCCACAGTCCCCAGGCCAGGAGGAAGACGATAATTAGCACGGCGAGGGCGGGACCTGTGAGCCTGCGTCGCGGCCAGCGTTCGTTCAGCACCGCCAGGAAGAGGAAGAGCGGCAGGGCGAGGGCCGAGAAACCATCCCGGCCAAGGGGCAGGCCGGTGAGGGGAGCGACGGCAAGGGTCAGGCAGGCTGTCCACAGGAGGTGACGGAAGCCGCGGCGGCGGGCGTCGCGAAATTCCACGAAGAGCAGGGTGAACAAAAAGCCCGTCAGCAGGATGGCAAAGCGCGGCCCGGCCACCGGGAAGATGCCGCCAAGTACGCTGTAGGTGGAGGCCAGCGGGTTGAACTGGACATGCCAGTACAGGCCGCGCAGGAAGGGCATGAACCAGCCGGGCAGGATCAGGAAAGAGACAAGCAGCAACAAGCCAAGCGCCATGCCAAAGCCCGCCAGGAAGCGCCAGCGGCGGTGATAGAGCGCCCACCAGAGCAGGAAGAACACAAAGAGGCTAAAAATGCCCAGTTTGAGCGCCGGCAGGAGGAGCAGGATGCCGGCCAGTTCGTCCTGACCGGCGCGCAGGGCCAGCAGGGCGCAGACCGCGGCCAGCAAGACAAATGGCAACGGGCTGGCGGCCAGCACATTCAAGAAACCAAAAAGCCACAAAGCCGGAAAGAGCAGGACAAGCGGGAGCAAGAAGCGGGGCGGCTTCCAGCCGGTCAGGCGCAGGGCCACCAGGGCAGAGGCGACCAGGGCGATCTCGCCGAGGGTCATCCACAGGCCGCGCACTAGGGCGTAATCGGAGATGAGGGCAAACGGGAAATAGAAAAGCGCGGCCGGGAAAGGCAGCCAGAGGATGAGCGGGTCTTCATCTTCGGCGGCCACACGGCCATAATAGACGATCTGCGTCCGCTGGGCAGCCGGGTCGCTGTAGGGGGTGATGCGGTCAGGGGAAGTTGGGTCGCCGTAGCGCAGGAAGGTCTGGGCAGACAACCAGGGGACGAAGAAATCGGTCTCGCCGGGGTGGTTGCGGGCGTAGAGGGTATTCCCCCACACCATGCCGCCGAAGACGGCCAGGGCGAGGAAGACGAAAAAGGCAGAAGTGAGGAGGGAGAAGGCGCGGGACAAGGTGAGTTGCAGGTTTCGAGTTGACGGTTGCAAGTCGCGGGCAGTGGCGGGGAGAATTCTACCTTACAATGGCAGGAGGGGCAACCGGAGGAATTTGTGCTATAATACCGCCAACTTGAGGCAAGAATGACCAACATCCGCTTCGCCAATAACAACGATAACAACAATAACGATCCCTCCCGGAGCGTTGGGCGAAGCCATGCTGGCTAATGGACTTAAACGACTTTTCAATCGCCCAACGCAGCAGCGGAGGGCGATTTATTTTGTAAGTAGAGGACTTTTTTAACACAAAGGACACAACGTCGCACAAAGGCTCACAGAGAAATCCTTTATAACTGTTTTCCTTCGTGTACCTTTGTGCCTTCGTGTTGAATCTTTAGGAGGCAGCCTATGTACAAAACTCACACTTGCGGCGAACTGCGCGCCAGTCACGCCAACCAGACCGTGACCCTGGCCGGCTGGGTGCACAACTTCCGCACCTTCGGCGGGGTCGTCTTCCTCGTCCTGCGCGACCGCTTCGGCATCACCCAAATCGTCACCGACCCGGATAAATTCCCCGAGGCAGCCAAGGCCATCGAAGGGCTGAAGAACGAGTGGGTCGTGCAGGTCGAAGGCCTGGTGCGGATGCGCCCCGCCGACCAGTTCAACCCGAAGATGCCCACCGGCGAGATCGAAGTCGTGGCGCGCCAAGTCACCGTGCTAAACCCAGCCAAGGCGATGCCGTTCGTCGTCAGCCGCGATGACGAGGAGGTGGACGAAAACCTGCGCCTCAAATATCGCTATCTCGACTTGCGGCGCGAACGCATGAAGCGCAACCTGGTGCTGCGCCACGAGGTGGTGCTGTTCATGCGCAAGTATCTCTCGGAGCGCGGCTTCATCGAAGTGGAGACGCCCGCCCTGTTCAAGACCACCCCAGAGGGCGCCCGCGACTACCTCGTCCCCTCCCGCATCTACCCCGGTCAGTTCTACGCGCTGCCCCAGAGTCCCCAGCAGTTGAAGCAACTATTGATGGTGGCCGGAATCGAACGCTACTTCCAAATCGCCCGCTGCTACCGCGACGAAGACCTGCGCGGCGACCGTCAGCCGGAGTTTACCCAACTCGACCTGGAAATGTCCTTCGTGGAACGCGACGATGTGCTGGCGCTGATGGAAGCGCTCTTCACCGAGATGCTCCCGGCTGTCGCCCCGCAGAAGAAACTGATGGCCTCTCCCTGGCCGCGCCTGACCTATGCCGAGTCCATGGAACGCTACGGGACCGACAAGCCGGACCTGCGCTTCGGGATGGAACTCTACAACGTAAGCCCAATCTTTGCCGCAAGCGAATTCATTGTCTTCAAGTCGGCGCTCGAATCAGGCGGACAGGTCAAATGCCTCGTCGCGCCGGGCTGCGCCGGGTACACCCGCAAGCAACTCGACAACCTGACCGCCACCGCCAAAGAACTCGGGGCGAAGGGACTGGTCACGCTGGCGCTGACGGCTGAGGGTCCGAAAGGCTCCGGGGCCAAGTTCATCGGCGAGACGGAAATCGCAGCGTTATCCAAACTCACCGGCGCGGCGACCGGCGACCTGGTCCTGTTCGTGGCGGACAGCGCCAAAATCGTCAACAAAGTCCTCTCAGCCCTGCGCAGCCGGTTTGGCAACGAACTCAAGTTGGCCGACCCGTCAGTTATGGCGTTCGCCTGGGTGGTGGACTTCCCGATGTTCGACTGGAACGAGGAGTTCCAGAAATGGGACGCCGCCCATCATCCCTTCACCATGCCGCGCTTGGAGCACCTCGACCGCTTCGAGACCGATCCGGCCTCGATCCTGTCGGACGCCTACGATATGATTTGCAACGGCTACGAGATGGCTTCCGGCTCGATCCGCATCCACCGGCGCGACATCCAGAGCAAAGTTTTCAAACTGCTCGGCATCAGCGACGAAGAAGCGCAGTTTAAATTCGGGCACATGCTCGAAGCCTTCGAGTACGGCGCTCCGCCGCACGGCGGCATGGCTCCCGGCATTGACCGCTTGGTTATGCTTCTGGCAGACGAACCGAACATCCGCGAGGTGATCGCCTTCCCCAAGAACCAGGCCGGGCGTGACGTGATGGCCGACGCGCCGTCTTTCCCCGACGAGCGGCAACTGAAGGAATTGCATATAAAAATTGTGGAATAGGCATCTGCTAACAAGCAGACAGGTACACAAGTTGCCTGTTTCCTAGTCACCCATCCTGTTTACTTCTCTGAGGAGAAAACCATGGCAATCATCAAAATTGAAGATATTTCCAAATATGTTGGCGAAGAAGTCACCGTCCAGGGCTGGGCCTACAACCGCACCGACAAGGGCAAACTGGTCTTCCTGCTCCTGCGGGATGGCTCCGGCTTCGTCCAATGCGTAGCCTTCAAAGGCGACCTGGATGAGACGACCTTCGACCAACTCACCCGCCTGCCGCAGGAATCGTCTGTTATCATCAGCGGCCCGGTGCGGGAAGATAAGCGCGCCCCCGGCATCCCCGGCGGATACGAGATCGGCGTCAAAAAGGTCGAGTTTGTCCAGTTGGCCGCCGAAAACTATCCCATGGCGCTCAAGGAGCAGGGAGTGGATTTCGCCCTCGACCACCGCCACCTGTGGATTCGTATGCAGAGCCAGTGGGCCATCCTGCGCGTGCGCGCCACGGTTATCGCCGCCATCCGTGAGTGGCTGGATACGAACGGCTTCCTCAACGTGGACACGCCCATCCTGACCCCCGCCGCCTGCGAAGGGACAAGTACGCTCTTCGCCACCGAGTATTTTGATGAAGGCTTCGCCTACCTGAGCCAGTCCGGGCAACTCTACAACGAAGCGGACATCATGGCATTCGGCCGCGTCTACTGCTTCGGGCCCACCTTCCGCGCCGAAAAATCCAAAACCCGCCGCCACCTGACCGAGTTCTGGATGGTGGAACCGGAGGTGGCCTTCTGCGACCTGGACGGACTGATGGAGATCGAGGAGCAGTTCGTCACGCACATCGTCCAGCGCGTCCTGCGGGACCGGATGCCTGAGTTGAAATTCCTGGGCCGCGACATCGCCCGCCTAGAAAAGATCATCCCGCCCTTCCCGCGCATCTCCTACGACGAGGCGGCGAAAAAACTCCAGGAACTCTACGAAGCCGAAACCGCCCCCGAGAAGAAAGCCCTGCTCAAATTCGACTGGGGCATTGACTTCGGCGCGCCGCATGAGACCGCCCTGACCAACCTCTACGAGAAGCCGGTTTTCGTCTACGGCTACCCGACCGCCGTCAAGGCCTTCTACATGGAACCCTGGCCGGGCCGGCCCGAAGTCTGCAAGTCCGTGGACCTGCTTGCCCCCGAAGGCTACGGTGAGATCATCGGCGGCTCCGAACGCATGTCCAGCCACGACCTACTCCTGCAGCGCATCCACGAACACAACCTGCCCGAAGAGGCTTTCACGTGGTATCTCGACCTGCGAAAATTCGGCTCGGTTCCGCACTCCGGCTTCGGCATGGGTGTCGAACGCACCGTTGCTTGGATCTGCGGCATCGAACACATCCGCGAGGCGATCCCGTATCCAAGGACAATCAAGAGAGTGTATCCATAGCAAATTGCCAGGTGACATGCACTGTAATTAATGACTCTTCTGCAAAAAGGCTGTTGCACCGCGCAGCATGCGAAGACAGCCAGGAAAATGCAAAATCACAAATCATTATCGTGGTTCAACATTTTCAAAGCGTCCGTAAATTTCCTTCGTTGCCTTTGTGTCCTTCGTGTTTAAAAAGGTTTTTGCAGTGAACTCATTTTTAGCCTTTGTCAAAGTATAATTGCAGTGCGCCTACGGAGGATCCCATGGACATCCTGCAACTTGTTGACCGCCTGGAAGAATTGTTCAATCAAAGCCCCCCCATCTGGCTGACGCACAGCGTCATCGTGAACGAGGACAAATTCCTCGACATCATTGACCAGATGCGAATTGCCATCCCGGAAGAGGTCAAGAAGGCCCAGCAACTCTACGCCCAGAGAGAACGCATCCTCGCCCAGGCGCAGGAAGAAGCCAACCGGACCCTGGAACTGGCGCGCCAGAAAGCAGCCGAACTGGTCGAAAAGGAGGCGCTTGTCATCGAAGCCCAGCACCGCGCCGCGCAGATCATAGAACAGTCCCGCGCCGAGGCAGACGAGATCAAAGGCGGCGCTGACCAGTACTCGCACGATGTCCTCAACGGGCTGGTTCAGGAACTGGAGCGGCTGCTCAACCAAGCCCGCAATGGCATGATGATGCTGGAACAAAAAAACTCTCCCCGGCAACCCCCAAAATAGGAGATCAACAAGACAAATGGGATGGACAGGATTGGCAGGCTGAAATCTCTTGGAAATTGTGCAAGCCCTGTTTAAATCAAAAGCCCCTGCGTTTGCGGGGGCTTTTTTTCGTTATGACAATCAAGCCGCGGTCGTTTCCAGTTTGCGGATGACCATGACCACCTTCCCTTTGATTTCCAAAGGCGCATCCTTCGAGATAAAGATCGGAGACATGGTCGGGTTGGCCGGCTGGAGGCGATAGTGGTTCTTTTCCTTGAAGAAATATTTCAGCGTTGTTTCGTCCTTTTCGGGCAGCCAGATTGCCACCATTTCACCGTTGCGGGCCTCAACCGCCCGTTTTAGGATAACGATGTCGCCGTCGTTGATCATAGCGTCAATCATCGAATCTCCCTGCACCTGGAGGGCAAAGAGTTCGCGCGCCTTTTCCCGCTCCGGCAGGAGGCTGCGAGCCACATCCACCCCGTTGATCTCATCGCCGATGTAGGCGACCTGTGCATCCGGCACCAGGATGGGAAGGCCGGCGGCAATCGGTCCCAGGATGGGAATGCGGAACACATCCTTGTTGCTGACGTGTGTTGGTCGCACGGCCCGCGAAAACTTCGGATCGCGCTCGATTAGGTTCATTTCAGTCAATTGTTTGAGATAATACGTGACAACAGAAGTGGAGGAAATCCCGGCTGCTTCGCCAATTTCACGAATCGAAGGCGGGAATCCAGCCTCGTAACGTTCGACAATGAAATCCATTATTTTCTGGTGCCGTTCGGTCATTCCTCTGCGGGTGCGTGCCATCATGGGGCGTCATCCTTCCTGAGCACTATCGCTCATTTGTGCTAACATAATAATACACGAACATACGTTCTGTGTCAAGTGAAAATCTGGCTGTTCTACGCCACATGGCGCTGAACCTGCTCAAGCACGAGAAGACAGCAAAGGGCGGAAACGGTTTACTGTAGTGCTACCGCCATGCCTCATAAGCCAGCAGATGCGGTTATCTTGCTTCAATCCCTTTGACATTCTGACCTCACGCGGCTAAAATGAAAGATGAGAATCCCCTATTCTTCTCGAGGGAAAACTGTGAGCAACTGGCTTGGAAAATACGTGATTGGTCTGACCGGCAATATTGCCACCGGAAAAAGTGTTGTGCGCCGCATGCTCGAACACTTGGGCGCCTACACCATTGACGCCGATGTGCTGGCGCACCGCGCTATCGCCAAGGGCGCGCCCGGTTATGCTCCCGTCGTCGAAGCGTTTGGCAAATTCATCCTAGATTCGAAAGGCGAGATTGACCGCGCCAAACTGGGACGCATCGTCTTCAACGACGCCGAGGCGCTCGCCCAACTCGAAGCCATCGTCCATCCGCTGGTCGAACACGCCATTGACCTGATGGTTCAGCGCGCCACTCAACGGGTAGTGGTCATCGAGGCAATCAAGTTGCTGGAAGGCAAACTAGCAGGCGCTTGTGACACCATCTGGGTGACCTACGCCCCTGAAACCATTCAGAAAGCCCGTCTGATGCAAAAACGCGGCATAAGCGAGACCGAGGCGCTCCAGCGCATCCACGCCCAGCCTCCTCAGGAAGTGAAAACCGCCGCCGCCAGCGCAGTAATCCATAATACCGGCTCCTTCGAAGACACCTGGAAGCAGGTTGTGGCCGCCTGGAAGACCATCTCGCCCATCACCGATACCATGCCGATGATGAGAAAGGTGGAGGCGGGCGAATTTTCTGTTCAGCGCGGGCGTCCACGCGACTCGGCTAATATCGCCGCACTGATTACCCGCCTGAGTGGAGGCGCGCAGCCAATGACGCAAGACGACATCATGGCTGCCTTTGGAGAGAAAGCCTTCCTCCTGCTCATGGCTAACAATCAGGTGGTTGGTCTGGCAGGCTGGCAGGTGGAGAACCTCGTTGCCCGCACGGTTGACCTGTACATTGACCCGGCTGTGCCCGCCCTGCGGGCGCTCAAGGCGCTGATTACCGAAATTGAGCACGCCTCCCAGGAACTGCAATGCGAGGCTTCGCTGATCTTCCTCCCGCCACAGATGGTCAGCCAGGAAGCGCTCTATAAGGAACTCGGCTATGCGCGCCGCACGCCGCAGTCCCTCAGCATCCAGGCCTGGCAGGAGGCCGCCCGCGAGTCCCAGCCGCCCAATACCATTCTGCTTTTCAAGCAATTACGTCAGGATCGCGTGCTGCGCCCCATCTAGTTGACAGACAGCAATCAGGCAACAAGGTAATCAGGCCGCAAAACAGCAGGGACGCAATTCCTGATCCCTGATACCGAGCCCCTGATTACCTTTTTAATTCATGAACCAACTCCTTAATGATCTCCTTTTCATCTTCCAGCGCCTCGACTGGGTGGGGGTGATAGACATCCTGCTGGTCACGCTGATCTTCTTTGGCGTGTTGTATCTCGTCCGCGACACACAGGCCATGATGCTCTTGCGCGGCATCATCCTCATCATTGTCCTGGTTGCCCTCCTCACCAGCCTGGTCAACCTGCCGGCCTTTTCCTGGCTGCTGCAAACCACCCTGCCGGCGCTGGTCTTCGCCATCCCGGTCATCTTCGCCCCCGAAATCCGTCGCGCCCTCGAACGCATCGGACGCGCCGGCACGTTTGTCCGGGTAACAACAAAGAACATCGGTGAAGAGATCCAACAGACCATCCAGGCAGTGGTCATCGCCGCCGCACGGCTTTCAGCCCGCCAGCACGGGGCGCTGATTATCCTCAAGCGTTTCGACCGGCTGGATGAATACCTGCGCACCGGAGTCGCCCTCCAGGCTGTCGTCACGCCCGAACTGCTGATGCAGGTTTTCTACCCCAATACCCCGCTGCACGACGGTGCCGTCATCATTGCCGACAACAAGATCGCCGCCGCGGCGTGCGTCATGCCGCTCTCCTCCAGCGGCATCTTGGCGCGTTCCCCCGAACGCAAAATGGGACTGCGCCACCGCGCCGCCCTGGGCATCTCGGAAGCCACCGACGCCATCGCCGTCGTCGTCTCCGAGGAAACCGGCAGCATCTCGATTGCCCACGCCGGGCGCATCATCCGCCGCCTAGATAACGAACGCCTCGAAAACGTCCTGACCGCCTTCTACAGCCCGGCCAAAGCCCGCAAGGACAACTTCTTCCAGCGGCACTTCCCCTACCTCTTCCCCAAAAAGGACGAATGAAATGCTCCGCTGGCTGACCACAAACCTGCGCACCTTGCTTCTGGCCTTCATCCTGGCCTTGGCCGTATGGGTCACAGCCGTCACCGCCTCGAACCCCGACGAGACCAACTTCCTCCCTGCACCCGTCCCAATCGAATTCATCGGCCAAGACGCCAGCCTGTTGCAGGTTGGCAGCGTGCCAAACAGTGTCGAAGTAAGTCTGCGCGCCCCGAAATCGGTTTGGGAACAGATCCTCGCCGACCCGTCCTCGGTACGCGCCATTGTGGACATGACAGGCCTCGAGGCTGGGACGCATACGGTGGAAGTAGCGCTCCAGGTGAGCGCCCAGCCGGTACGCATCGTCTCCGTCTCTCCCCGAACCGTTGATCTGGTACTCGAACCCCTTTTGTCGCGCAGTCTGCCGGTGAGCCTGGCAATCAGCGGCGATCCAGCGCTCGGCTACCAGGCCGGGGAGGCAACCCTTACCCCGGGCGAGGTGACCGTCTCCGGTCCCGAAACGCTCGTCCTGCAAGTGGCCTCCGTCCAAGCCACCCTCGACCTGACCAATGCCCGCGAAAGCGTGGAAGCAAGTCTGCCCCTGGTCGCTTTGGATTCTAACGGGGGTATCCTCAGCGGGGTAACGCTTTCCCCCCAGGCAGTGGAGGTAAGCCTGCCGGTGGTGCATCTGGGAGGCTACCGTGACCTGGCCGTCAAAGTGGTAACGGTGGGCCGCCTGGCCAGCGGTTACCGCCTGGCCAGCGTGGCCGTCTTCCCGCCCATCGTGACCGTCTATTCGGGCAATACGGCGCTCATCGAGTCCTTGCCCGGCTACGTGGAGACCCTGCCCCTGAACCTGAGCGGCGTCAGCGAAAACATCGAGACACGCCTTGACCTAGTCCTCCCGACAGATGTGACCCTGGTGGGCGAGATGAATGTCTTGGTGCAGGTGACGATTGCTCCCATCGAGAGCAGCCTCACGGTTGCATACCGCCCGGTGGAAGTGACCGGGCTGGGCGCCGGGCTCGAGGCACAGATCTCGCCTACCAGTGTGGATGTCATCATCTCCGGGCCGTTGCCCGTGCTCGACACCCTGCGCGCCAGCGACGTGCGGGTCAGCATTGACTTGACCGGGCAAGGCGCCGGCAATTACCAGTTAACCCCAACGGTGACGATCCTGCTTGAAGGCCTGACCGTCGAATCGATCCTGCCTGGAACTGTCCAGGTGACCATCAGCGCCAGCGCTACCTCAACACCCCGATAGCCGCACCTATTATGAAGCCTGTCGTTGCTCTGGTTGGCCGCCCCAATGTGGGCAAATCCACACTCTTCAACCGCCTGGCGGGCGAACGTCTTGCCATCGTGGACGATATCCCCGGCACCACCCGCGACCGCATCATCGCCGAAGCCGAATGGATCGGCCACGTCTTCGATGTAGTGGATACCGGCGGCATAGACCCCACACACGGCGGCAAGACCCCCCTCTCAGTTGACTCGGCGAACTTCATCGAAGAAATCCGATCCCAAGCCATGATTGCCGTCCAGGATGCAGATGCGATCCTGTTCCTGACCGACGGGACGGCGGGCGTCACCCCGCCCGACCGCGAAGTGGCCGAAATCCTGCGCCGCCATCAAAAGAAAGTCAACGGCCAGCCCTGGCCGCCGATCTTCCTGGTAGTGAACAAGTGTGAGACTGCCAAATTGCGCAGCGCGGCAGCAGAATTCTATGAACTCGGCCTGGGCGACCCACACCCCATCTCGGCCCTGCACGGCACCGGGACCGGTGACCTGCTGGACGCGCTGGTCGAATCCTTTCCTCCTCAAGCGGAAGAGGAAGAAGAAGGCGACGACTCGGTGAAGGTTGCCATCGTCGGCAAGCCCAACGCCGGGAAGTCCAGCCTGCTGAACCGACTGGTTGGACGCGAGCGCGCCATTGTCAGTCCTGTCCCCGGCACGACGCGCGACGCGGTGGATACGCGCATTGAAGTTGAAGGGCTGCCCGTTACCCTGATTGACACTGCCGGTATCCGCCGGCGCGGCAAGATCGAGCGCGGCGTGGAGAAATACAGTGTCCTACGCTCCTTCAAAGCCATCGAGCGCGCCGATGTTGTCCTGCTCATGATAGATGCCGAGACGGGCATCACTGCCCAGGATACCCACATCGCCGGCTTCATCCTCGACGCCTGGAAATCCTGCGTGGTGCTGGTCAACAAGTGGGACGCCATCCTCAAAGACACCTACACCATGCAGGAATACACCCACACCCTGCGGCAGCAACTCAACTTCATGGATTATGTCCCGCTGCTGTTCATCTCGGCCAAGACCGGCCAGCGGGTGGAGCAGGTGCTCCCGCTGGCGCTGCGCGTCCAAGAGGAACGGCTGGCGCGCATCACCACATCCATGTTGAACAAAGTTCTGCGCGACGCCCAGGATACCCACCCCGCCCCGTCGCACGCCGGGCGGCAGTTGAAAATCTACTACGGCGCCCAGGTCCGCACCGACCCGCCGACTTTCCTCCTGCACGTCAACGACGCCGACTTGTTCCATTTTTCCTACCAGCGCTACCTGGAAAACAAATTCCGCGAAGCCTACGGCTTCCTCGGCACACCGATCAAACTCATCGCCCGCGGGCGCAGTGAAGACGATAAATAACAATGGCGGCGGTCTCAACAACCGCCGCCATTCCTTCACAACCCACAAAGCCGGATAGTTAGCGAGCGAAACGCCGTCTCTGTCTATCTTTATTCATCCCCGGTCACGGTTCCAGGCAAAAGGGGATGGAATCGCTCGCTCCGTCCGGCGTCTCGGTCTCCCCGTTCTCATCGTAAATCTTGACGTATTGGATCTCCGAGAACTGTTTGAGATTCTTGAAGATGAGATTGGCGATCGTATACGTGGAACCGCTTGAATTACAGGTTCCGGTCAGGCGGACATGCGCCACACCGCCCTCGATGCGGAACTCCGAAAAACCGGTCGTGCCGCTCGCCGCCAGCCGCAGACCGGCAGCCTGCTCGGCGGCATTCGGCCCGGCATACAACTGGAGCAACACTGCTTGCGGCAGGGAAGGCGGCGTGGAGATGGTGCGCGAGACCGCTACCTCGTAGGGTTCGGTGCCCGCAATATAGCGAGCCTCATCCAGGAAATAGACCGTCAGCGTGGTTGTGCCGGAGGTACCCGGCCGGGCAATGCGCGGCCCCGACCACACTGCCCGGTCGCCGGTCGGGGAACCGCTCGCCAGGACGGTCAGAATGAACTTGACGCTCTGTCCCGCCAGCGAGGACAGGTCAATATCGAAACGGTAATACATGCTGTCCAGTTTCTCGCTGAAACTCTTGAACGTCTTCACCGCCCCCGAATCGATCTGGTAATCCAGACGGAACTTCACGTAGCAGCCGGTCGCGCCATACTGGCAGTTGACCACCGACTGGAAGCGGTCGCCGCTCTGAACGGTGAAGGGGGGATAGATGCCCTGGATATAGCCATTGGTTACGCTGTGGGGGAAGGTCAGCAGGCCGGGCGCACCAATCGAGCCATCTTCCAGTTTCGGAGCGTCCAGTTTGAGCACAAAGCCCTTCGAATCGCCATCCGTGCCGGGGCAGGGCAGCACACCCGCGCCGCTCGTCCACGTGGCAGAGCAGGCATTGGCGTAGAAATCATAGGCCGTGGCGTAGGAACCGGCCACGTTGATGTCTGCAAAGATGCCCCATGTCCCGTTCGGGCCAAAGCCGAATTTTACCCCCGAGGGGTTGCGCAGCATCCAGTAACTGCGGTAATGACCCGGCGCGGTGGGAGCCGTCATGTTGACCGAAACGTCCACCGTCTGACCGGGAGCCACGCTCGAGGTCAGGTTGACCGTCGGCGTCGCGCCGAGCAGGTCGCCGGAGACGAAGACCAGGGCGTAGGAAGTCGTCCACGTGCAGGAACCGTCGTTGCGGATGCGCCAGGTCTTGGTGAAGGCTGTGCCGGCCGTCAGGGTCGAGCCGTCCGGGATGGTCACATCGCTGATGAAGGCGGCCTTGTCACACACTGTACCAGGGGGAGGCGTCTTGGTGGGCGTCGGCCCGGGGCCGCCCCCGGTGCGGACGATGCGCGCCCCGCCCCAGGTCGCCCGGTCCCCGGTCGGGGAACCGCTGGCGGTGACCGTCAGGATGAATTTCACGCTCTGCCCGGCCAGCGAAGAAAGGTCCACGTTGGCGCGGTAGAAACTGCCTTCGGTCTTCTCGCGGAACGACCAGAAAGTCTTGACCGGCCCAGAACCGATCTGGTAATCCAGCCGGAAGGTGACGTAGCAGGTGGAGACCCCGTAGGCGCACGAGACGATGGACTGGAAACGGTCGCCGCTCTGGACGGTGAAAGCCGGGTACACGCCGGAGATGAAACCGTCGGTCACATTCTGCGGCCCCACCACCAGGCCGGGGGTGACATCGGTGGAGCCATCCTCCAGTTTCGGCGCGTCCACCTTGAGCACGTAGCCGTTGGCGTCGCCGTCCGTCCCCGGGCAAGCCAGTGCGCCCGCGCCGCTCGTCCAGGAAGCCGAACAGAAATTGGCAACGAAATCATAGGCAGTGGAAGAAGAAGCCGTCACCCTGATCTCGATGAAAAAGGTACTGTTGGCATTTGCCCCCACCCCAAAGAGCACGTTGGCAGCGTTGCGCAACTTCCAGTAGCCTCGATAGGTGCCGGGAGTGGTCGGAGCGGTCATATTAACGGTCACATCCACCGTCTGGCCGGGAGCCACCGCCGAGGGCAGGTTGACGACCGCCGGCGCTCCCATCTGCGCCCCGGAGACGAAGACGATGGCATACGAGGTCGTCCAACTGCACGTGCCGACATTCTTCAAGCGCCAGGTTTTCGAGATTGCCTCGCCCGGCGCAAATGATGTCCCATCCGGCACAGTCACATCGGCGATGAATTGGGCCGCGTCGCAGGGGGGGGCAGCCGCGGCAGGCAGCGCGCCTCCCTGCGGCAGGAACTGCATGAGAACTGCCAGCAGGACAACCGAAGTGAAGAGAATGCGTCTGGATTTCATGGAAATTCTCCTTCCAACATGGGCACACAGGGCAGCCGCCCTGCATGTTCGAGACGTTTCCGGCATTCGATTGGCTCCTATAAATCATAGCGCAATTCGGCAGAAACCGTATCCCCCAAATTGCGCTTGAGTTTGCCCCTGGCTGGTTGTACAATGAACAAAGAACATGCAGCGCCTGACGATCCTTCCCCTGATTCTGCTGGCACTCGCCGCTCTGGTGCAAACCACGTCCGTCACGCCCCGCGCCTGGACCCTCGAGTCTGCCGCCCTCGAACCGGCCGTTCTCCCCCCCGGAGTCGTCCCCCTCAATCCCCCTGCCCAGGCCGACCTCGACGGCGACGGCGCACCCGAGTCCCTGGCGCTGAGCGGGGGCCGTCTGGCGATTCTCTCGGCCGGCGAAACCGTCTGGGAGAGTCCGCCCGGCTGGAGCGTCGTCCAGGCCGCTTTCACCAGCCTGAACGGCGACGCCCTGCCCGAAGCCACCCTGCTCCTGTGGCGCGCCTTCCAGCCCTGGCCGGTGGACGCCTTCCTGCCCTACGGCGGGCGCATTGCCGACTTCCACGACGGGCAAGGCAATTCCTGCCATATCATCCTGATTGGCTGGATACGCGGCCGTTACGGCGAATTGTGGGCCGGGTCGGCGCTGGCAGACCCGGTGACAGCCTTCGCCGCGGCCGACCTGAACGGGGACGCGGCCCAGGAGTTGGTCACGCTCGAGGGGCGGTACGCAGGCGCGGGGTCCGGGCCCGCACGGGCGCTGAAAGTCTGGGAATGGAACGGATTTGGGTTCACCATCGTCTCATCTGTAAAAGGTTCATTCTCCAGCCTGGCGCTCGCCCGGCAGGAGGAGGGCCGCATTCTGATTCTGACACCTTGAGGAGGATGCCATGAAAAGTTCTCTGCGTAAATTGTTGTGGGGGTTGATGATCCTGGGACTGGTGCAGGGGGCATGCAGCATTTCACCCGTCACGCCGACGGCAACGATACCAGACACGCCCACCTACGCGCCTCCGCCGGAGGGTGTTTATCCGCCGCCGTTCTCCGAGTACATCCCCATCTCGGCGCGCCTGCCGCAGACGTTCCAGGGCGGCGGCTATTCCCTGCCGCTCGACCTGAACCAGGTGGAGGGACTAGAGGCCCTCAACTTGAGCCAGGCTCAACTGGGACTGCTGGAACAAAACGGTTTCGTAGTGGCCTCGCCCGTGCCGGGGACATATCGCGAGTTTTACCAGATCTACGAATCGGGCCGCTACCACCAGACGCCGGTCTTCATCACCACAGACTCGGTCTATCACGTTTACCATCTCATCTTCGACAAGATGCTGCGCGACCTGGAGCGGGATTACTTCATCGCCAATCTGCAAGCCCTGACGACTGCCCTGCTGGCCGAGACAAGCGAGCAATACGCCGCCCTGCGCGGCGCCGCGCTGGAAGAGCCGGCCTTGCGGAATGTTGCCTTCTTCGGCGTGGCCGACCGCCTGCTGGGACTCAGCGACCCTATCCCGCCCGAAGCCCAGGCGCTGGTGGAGGCCGAACTGGCGCTCATCAATGCTGCCGGCGGGCCTGCAATTTCGCCCGTCTGGGACCGCCCCGACCTGCCAAGCGACGAGAAACTGATCGAGGATTATTCCCAGTACATCCCGCGCGGCCACTACACCCGCTCCGAAGACCTAAAAATGTACTTCCGCGCCATGATGTGGTACGGGCGGCTGACCTTCCGCCTGATGGACGATTTCGAGACCCAGCGCGCCCTGCTGGTGACACAGGCCATCCGCTCGGCTGCTGCCGACGACGGGACGTCCGCCCTGACCCTCTGGCAGAACATCTACGATCCGACCGTCTTCATCGTCGGCAAGGCCGACGACCTAGGCATCTACGAGTATGGGGCGCTCTCCGACCAAATCTTTGGCGCGTCACCCGACCTGACCGTCTTTGCCGACGAGACGCTCTTCGCCCAGTTCAAGCAGGCCAGCGAGTCCCTGCCGCCGCCGCAGATTAACTCGATGTGGGTCTGGATCTGGCAGGACCAGGAGACGGTCACCAAGGGCTTCCGCTTCATGGGGCAGCGCTTCACGCTGGATGAATACGTCTTCGGGCAACTCATCTGGCGTCGGGTCGGCACAGAGGATCAGCCGCGCGGCCTGCCCAAGGGGCTGGACTTCTTCGCCGCCATGGGCTCGGACGAGGCGCAGAGCATCCTGGTCAACGAGATGAACGAGTCGCGCTACGCGAACTACGACAGCCAGATGGCAAAAGTGCAAACCGAGATTGCCGCCCTGGGAATTGATTCCTGGACCCAGAACCTGTACTGGTCGTGGCTCTACGCCCTCCAGCCGCTCATCGAGCCAAAGGGCGCCGCCTACCCGGCCTTCATGCAGACCCAGGCCTGGGCGCGCAAAGACCTGCACACCGCCCTCGGTTCGTGGACCGAACTCAAGCACGACACCATCCTCTACGCCAAGCAGGTCATGGCCGAGATGGGCGGCGGCGGGTTGGACGAAATCCCGCACAGTTACGTGGAGCCGAACCCCGAGGCTTTCGCCCGCCTGCTGGCGCTGGCGCAGATGACCTACGACGGCCTCGAAGCGCGCGGCCTGCTCAGCGACCTGACCCGCGCCAACCTGGGCAACCTGATTGAAGAATTGACCTTCCTGAAGGACATCGCCGAACGCGAACTGGCCGGGGAGCCCATCAGCGACGACGAATACCTGCACATGCTCTACTGGGGCGGGGTGCTCGAACAATTCACCCTGGCCGCTGCCGACACCACCGGCGACATGGATCGCGACCTTTCGGACCAGAAGGCCGCCCTGGTGGCCGACGTTGCCACCGGCACGAACGACCTGATGACGCTAATCGTCCTCGAAGAAGCCATCGGCCAGCCGACCGAGATCTTCGTCGTGCTGCCCGACTCGCCCTGGCGCATCGCCGTCGGCGCAGTCTTCACCTACTACGAGTTCACCGTCCCGCCCGACCAGCGCATGACCGACGAGACCTGGCAGGGGATGGTGGAGGCTGGTACGAACCCGCCGCAGCCGGAATGGACGGAGACGTTCATTGCGCCGTGATACCCGGCCATAGACCGCAGACCATGGACGGTGGTACTTACCATGACCATCGTCCATGGTCGATCGTCAATCGTCTGGCGGTTATCCTTTGCCTTTTATCCTTGACGCTCTCCGCCTGCCGGCCGCGGCGCAGCGTGACCCTGGCCCTGCTGGGAGACATCAACCTGGGGCGCGGGGGGACGCCCATCGCCGATTCGTTCGGCTTCCTGACCCCGTACCTGTCCGCCGCAGACCTGGCGCTCGCCAACCTGGAAAGTCCGTTCTGCCCATCGGGCGACGCATGCGTCGCCCCTACTGGCGATGGATACAATCTCTGCGCCCCCGCTGACCGCGCCGCCTTCCTCGCCGACTGGGGCCTCGACCTGCTCTCCCTCGCCAACAACCACCGCTTCGACTGCGGGGAGGACGGGCCGCTCGGCACCGCCTCCCTGCTGGAAAACGCCGGCCTGACTCCCGTCGGCCTGACCGCCGAACCGGTGTTCCGTCAAGTCAACGGCCTGACGCTGGCCTTCTTCGCCTTCGATGACATCCTCGCCCCGCTGGACGCGGACGCCGCCGCGCAGTCCATCCGCCTCGCCCGCGAGGAGGGCGCGCTGGTCATCGTCTCCATCCACTGGGGCGCGGAATACCAGGCCGCGCCGACCAAGCGGCAGGAGGCGCTGGCGCGCCAGTTCGCCGAGGCCGGCGCGGCGCTCGTTTGGGGACATCACCCGCACGTGTTACAGCTCTGCGCAGGTTGTGCGCAATCTCCCGCAGGTTCCGAACCTGCGGGAGATTCGACCCTCGTTCTCTACAGTCTCGGCAACGCCCTGTTCGACCAGGGCGGACTGGCCGACACGCGCCGGTCGGCGCTGGTGCTGGTTACACTCGAAGCGGGCGGAGTGGCTGCCGTAAAGGCCATCCCGTTCGAAATAGATGTCCTCCACAGCCGCGTCCTCGAACCGGATGCAGAGACGGCGGAGAAGATATTGGAGAGGTTGGGGATCCCATAGCGCGGCCTCCAGCCGCAGCCAATACCACTTCGTGGCACTTACGTACCGC
>DYKZ01000032.1 GCA_020722345.1 Anaerolinea thermophila | reverse complement strand
CCAGCTCGTCCCGCCGACCTGTGGTCGGCCCTGACCGGACAAAGCCCGGCGTTACGCCTCGTGCCCAATCGGGCAAAGCCCGGCATTACCTTGTGAGGTCGAATGATAAAAATCATCATCTGTGACGACCAGGCAGTCATTCGCGACGGATTGGAAATGCTCCTCTCGCTGGAGAAGGATTTCCAGGTAGTCGGCTGCGCGCAAGACGGGCAGGAAGCACTCGAACTCACCGCCCAAAAATCCCCCGACCTGGTGTTGATGGACCTGAAAATGCCGGGTATGAACGGTATCGAAGCCACGCGCCAGATCCGGGTGAAATTCCCCCAAGTCAAGGTACTTGTTCTCACAACTTATGACGATGACGAATGGATCTTCGACGCCATCCGCGCTGGGGCTTTGGGCTATCTGCTCAAGGACACGCCGCGCCAGAAACTGGTCGAAGCCATTCGCGGCACGGCAGAAGGGAAGTCGTTCGTGGACCCGGGTGTGGCGGGCAAACTGCTTCAGCAAGTGGCGGGGCATCAGCCGCAGCCCGCTTCGCTGCTCACCCAAAACCTCACCGAACGCGAACTGGACGTGTTACGTCTGCTCGCCAAAGGCATGACCAACGCCGACATTGCCGCGCAACTGCACTTGTCCGAAGGTACCGTGCGCAACCATGTCAGCGCCATCCTCGACAAACTGGGCGTCACTGACCGCACCCAGGCTGCGGTCATTGCTATCCAACATGGGTTGGGGAATTGATATAAGTGCCTGTTTCCCATCGTTATCGGGTCAGGGGATTTGAGTTTTCCGGCGGCGCGGCTTCGGGCTGGCAGAGGGCAAGGGTCAGGAAAATGCTTACAACCGCGAATACGACAAGCAAGGCCTCGGTCCAGTAAGGGCCGAAGTATTCCAACGCCAGCACAGCAGACGAGTCGAGCAAGGCGTGGAAACTGATGGCGGCGAAGAGCCAGATAATCTTGCGGTCGGTGAAGGCTTTCATCACCAGGGTTGCCATGAAAATATGGCAGGCAATAGCCAGAGCGCGTTCTAGCGCGCCGAGCAAAGTCTGGTACCACGGAGCAGACCAGAAAGCCGCGACCTGTTGCTGGACCAGTTCAAGTTGCTCCGCCGGGACGAGTGTGGAAATGTCCCTGTTGCGGAGTACAAGCATATTCACAAGTGTAAGAAGCAAGAGCAGCCCCAGAATGATGGCTTCCGATCCGCCGTGGCCGGCGCCGAAGAGGACGCCATTGCGCCAGGAACGGGCTTTTTTCGCCCAGAAGCGCAGCACGAGATAGCGGGACACTTCTTCGAAGATGCCGGCGCTCAAGCCAAGGAAGGCCGCGCTGAAGAGCAACTGGCTCGTGCGCGGCCAGTAGAGCATGGCTGATTTGTCGAGCAAGGAGTCCACGAGCCAGTTGAAGGGCAGATGCCCAGCCTGGGAGATGACGAAGGTGGCGAAGCCGATCCACCAGATGCCCCACCCCATCTTCCAGCGGCGGGTCAAGAAAAATGCCAGGCCGACCGGCATGGCAATCATCAACAGGCCATTCAAGGCATAGGCGATGACAAGGATATTCATATCACGTCCAAAATTGTACTAATTGTATACCAAGGCAAAGGATTGTCAAGTTCGCCACCCCGTGCTCAAAGCCGGCAGCGACAAAAGCGGACAAAACACCCTTTCCTGAACGGGTTATAATTGCCGGTATGCGAAGAACTGCACCAATTGTATTGCTTGCCTGCCTGCTGACGGTCTCCGTGGCAGCCTTCAGCCGGGTGCAGGCGCGCCCCGCAGCGGAGCCGGACCTTTCGACTGCTTCCGAACTGGTGGCGGCGGTCAATGCCCTGCGTGCCGAACACGGCCTGCCTGCCTACAACACGCACCCCATCCTGATGCAGATCGCCCAGACGCACGCCGAATACCTGGCTTCCATTGGCGTCTCGAACACGCACATAGACCAATACGGACGGCGGCCCTTTCAGCGCGCCTTGGACGCCGGCTACCCGGTGGCCGGGGACCTAAGCCTGGGCGGCTTCTTCTCGGAGAACGTCGTCGGCGGGATCGGCCTGACTGCCGAAGAGGCAGTGGAAATCTGGATGGGCGATGCCCCCCACCAGAACACGATGCTCTCGACGAATCTCCAGGACGTTGGCGCGGGGGTAGCGGTGGTCGGGAATACCTACTACTACGTCCTCGACGCCGGACTCTCCACTGGGGGGACCCCGGTCGCATATACGCCGCCGCCTTCGGTCATCCTCCCCACCAAGACGTTCGTCACCAGCACCCCCAACCCAGATGGCTCGATCACCTATATTGTCCAGCCCGGCGACACCCTGCTGGCCATTGCCACCGCCTTCGACATCTCGCTGCAGGAACTCTACGCCTTGAACGGCCTGACAGAGACCTCGGTCATCTACCCCGACCAGACGCTCATCATCCGCGCCGCCTACACCGCCACGCCAACCCAGCCAACCGGCACGCCAACGCTGCGCCCTTCCTCCACGCCCTGGCCGACCTCCACGCGGACGAAGGTCGTCACCGCCGCGCCCCCTACCGCCACCGAGGAGCCGACCGGTCTGCCCTCCGCTTCGGCAGGCGGGGCGGTAATTGTCATCATCGTTGTCGCGCTGCTGGCGGCGGGGGCGATTACGCTGATGGGGGCCAGGAAGAAACCGGGATGAAGTTGGGTCCCTGTTCGTGCTATAATTTTCTCAAGAGACAAGCATGCCAACTATATTAATTGTTGAGTCCACTGCAAAAACCTTTTTAAACACGAAGGACACAAAGGCAACGAAGGAAATTTAAGGACACTTTGAAAATGTTGAACCACGACGCAGATTATCTTGAATAATGATTTGTGATTTTGCATTTTCCTGGCGGTCTTCGCGTGCTGCGCGGTGCAATAGCCTTTTTGCAGTAGAGTCATTGTTGGACCGTATCGTTTCTTCTTTGTGTCGCTCGATTCGGTTGAACCGCCGCACGTTCACATCCAACGCGAAAGGATGGTTGCAAAATTCTGGCTGGACCCCGTCGCGCTCGAACGCGCTGGCGGGTTTCAGCCGCAGGAACTGAACAGGCTGTTCAAAATGACCCAGGAAAATCGCAATTCCCTGTTGGAGCGTTGGTATGAATACTTCGGAAAGTGAAATCCAAAACGCACGCATACAGGCTGTGCGCGTGGACGATGCAGTCTTGGCAGTCGAATTGACCGATGGCCGCACCATTCTCACGCCGCTGGCCTGGTACCCGCGCCTGATGTATGGCACACCCAAAGAACGCGCCAACTTCGAGATCATCGGAGATGGGTTCTACATCCATTGGCCCGACCTGGATGAAGACCTGACCGCCGCCGGCATCCTGGCAGGACATCCTTCTCACGAAAGCGCCGAGTCGCTCAAGAAATGGCTTGCCTCCCGCCCTGGCGTGGTCAGCCAGCCCGCTCATCAAGTTCCAGAGAAAAAAGCAAAGTATGGCAAGTGACCAGGCCGTATAAGCGATATAGCGCATGATAAAAATTCCCCGGAGTTTTGCGCCTCCGGGGAATTCGTTTACTTGGCTTTACCCTGGTTGGCGACCGCCTCGGCCGCCTTGCGGACGGTTTCCTCGTCCGCCAGGTAATAGTGCGTCACCGGTTTCAGGTCCGCGCTCAGTTCGTAAATCAACGGGATGCCGGTTGGGATGTTGAGTTCGGTGATATCCTTCTCCGAAATGTCGTCCAGGTACTTGACCATCGCCCGGAGGCTGTTGCCGTGGGCTACGATCAATACCCGTTTGCCGGATTGAATCATGGGGGTCAGGGTGCTGTGCCAGTACGGCAGGACGCGCTCCAGCGTGATCTTGAGCGACTCGGTCGAGGGGAGTTGCGCAGGCGTCAGGTCCGCGTAGCGCGGGTCGAAGCGCGGGTGGCGTTCGTCGTTCCACTCCAGCGCGGGTGGCGGGACGTCGTAACTGCGCCGCCAGAGTTTGATCTGGTCTTCGCCAAACTTGACGGCCATCTCGGCCTTGTTCAGCCCCTGCAGCGAGCCGTAGTGGCGTTCGTTCAACTGCCAGGCTCGCACGACAGGAATCCAGTCCAAATCCATTTCTTCCTGGATGATATTCAAGGTGCGGATGGCGCGCTTCAGCACCGACGTGTAGGCGATGTCGAAGGTGTAGCCTTTCTCACGCAGGAGTTGACCGGCGGTGTGCGCTTCCTGGCGGCCCTGCTCGGTCAGATCAACGTCCGTCCAGCCGGTGAAGCGGTTCTCCAGATTCCAAGTGCTTTGGCCGTGACGGACAAGAACAAGTTTGTATTTTGCTTCCATGGTTTCCTCTTAAAGTTCCATTCCGGCATGATAAACCGCCAGGCAGTATTCACCTGGCGGTCTCCAAGATCGAATCGAATTAGCGGATGGCCTTTTCGGTCTCCGGGTCAAACAGGTGGCACTTGTCCATATTGAACGAGACCTGCACCTTATCGTCAATGCGGAAGTTGGTGCGGGGATCGACACGCGCCACGATCTGGTTCTTCCCGCTGGCCAGGTACAGGAAGATTTCGTTGCCCATCAACTCGGTCACTTCCACCTTCGCCTCTACCGGCGCAGCATGGATACCGGGCGGCACAAAAGCCGGGTTGTAGATGTCCTCCGGGCGGATGCCGAAGACAACGTCCTTGCCGACAAAACCGCTGTAGGCTTTCACGCGGTCATCCGGCACAGGGACCACGAACGTGCCTGCATCAACCAGCAACTTGCCATCCTGCTTTTGCAGTTTGGCTTTGAAGAAGTTCATCGCCGGGGCGCCGATGAAACCGGCCACGAACATATTGTCCGGGCGGTCATAAAGCACCTGCGGAGTATCCAGTTGCTGGAGCAAGCCTTTATTGATGACCGCGATGCGGCTGGCCATGGTCATGGCTTCCATCTGGTCGTGGGTTACATAGATGAAAGTTGTGCCCAAGCGGTGATGCAGTTTGGTGATCTCGGCGCGCATGGCGATGCGCAGTTTGGCGTCCAGGTTGGAGAGCGGCTCATCGAAGAGGAACACCTTCGGTTCGCGCACAATGGCGCGCCCAACCGCCACGCGCTGGCGCTGTCCGCCGGAGAGTTGACGCGGCTTGCGGGTCAACAGTTCGCCAATGCCGAGAATCTCAGCGGCTTCGTTCACACGGCGTTTGATCTCATCCTTGGGCGTCTTGCGCAACTTGAGGCCAAAGGCCAGGTTATCGTACACCGTCATGTGCGGGTACAACGCGTAAGACTGGAAGACCATAGCGATATCGCGGTCCTTGGGCGGCACATCGTTCACAACGCGGTCGCCAATCTTGATCGTGCCGCTGGTAATCTCTTCGAGACCCGCCAGCAGGCGCAGAGCGGTGGTCTTGCCGCAGCCCGAAGGCCCAACAAAGACCAAGAACTCCTTGTCGTCAATGCTCAGGTTTAGGTCATTGACTGCCGTGACATTACCGAACTGTTTGGTGACGTGATCGTACGTAACACTAGCCATTTGAAACCTCCGTTTCGCAGAATATAGTGCCTTGATTATAGTCCACAAATTTAAAACGGGGTAGAATCACGTCATGAACTCCGATGATGTCACGCCCGTCCGTCAGCAATACCTCGATATCAAACGCCAGCACCCCAACGAGATTCTGTTCTTCCGCTTGGGAGACTTCTACGAAACCTTCGACCAGGACGCTGAAATTGTCTCCCGCGAACTCGACATCGTCCTCACCTCCCGCCCGGTGGGCAAGGGCGTGCGCGCCCCGCTGGCAGGCATCCCTTACCACGCCGTCGAGAACTACCTCTCGCGGCTCATCGAAAAGGGCTACCACGTCGCCATCTGCGAACAGATGGGCGACCAGCCCGAAAAAGGCATCTTCCCGCGCAAGGTTATCCGCGTCGTCACACCGGGCACTGTCGTCGAGCCGGGACTCCTGCCCGGCGACGCCAACAACTACCTGGCTGCGCTCATTCTGGACTCCAACATCTCCGGCGCCGGAATGCACGCCGGCATCGCCTACGTGGACATCACCACCGGCGAGTTCGCCGTCACCGAGATCGAGGCGGGCGCGGACCTGAATCCTGTCCGCGCCGAACTGACGCGCCTGCGCCCCGCCGAGACAATCCACCCGGAGAATCTCATCATCCCCAACGGCGTTCCCGGCGCGCTGACGGCTTGGCCCGCCTGGCGTTTTGAGCCGGGCAAATGCCGCGAGACGCTGCTCACCCATTTCGAGGCCGCCTCCCTGGACGGCTTCGGGCTGGCCGACAAGCCGCTCGCCGTGCGCGCCGCCGGGGCCATCCTGCAATACCTGAAGGAGACCGAACCCGCCGCTCTCAGCCTGCTGACCGGTCTGCGCGTTTACACGCTCGGCGAGTTCATGACCCTCGACGCTGCAACGCGCCGCAATCTTGAGTTAACAGAAACATTACGCGGCGAGACAAAGAATTCCCTGCTCGGCGTGCTCGACCAGACCGTCACCCCGATGGGGAAACGGTTGATGCGCCAGTGGGTCAGCCAGCCGCTGTTGGATGTGAACAGGATCAAGGTCCGGCAGGAGGGCGTGCAGTTCTTCTTCGACCGTTCCATGCTGCGCGCCGAGATCAGGTCCGCGCTGAAACCGCTCAACGACCTGGAACGCCTGACCAACCGCCTCCTTTCCGGCCACGCCCAGCCGCGCGATCTGGTGGCGATGAGGGAGACGCTGGTGAGATTGCCGGTTGTTGACCAGGTGATAAGGAATAAGGGAGAAGGTGATAAGGAAACCCTTCTTGCTTCTTCCTTCTTACCGTCTTTCGAACTATGCGGCAATGAGTTGGCGCTTCTCCAGCAATCCATTGACGACGACCCGCCGCAGACACTGCAAAATACCGGCATCATCCGACCCGGCTACTCTGCCGAACTGGACGGGGTCATCGAAGCCTCCCGCCATGCCCGCGAGTGGATCAACAACCTGGAACCGGTCGAGCGCCAGCGCACCGGCATCAAGACATTGAAAGTAGGGTACAACAAGGTCTTCGGCTACTACATCGAGATTTCCGCCGGACAGGCCGCCAACGCGCCGAAGGATTACATTCGCAAGCAGACGCTGGTCAACGCCGAGCGCTTCATCACCCCGGAAATGAAGGAATACGAAACGCTGGTGCTGAACGCCGAGGAGCGCATCCGCGAGATCGAACTGCGCCTGTTCAAGGAGATTTGCGCCACGCTGGCAGAGTCTGCGACGCGGCTGCTGGACACGGCGCGGGCGCTGGCCGAGTTGGACGTCCTGTCGTCGCTGGCAGAGGCGGCCGCCCTGGGCGGCTACACCCGGCCCGAGGTCCGGGAGGACGCGGCGCTCGACATCCGCGAAGGCCGCCACCCGGTCGTCGAAACGACCTTGCGCGGCGAGCGCTTCGTCCCGAACGACATCACCTTCGAGAAGGGCGAGATCGTGCGGGTCATCACCGGGCCGAACATGTCGGGCAAATCCACCTACCTGCGGCAGGCGGCGCTAATCGTGCTGATGGCGCAGGTCGGGTCGTTCGTCCCGGCGGCCTCGGCGGTCATCGGGCTGGTGGACCGCATCTTCACCCGCATTGGCGCCCAGGACGAGATCCACGCCGGGCAGTCCACGTTCATGGTCGAGATGATCGAGGCAGCCAACATCCTGCACCACGCAACGACGCGTTCGCTGCTCATCCTGGATGAGATCGGACGCGGTACCAGCACCTACGACGGCGTGTCCATCGCTTGGGCGGTGGTGGAATACATTCATAACCATCCGGGATTACGGGCCAAGACCCTGTTCGCCACGCATTACCACGAACTGACCCAACTGGCAGACCTGCTGCCGGGGGTGCGCAACTTCAACGTGGCCGTCACCGAGGCGGACGGGAAGGTGGTTTTCCTGCACAAGATCGTCCCCGGCGGCGCGGATCGGTCATATGGCATCCATGTAGCGCAACTGGCGGGCCTGCCGCGCCCGGTGGTCCAGCGGGCAGGCGAGATTATGGCCGAATTAGAGAAGTCGTCTGGCAAGGCGGTGCGCATCAATCCGCACGCCGCCCAGCAGGCTGCGTTGTTCCCGGAGACCAGTCCGCTGCTGGAGGAGTTGAAGGGACTGGATGTGAACAGCCTGTCGCCGATCGAGGCGTTGAATAAGTTGTTCGAGTGGCAGAGAAAATATACGGGCAAATAAGTCAGCGAGGAGATTCCATGATCCATCTACTCAAAGAAAGAGCGACCCCCGAACAAATCCGAGAAATGCTTCAAGAATATGAAAACATGATCAAGATAGTGGTTGATATCCGCCTGCGCACCCTATGTGGAGGCGGAGAAATGCACGCCGATTGCGAGTCGGTACTTCTGGAAGCAGGCAGCGAGCAGGATGATCTATGGGGCGCAAACTGGTATCCCGCCGAGCAGCGGGTGGAATTCGAATCCCTCATCAATATCCGCCCCAGGCTGGGAAATCGGAGCAATGTGATCCAGGACGAAACTCTCCGCAGGCAAGTGGAGGCCGTGACTCGCGATATTCTTGGAGGTGTATGATGCTGAATAAAGAGAAACTCCGCCAGCGCTTCCTGCGCGACCCCCTCCCCGCGCGGCTGGGCAACCTCTCGGCTACGTTAGGGCGCATCTCTTCCAATGCCAGGCGCGCCGATAACCCGGCCATCGTCGGTGATCTGCTGAACGAGGCCAAACACCTGATCGAGTGGACCGCTGCCGACGCCAGCATCGAAACCGCCGCGGAACTCGTGGAAATGCAAAGATTGATTGCTCTGTGGCAAAAAGCGTGGGAATCGGCGGCGCAAGACAGGAGGCAGCGGACTTTGCTTTCCGCACAGGCCAAAACGTGGGCAGACAAGGCGTTGGACATGTCCGGCCTTGCCGGGTAGTAGATACTCCCGCAGGCTGGAAACTGCAAGAGGGTGACCACCAGAACCACTAGGGTTATATGGAAAACCAGGAATAGGCGGCAACGCTGCCGATGAAACTCAAAACACACGGCCTCCCGAAACCGGGAGGCCGTGTTCGCGTTGCAGGGAATTACTCACTTTTCAGCGGCTTCGCCGGGGCCTTCGAGCGGGCGATTGCCCAGCCGACGATGATCAGCATCGCGATGGCAATGCCCCAAACCGTGTACAGCGTCACACCGGTCGCGCCGGCGTATTTGACGATGATGGGAGCAGCGATCAGGCTAACCAGGTTGACCACCTTGATCATCGGGTTCAATGCCGGGCCGGCGGTATCCTTCAGCGGGTCGCCGACCGTGTCGCCGACCACACCCGCCTTGTGCCGCTCGGAACCCTTGCCGGTGTTGGCAGCCAGGTCGCGCGGCTCGTCTTCGATGGCCTTCTTGGCGTTATCCCAGGCGCCGCCAGCATTGGCCATGAAGACCGCCAGCAGTTGCCCGCTCAGGATGATGCCGGCGCAGAAACCGGCCAGCGCCTCCACGCCCAGCATCAGGCCGATCACCAGCGGCGTCAGCACCGAGATAAGCGCCAGCGGGATGAGTTCCTTCTGCGCCGCAGCGGTCGAAATGCCCACCACCTGGGCGTAATCCGGCTTGACTTTGCCTTCCATCAGGCCGGGAATCTTGAACTGGCGGCGGACTTCCAGCACGATCAGACCCGCCGCGCGGCTGACAGCCTTGATCGAGAGCGACCCGAACAGCCAGGGCAGCGCCCCGCCGAGCAGCAGGCCGACGAAGACACCCGTCTCCGAGACCCGGATGCCGGTCTCGCTGAGCAGTTGGGCAAACGGGATGGCCTCGCCCGCAGCCTGCGCGGCCGCATTCGCCGCTTCCTGGACCCGGCCAACGTCAATGAAGAACGAGGCGAACAGGCTCACCGCGGCGATGACCGCCGAGGCGATGGCGACGCCCTTGGTGATGGCCTTGGTGGTGTTGCCCACCGCGTCCAGGTCTGCCATGATCTGGCGGGCTTTCTTCGTTTCATCGTCAGTCAGGTCGTGCCAGGCCATCTCGCCGATGCCATTGGCGTTGTCCGAGATGGGGCCGTAGGAGTCCATCGCTACGTTGTTGCCGGTGTGGCTCAACATGCCAATGCCGATCATAGCGACAGCATACAACACATAGCCTGCCCCTTCGCCGCTGAAGAGGAGCAAAGCAAAAACGAAACTGACGACAATCACTACCAGCGCCCAGACCGAAGACTCCATCCCAACCGAAAGGCCAGAGAGGATGGTCGTCGCCGGGCCGGTATCGGTGGAGCCGACAATTTCCTTGACCGGCTTGTGCTTGGTAGCGGTGAAATAGGATGTCAGCGGATTGAAGGCTACCGCCAATCCAACACCAATAGTGGTCAGCATGGCCAGCCGCCAATCATTGGCATACAGAATGGCCAGCAGGAACGCCCACAGGATGGTGTTCACGCTGGAGACCTCATACGAGCGGAACATGGCCTCCTCGGCGTCGTTGGCATGCAGGAAACCAAAGAGTCCCTTTTTAGGCATCTTCTCCCAGATAGGCACGGTAAACGTTCCCAGGATGGACGAGATGACGCCAATGGCACGGATGATGAGCGGATAAACGATCCATTTCAAGTCGCCGGTGATAGCAACAAGAGTTAGACCGAGAATTAGGCCAGAGACGATGGTCACCTCGTAGGACTCGAAGATGTCCGCCGCCATGCCGGCGCAGTCGCCCACGTTGTCGCCCACCAGGTCCGCCACGACCGCCGCGTTGCGCGGATCGTCTTCGGGGATGTCTTTCTCGACCTTGCCGACCAGGTCCGCGCCCACGTCGGCGGCCTTGGTGTAGATGCCGCCGCCAACACGCATAAACAGAGCCAGAAGCGTGCCGCCAAAGCCGAAACCAAGCAGAGCATCCGGGGCAGCCTTGCCGAAGATAATGAAGATGATCGTACCGCCAAACAGACCCAGGCCGTCGGTCAACATGCCGGTGATGGTGCCGGAGTAGTAGGCGATGGTCAGGGCTTCATTCAGGGAGCGCCGCGCCGCCGAAGCGGAACGCACGTTGGCCTGGATGGCCATGCGCATGCCCAACTGGCCAACCAGCAGAGAGAATGAAGCGCCCATAATGAAAGCAATCGTCCGGCCAATCGCAACGATAATCTGGGCGTTGTCGCCGAATTCGTCGGTCGCTTCGGGCGTAGGCGGGACCACGTACACGCTCAAGAACAGGACAATGGTCAGGATGCCGATCAATGGCAGGATGGTCCTCAACTGCCGGCCAAGGTAACTTTCCGCGCCGACGCGGATAGCATCCCACACTTCTTGCATCTTCTGTGTGCCTTTATCTTTGTTGAGCACATTGCCCCGCAAGAGCCAAGCATAGAGCAAACTGATAAATGCGGTCACCAACACCCCCACAATGGCGATCTGTTCAAATGCGGTCAGCCCGTGGCGGCTGCCAAGCCAAAGAAGATCCATGTGATAACCTCCGAATACCTGAAGTGAATTGGGATTAACAAAAAAAACGTCTGCGGCGAATGCCGCAAGAACATTTTTTTTAATTATAACTGCCCCCAAAAGATGCGTCAATGAAATTGTGAATTTCGGACACGAATTCAGGCACTGCACTTTTCGGGATTGTGGGTGACACTCTCTCGCGCCATCGGCCGCGCTGGAGAGCGTAGCCTCATCCAAGAAAGGCTTATCTTCAGCATATCCGAACTCCAGAAATTCACCTCGCTTCATGCGCCGAACGGAGATTCCATTTACTACACCATTAGCGTTTGATTAGAAAAATCAAAACCACTTGACTCTGCTTTTCGAATTATTGTATAGTACTACACAGTGGCGTATTTCTACACGTAATGTTCCGGCACTGTTGCCTTCCGGCGGCTGTGCCGTTTTGTACGCCTTTTTATCTTATCCCAAGGAGATCGCATGATTCGCGTTACTGGTTTGACCAAAGACTATGGCGCACGAAGGGCCATCGAGAACCTGTCCTTCGAAGCCAGACAGGGCGAGGTTGTGGGCTTCCTCGGCCCCAACGGCGCCGGCAAAACGACCACGATGCGCATCCTGACCGGCTACATGCCACCCACTTACGGGGCGGCAGAGATTGCCGGTTTCGATGTCGTTGAAGAATCGCTCGAAGTGCGCCAGCGGGTCGGCTACCTGCCCGAAACGGTCCCGCTGTACCCAGAAATGACAGTCTTCGATTACCTGAAGTTCATGGCCGACCTGCGCCACCTGCCCAACGCCGAAGACATGGTGGACGACGCGCTGGAGATGGTCCACATGATTGACCGCGCCGACGGTTACATCGCCAACCTGTCGAAGGGCATGCGTCAGCGGATCGGACTGGCCCAGGCGCTGCTGCACAGGCCCGAGGTCCTGATTCTGGATGAGCCGACCATCGGCCTCGACCCGGCCCAGGTGGTAGATGTCCGCAACATCATCCGCGAAGTCGGCAAGGAACGCACCGTCCTGCTCTCCACTCATATCCTGACCGAGGCCCAGCAACTCTGCGACCGCGTCCTCATCATCAATAAAGGACACATTGTCGCCGAGGACACGCCCGAGAACTTGCAGGCGCGCCTGATGGGCGCGGAGCGCTCCCTGTTGCGTGTGAAGGGCGAAGCCGATGACCTCGTCCCGGTTCTTTCCAAGATCAATGGCATCCAGGAAGTCACAATCCGCCCCGACGGCAGCCTGGAATTCCAGTACGCCTCCGGTCTGGACGTTCGCCCGGAGGTGGCCAAGACCGTGATCAACTCTGGTTATGAATTATTCGAACTTTCGCCGATCCATCTGAGCCTGGAAGAGATCTTCCTCGAACTAACCCGCGACGAGGTATCAGGCAAGAAAGGAGCCCGCCATGCGTAACATCTGGACGATTGCCCGCCGCGAGTACCGGCACTATTTCATCAGCCCGATTGCCTACATCGTAGCCCTGCTCATCCTGCTCGTCATGGGGATTTACTTCCTGCTCGTGCTCTACCAGAGTTCTTTGATGGCCTTCTACGGCGGCGCCACGCCTCCCGAAACGAGCGACCTGCTCGGCCTGATGCCGTTCATGCTGCTCTTTGCCGGCCCGGCCCTGACCATGCGCCTGCTCGCCGACGAACACCGCACCGGCACCCTGGAACTGCTGCTCACCGCCCCGATCCGGGACGCCGAACTGATCATCGGCAAATGGCTGGGCGCCTTCCTGTTCGTGCTGACCATCATCGCGATAACCCTGATCTTCCCCATCATCCTGCACTTTTGGCTGGTTGACCCCGGCATTGACCAGGTGCTGATGCTTTCCACGTACCTGGGCATCATCCTGGTGTCCGGCGTCTTCCTGGCCATCGGCACGGCCATCTCGGCCATCTTCAAGAACCAGTTTGCAGCCCTGTTCGCCACGCTGGTAGCGCTGTTCTTCATGTGGTACCTGATCGGCTGGCCGGCCTACGTAATGCCGAGCGGCGGGGAAATCTTCCGCTTCCTCGGCCTGAGCGACCATTATTTTAACGGCTTCGCGAGCGGCTCGGTGGATGTCTCAGATATCATCTACTACGTCAGTCTCATCATCTTCAACCTCTTTGTTGGAACGACCGCTATTGAAATGAGAAGGTGGCAATAATGGCCAAGAAATCTACTTCCCGCAAAAAATCAATTGCCCAGCGCTATGCGCCGGCCGGACTCTGGCTTGCTGGCATTGCCCTGCTGGTGGGCATCGTTGTCCTTGCCATCAAATTGATTGCCTTCATGGGCATCTATGCCCCTACAGATGAGGCCAGGAAAATCATCAACAGCGTGGGTATCGGTTCTCTGGCGACCTTTGTACTCGGCCTGGCCCTCTTTGCTCTGCTCGACCCAAAACGCATCCGCATGATCATCCAAGGCCGTCAAGCAAAGCACGGCAGCAACGCTTTCATCACTCTGATTGCCGTGGCAGGCATCCTTTTTGTCGTGAACCTGATCGCCTATCAGAATCCCAAGGCTATGGACTGGACGCAGGACAAGTCCCACACGCTGGCCCCCGAAACGATTGCCACCCTTGAGGCACTCCCCGAACCTGTAGAAGCCATTGGTTTCTTCACTGTTAACTACTCCAGCGCCAGCGCCGAGGAACTCTTGACCGATTTCAAGAACAATAGCGACGGCAAATTCGATTTTCGCTTCGTTAATCCAGAGAGCAACCCCACTCTGGCCCAACAGTACAATGTCACCCGCGACGGGACGATCGTTTTCGTCATGGGCGACCGCCAGGAACTTGTCAGTTACGCCACCGAACAGAACGTCACCAACGCCCTGGTCCGGCTCATCAACCCCGAAAAGCGCGTCGTTTATTTTATGACCGGCCACGGTGAAAACGAAGTGGAGAACCCCGGCGAGACTTCCTACACGCGCGTCAAAGCCCTGCTGACGGCCAAGAACTACACGGTCCAGACCCTGAACCTGCGCGCCGAAAACCAGATCCCCGAAGACGCGGTCGCCATCGTCATCGCCGGCCCGCGCGGCCCCATCAGCGAGAGCGAAGCCTCCCTCCTGCAGGCCTACCTGGAAGGCGGCGGTTCGCTGGTCGTCCTGGAAGACCCGACCGTTCTGACCAGCAAAGGCAACGAGCCGGACGCGTTCGAGGCCTACCTTACCTCGGCCTGGGGCGTTACCTTCAACAACGACATCGTCATTGACCCGTCCTCCAACCCGCTGACCTTTGCCATCTCCTACAGTTACGGCAGCCATCCGATCACGGATGAAATGCTCGCCAGCATGATTACCTTCTTCCCGGTTGCCCGCAGCCTTACCGTCAGCAGCGATAGCGCCGAGATCCAATCGAGCAGCCTGGTCTACACCATAGACCGCGCTTGGGGCGAGACCGATTTCGACTCGATTGCCAACAACACCTTCCAGTACCAGGCAGGTGAAGACATCAGCGGCCCCATCCTGATTGCCTCTGCCATCGAAAATACCACCGCCGGGACGCGGCTGGTCGTCTTTGGCAACTCCAGTTTCGCCAGCGACACCTACGTGGACCAGTACGGCAACGCCGACCTGATTATCAATGCCATTGACTGGGCCGCCAAGCAGGACGAACTGATCAGCCTGACCGTCAAGACCACCACCACCCGCACCCTGACGCCGATCTCGACCCTCGGCTGGCTCATGCTCGGTCTGCTCTTCATCCTGATTATCCCCGGCATCATCATCGCCGGCGGCGTCATCTCCTGGCTGATGCGCCGGGCGAAAGGTTAGCGTATGAAGCGCTCCACCTGGATATGGCTCATCCTGCTGGCGCTTTCGATTGGCGTATATTTCCTCATCAAAACCAATGCAGATAAGAATGCCGCCCAGGAAACCCCCGTTGCCGAATCGAACTTGCTTATAGATGCTACGGGCGATGTGCTCCAACGCATCCGCATCTACGACAACGACTACAACATCGTTGAACTGGTGCGCGACGAAAACGCCCTGTGGACCGTCAGCCTGCCCACGGCGGGCGAAGCCGACCAGTCGCTGGCATCTGCCGCCGAGACCCAACTCGGCGACTTGGGCGTCACCAGTCAACTGGGAATGGTTGCCAACTTCGGCGATTTCGGCCTCGAATTCCCGGCCTACACCATCAAACTCACCTACTATAGCGGAGCGCAGCACAAGATCGAGGTCGGCGACCTGACTCCCACCAACACCGGCTACTACGTCCAGCTGGACGATGGCGACGTGTACGTCGTCAGCCAGTACAGCCTGGACTCGATCCTGAATCTCATCGGGAATCCGCCCTACCCGCCCACACCCACCCCAGAGCCGACAGCCGTCCCAACCGGAGCCGTCACGCCTACGCCTTAATCCTGCATAGAGCAAGCAATTGCCGCATGCGCAAATTGCTTCAGCGCGCCCGCCCTGGCGAGCGGTGACAGGAAAGAGACTTGACAGCGGCACAGTATTCGCAATGACATAACAAAAATTTTTGGCAGGCGCATTCCCCCACAAGGGTATTGATTTTTGACTCAAAAAAGAGTATTCTCATTACAGCCGTCCACCCTTGCAAAGATCCTGTCCGCCTTCTCTGAAAGAACTGCCCAAACAACCACAGCCGCTTTGCTTATTTTAAAGGATATGCGAAACGAATGGAAAACCCGCTATTAATCGAGGAGGAAGAAGAATATTCGGCCATTGCCCGTCTGATTGAACTTGGCAGGCAAAAGTCGTATGTCACCATAGACGACATCCTGCACTTCTTCCCTGAAGCCGAGCAGGATGTGGAACAACTGGAGGAGGCGTTCGCCGCGCTCCTCAGTGCTGGCGTGGCTTTCGTCGAAGATACCGTCACCGTCGAACCGCCGGAGGACGAACTGGTGGCGACCGAAGAGAAGGAAACTGAGGCCGAACCGGACATCTCCCTCGACGACTATCTTGCCAACATTGACACCGACGACACGATCGGACTGTACCTAAAAGAGGTCAGCCGCGTTCCCCTGCTAACCGCCGAAGAGGAAGTGGAACTGGCGCAGCGCATCGAACGCGGCCGCATGGCGCGCGAGGAATTGGCGCGCGGCAACGTCAGCCCGCGCCGCCGCATGGAACTGCGCAAACTCATCGAGGACGGCTGGGCCGCCCGCGAGCACCTCATCACCGCCAACTCCCGCCTGGTCATTTCGGTGGCCAAGAAATATATGGGACGCGGCGTTCCCTTCCTCGACCTGATCCAGGAAGGCAACATCGGCCTCATCCGTGCCACCAAGAAGTTCGACTACCGACGCGGCCACAAGTTCAGTACCTACGCCACCTGGTGGATCCGTCAGGCCGTAACCCGCGCTATTGCCGATCAGGGACGCACTATCCGCGTCCCGGTCCACATGGGCGACCAGATCAACAAACTCCTGCGCGTCCAGCACCAGTTGACCCAGCGCCTGGGACGCGAACCTTCGGTCGAGGAACTGGCCGACGCCCTGGAAGTGCCGCCCAAGAAGGTGGAGAACATGATCCAGGTAGCGCGCCGCCCGCTCTCGCTGGAAACGCCCACCGACGACGAGGAAGACTCGGTGCTCGGCGACTTCATCGAGGACGACGAGGCCACCCCGCCCGACGACACCGCCACCTACAACCTGCTCAAAGAGCACCTCAGCGAAGTACTGAACGGGCTGCCGCCGCGCGAAGTGCGCATCCTGCAACTGCGCTACGGCCTGCTCGACGGCCAAGCCTACACCCTCGAGGAGGTAGGCCGCAAGATGGGTGTCACGCGCGAGCGCGTCCGCCAGATCGAGGCTCAGGCCCTCAGCCGACTGCGCCACCCCTCCATCCGCCGCAAGTTGCGCGATTATTTGGGCGAGTAAGTCACTCTAACCGAAACAAAAAAAGCACAGCCTCCACCGGCTGTGTTTTTTGTTTTAAGGCGGAATTTCTCATTTGCCTTGCGGACGTGTTGCATTACCCGCAACAAGGCCTCCTTATCATGGATTCAAATCCACGACAAGGAGACGCAAGATGGCACGTCAACCCAATTCTAAGCGTTTGGAAGGAATCTATCGTAAAATAGAGGAGTATCCGGGGGAACGTCCGGGCTTTCTCGCCCGCTTGTTAGGGGTGAACCGCTCGGAGGTAACCCGCGCCCTGCCAGCCCTGGAGGATAAGGGGTTGCTTGTGAGCGAAGATGAGCATGGCCGTTTGTGGCCTTTCCAGCACAGGAAATGAAAAATGTTGCAGAATTCGAGCAGGCGGTGTGCTATGCTGTTCATAAATCGAAATCTGTTGCGGAGGTTGATATGACTCGCGCTGAAAACAAAGCCGACCGGCTCATCCAAATCGAGAATCTGCTGCTGGCCCATCCCGAAGGGCTGACGCAGGCCGAACTGGCCCGTCGAATGGGGGTGGAGCGTTCCACCATCCTGCGCAACCTGCCCGACCTGCCCGGTCACATCTACCAGGAGGAAGATGGCCGCTTGAAAATTGACCGGCGCGCCGATTTGATTAACGTGCGCCTGAACCTGCATGAAGCCCTGGCGGTTCACTTGGCTTCGCGTCTGCTGGCGACGCGCATGGATCGGCAGAATCGTCATGCGGCGGCAGCCTTGCGCAAACTGGGGTTGGCGATGGATCGCTGGGCGAAGCGCATGAGTCGACATGTGCTGCAATCTGCCGATGTGATGGACGATGCGGCACAGCGCGAGGACCCGGTTTATCTGGACGTGCTGGAAAAACTGACCGAAGGGTGGGCCAGTGAGCGCAAGGTCCACATCTGGCATCAGGGCGAAGCGGGTGAAAAGGCGCTGGAATACTTGCTCAGTCCATACTTCATTGAGCCATACGCGGTGGGGCAAACGACGCACGTCATTGGTTTGGCACAGATGTTCCGCGAGGCGGGCAGGCTGCTGCCGGAGAAGATGCGCACCTTCAAAATCGAGCGCATCCGCCGCGCCGAATTAACCCGTGACCCCTACCCACTGCCCGCCGATTTCGACCCGCGCGATTTTTTGGCCGATGCCTGGGGCATCTGGTATACCGAGGCCGAGCCGGTACAGGTGAGGCTGAAATTCTCTCCCAAAGTTGCCCGCCGCGTGCAGGAGACGCGCTGGCACCGCTCGGAGCAGGAAGAAGTCCTGCCAGATGGTTCGGTTCTCTGGCGAGCGCGCATTGCCGAGCCGAAGGAGATGCTGCCCTGGATCCGCGGCTGGGGCGCGGACTGCGAGGTGTTGGAGCCAAAGGGATTGCGCGAGGCGCTGGAGAAGGAGGTGAGGAGGATGGCGAGGGTGTATGGAATCCAAAAGCAAGAAGACCCTCCGGCATATTTCCATTTGTGGGCAAAGGCCAAGAAAGACCAAATCCCTGATGTTCACCCGTTGATTTATCACCTGCTCGATGTCGGCGCGTGCGCTCTGGCATTGTGGGAGGACGCACTGAGCGCACAGACCCGCCGCACGCTGGCCGGCTGGCTTGGATTGGGCAAAGAGAATGCCGGGCGGCAAATCGCCTTTTGGGCTGCCTTGCATGACCTGGGCAAAGCCGCGCCAGAATTCCAGCGCAAATATGAACCGCGTATTCCCATCTTGGAGCAGGCAGGCTTTGTCTTTCCGCTTGCAAGAGACAGGAACGCCAATCCACCTGCACATGGCATTCTTTCTACCTGGGCGCTGACCGACTTGCTGGCAACCGAAACCGGCTTGAACCCGCGCATGGCGGCCAGAGTTGCCGCGGCTCTGGGAGGACACCACGGCGTTTGGCCGACTCCTAACCGCCTGCAATTCCCGGCGCTACAACCCTCCGATAAAGGGGATGTCTCCTGGAACAGCGCGCGCAGACAAATCTTCGCAACGCTGAAACAAATTTACTCGCCCTCCAACACACTGATCCTCCCCAAGGAATTCGAGCCGAGGCACGCCTTCCTGACCCTGCTCTCTGGCCTGACCAGCGTGACCGACTGGATTGGCTCAATGGAAAAGCATTTCCCCTTTGTAGATGAATACATGCCGCCTGAAGAATATTCCCAAAAGTACGCTACGCCACGTGCCAAAACTGCGCTGAAGGAACTGGGATGGGTTGGCTGGCAGGCGGAAGGCGTTCTGAAATCGTTCGAGGCCCTCTTTCCGAAAACGCCTAACCCCAACGACGTTCAACGCGCCACGCTGGAACACGCCTCCCAGGCAGCGCTCCCGGCCCTGCTCATCCTGGAAGCGCCTACCGGTATCGGCAAGACCGAAGCCGCCCTGGCCCTGGCTGATACCTGGCTGCAAAGGGAACGGGGCAGCGGACTGTACATTGCCATGCCCACACAGGCCACCAGCAATCAGATGTACGAGCGCGTCATCGAATTCCTGCGCAGCCGCTACCCAGAGCAAGCCATCAACGCCCATCTGATTCACGGCGGGGCATTGTTGGCCGAAGAACAGCCTGTTCCGGCGGGGATCGCCCAGGACGAAGCCTCCGCTGAGCGCGGCGTAAAAGCCGAGAGTTGGTTCCTGCCGCGCAAGCGCACCCTGCTGGCGCCCTTCGGCGTCGGTACAGTGGACCAGGCGCTGATGAGCGTGCTGCAAACGCGGCACTTCTTCGTGCGCCTATTTGGGCTAGGGCAAAAGGTGATCGTCTTCGATGAAATCCACGCTTACGACACCTACATGTCCGCGTTGTTCCAGCGATTATTACACTGGCTGCGGACGATGGGGACTTCGGCCATCCTGCTCTCGGCTACCCTGCCTGAGAAGACGCGTCGCTCGTTGGTTGCCGCCTGGCTGGGCAAGGGGGACGACGAGGAGATTACCCTGCCTTCGGCGGAGTACCCGCGCCTGACGCTGGTCAGCGGCGGACAGGCCGCCAGTGTGCCGCTGCCTGCCCCGACCTCGGGGCCGCTGCGCCTCGATTGGGCTGAACCCGCCGCGGAGCAAATCGCCGCCCACCTGGCCGAAAAATTGCGCGACGGTGGCTGCGCGGCGGTGATCTGCAACCGCGTCCAGCGGGCGCAAGACATTTACCGGGCCCTGCAAGAGGCTCATCAGGTCGAAGCGGAAAACCTGATCCTGTTCCATGCTCGTTTCCCTTTCCAATGGCGGGAAGAGATCGAAGAGAAGGTGTTGAAAAAATTCGGCAAGGACAAAGAACATCCCAACCTGCCCAACCCCAACCGTTCGCGTCCCGCCGTGGTCGTGGCGACCCAGGTCATTGAGCAAAGCCTGGACCTGGATTTCGATTACATGATCTCCGACCTGGCGCCGATAGATTTACTCTTGCAGCGTGTCGGCCGCTTGCATCGTCACCCGCAAAATGACGCCGGACGCCCGGCAGGACTCAAACAGCCGGTCATGGCCATTGCCCTGCCTGCTGAGAAGGACGGCCGGCCCGATTTTGGCCGCGATGTTTGGGTTTACGACGAGGTGACGTTGCTGCGCACCTGGCTGACCCTGCGAGGCCGCCGGGAAATCACCCTCCCGCAGGAAACCGCCGCGCTCATCGAGCAGGTGTACCCCTTGAAGCCCGATGATGATGAGCCATTCGAGCCTGTCTATCAGGCCGCCCTGCGCGCTGCTGCTGAAAAAGCCCGCCTGAACGAGGACAGGGACGTTCACGCCGCCGCCCAACGATTGATCGCCCAACCTGCCTACGAGGCTCTGATGACCGACCGCAACGAGGAACTGGAGGAAGACGATTCCAAAGCCGGGCAGGCCTTCCGCGCCCTCACCCGCCAGGGCGGGCCGAGCGTCTCGCTGATTTGTCTGTATGATACACCAGAGGGAATCTCCCTCGAAGCGGATGGAGACGGCGCGCCGCTGGAGCTCACCAAACGCCCCGACCTGACCCTGGCGCGAAAATTGCTGCGCCGTGCGGTAAGCGTCCAGCGCAGAGATGTTGTAAACTATATCCTGAGCCACGACAGCCGCACTTCCGAGTGGAAGAAATCGGCGGCGGTGCGCGACCACTTCCCAATCCTGTTCGACGCCAATGGGGAACATCGTCCCGAAGGCGCAGACTTTACCCTGAAACTCAGCCGTGAACTCGGTTTGCAAGTGATCAAAAACTCAAAGGAGGTACGATGACCTATTCATTCAATCTCATTGACGAACCCTGGATTCCCTGCGTCCATCCCGACGGGCGCGTGGAAGAACTCGGCCTGCGGCAGACTCTCCTGCGCGCCCACGAACTGCGCGGCGTGCAGGGCGATTCGCCGCTGGAGACGGCTGCGCTCCACCGCCTGCTGCTGGCTGTGCTGCACAGCGCCCTGCGCGGGCCAACTACCTGGGACGCCTGGGGTGACCTGTGGGAAGCGGGCCGCTGGCCGCCGGAGATGGTGAACGGCTACCTCGACCAATGGCGCGAACGCTTCGACCTGTTCCATCCGCAGCGGCCGTTCTATCAGGCAGGCGATGACCGCGTGAGGCCAAAATCCATCGCTTCGTTGGTACTGGATATGGTTTCTGGGAATAATGCTGTCCTGTTCGATCATCACACCGAAGAGACTGGCGTTACGCTCACCCCTGCCAAAGCCGCGCGAACTGTGGTTGTCGCCCAGACATTTGGCTTAGCAGGATTGTCTGGTATTCCCGGCCAAGCATTCACCGATACTCCCTGGGCGCGCGGCATAATATTTCTGGTTGAAAGCGACGACCTGTTCCAGGTACTCATGCTCAATCTGATGAAATACCCGGATGAGAAACTAAACTGTATGAGATCCTCGAAAGACGATCAGCCCGCCTGGGAGCAGGATGACCCCTATCTGCCGTATCGCCAAATTCCCCTTGGCTACCTGGATTATCTGACCTGGCAGAACCGCCGCGTACTGCTGGTTCCCGAAGGAGATGAGAAGTCTCCGACCATCAGCGCCATGTCGGTAGCCCCCGGTTTACGATTGGACACGTCTGTCTTTGATCCCTTCAAACTTTATCACAAAGGTCAAGGAAAAGGCAGTGAAGAATTCTGGCTGATTACCCGTTTTTCCGAAGACCGCGCCCTCTGGCGGAACAGCGACTCTCTCTTTGGGTTGAAGAGCGAGCACGGTAAGCCGCCGCAAACGTTCTATGCGCTGGCTACTCTTGTTAGTGAGAGGTTGATTCCCGAACAGCAAAAGTTTCGTTTCATGGCGCTGGGCATGGCCAACGACCAGGCAAAAGTTGAGTTCTTCCAAGAAAGCCATCTGCCCCTACCGCTGGAATACCTGGAGGATGAAAACCTGGTGGTGAAGTTGAGCAATGCCATCCAAAAAGCCGAACAAATGCACTTCGCCTTAAAAATTGCCAGCCAGTGGCTGGCGGCGCTCGTCCTTTCGCCAAACTCGGACGGCAAGAAATGGCAGGAAATAGACCGCATCACCCGCGAGCAGGCAGGCAGTCTGATGATGTACTGGAACATAGACCGCATCTATTGGCAGCGTCTCGAACTTCCCTTCCTGCAACTGTTGGAAGACCTGCCCCACGACCCCAAAGCGATAGATTCCTGGAACGAGACCCTGCGCCAGGCGGCATGGCAGGCGCTCGAGCAGGCCGCCGACGCCGCCGGGGACGATCCCGCCGCGCTCAAAGCCGCCGTGCGCGCCCGCGGCATGTTGGGATATTCGCTCAAAGAACTTTTACCCCAAGAAGAGAATTAATCTCCAGCGATGGAGAATTTCGCAGGAACAGAGAAATGTTGCCTACAGCAGAGAGAGTTATTTTCATCCAGCATAACCGAACCAGGGAAAGCTTGTTGATGAATCTGGACCCCGTGCATCACTATGAAGTAGAGGCCTCAGTAGTAGAGACATACGTGCGCTTACTAACTCAATCATTGCAGAACGAATACCCCAACTCTCGGTTCGCTCATTTTCAAATGGAGTTTTTAAAATTGGCCGCAAATACAG
>DYKZ01000031.1 GCA_020722345.1 Anaerolinea thermophila | reverse complement strand
TGCTGCGCGGTGCAATAGCCTTTTTGCCGTAGAGTCATGTAAAACTTTAACACAAAGAATGCATTTCTGCAATCTTTGGCAGGTCAATTATGGCAGCAAATTTGCTTTCAGTATGAGTTTTACGTTCGCCTATTGCTCCACAAGCCGAGAAGCAAAAGAAACAGTGCCAAAACGGCCAGGAAAACTCCATTCATCATCCATGCCAGCCCGGCTGCCACTGCCGCCAATATAGCCGTTATACCAGCCAGGAGAAGCCAGAGGTTTCTCTTCTTTCTATAACGCAGGAGAGTCCAAACAGCCATCCCAAGGCATAGCAAGGATAGAGCGATTGGGCCTATCAAATCCATATCCAGTACCTCCTACAAACAGGTTGCCGTCAGGGTCTATTATCCGATGTTCGCAGCCAGCCTGCAATCACCCAAGGGGTTAGGGCCATCACTCCGGTCAGCCCGATAGCCGGATTATACGCCAGCGCAACCACAACTGCCCCCAAACCTGTTACCAGATAACTTACAATGGCTAAACGGTCCAGAAGCGGGAAAGGGACAGTTTTTGCACCTTTACCGAAGGCGAGATAAATAGTCAGCGCAGCAAAGGTGGTCAGCCACCAGCCGAAAAAGTTCTGGAGCGGGATACCGTAGTAGGCCCCCTCGACCTCCCAGACCCAATGCCCGCCGGCAACCATCATCGGGTCCATGACCACGTCCCAGGCCGTCATGGCAACCCCTCCTGCCAGGCCGATTGCCAGGACCCGCTGCCAGCGCTTCCAGCCGGAGGGCGCCAGCCGGTCGGCGATGACAAAGGAGGAATACATCATCATGAACCACGCCGCCGGGATCAGATACGGCACCAGGCCCAGGAAAAGCGGGCCGAGTTTGTCGGTGTAATGATACGGGCCATAAACCCAGCCGGTTGCAACGCCCACAGATTCGAAAGCCAGGCTGACGATGAACACAACCGCCAGCATGAGCAGGGCATTCTTCCAGCCGTGCCGTTGGGCAGCGTGCAGCAGGGCAAAAGCAAAACCGGCCAGCGTGGCAAGTGGCGTCAGAATGAACGGCGGAGCGGAGCCTGCCAGAATGCTCACAACCGGATAAACGGTCAGCACAATGTAGAGCAGGAGCAGCACAGTGATTAGGCGTTTCATCTCAACTCCTCGTTACTCTCCAGGACGGTATCCCCGGCCTCGGTCAGATCGAAGGCGGCAATATTCTTCTCCAGCCGGTTGCCCCGGAAGGTGTGACAGCGCGGCGCAGGCGCCGGCAGACCCCACTCGCCCGAAGCCGGCAGGGGACGGATGCCGTGATCCTGATCGGCGGCCAGCCGGACAGCTGTACGGTTCTCGCGCAGCAGGTTCTCCTCCACCAGCCAGTCGCGGCTGGTATCGTTTTCCGGTACAGCCTGCTCGAAGTCCGGGACGCGCTTCGACCAGAGCAGGATGCCATAGTTGTTCCCGGCCAGCGTATTCGCCCGGACCTGGAACCTGACCCCGTTTTCGACGGCGATTCCCGCCCGGCGGTTTTCGTTGATCTGGTTGCCTTCCAGCAATCCATCGCGAGAAAACCCCAGCCAGAAGCCATAGTTGCAGCGATTGGCCAGGTTGTCGCGGTAGATGTTGCCGCGGCTGAACGTGGCTTCGAAGGCGATGTTCGGGCTCCACGAACCATCGTTCTGCTCGAACAGGTTGTCATCGCAGCCTGCCGGCTCGAACTGCGGCGTCAGCCCCGCCAGGAAGAAACCGTCGCCGCTCATGCGCGCCAGGTTGCGCCGGAAGATGTTCCGGCAGGAGGAATGGACGATCAGGAATCCTGCCGCATCCGCTCCCATATGTCCGGCGCGCTCGCCGCGCGGCTCCCAGCGGCAGCAGTAATCGGCTGTGTTGTTCTCGTAAAGGCTGTCGCCGGTCTCGTAGAGATAGAATCCCCAGCCGGAACAGTAACTGGCGTTGTTTTCGCGGACGGTGAGACGGCGGCAGCCGTAGGCATACAGGCCGGTCATCTGGTGCATCAGGTCGTTGCGGACCAGGGAACTGTCGCCTACGTCCCGGAGAAAAATTCCCCCGCCGTAAGTGGAATCGGCATCCTTCCAGATGTCGAGGAAAACCGTATTGGGAGCGACTTCGGCGGTGGCCGTTACCTGGCAATCTGCAATCGTCAGGTTGGAACAATCACGCGCGTAGATGCCGTGATAGTACTCCGCCAGCCGCACGTTGCGGACCGTGACGTTGGCGCGCCCCTCGATAACGATGCCGCGTCCTTGCCGCCCCGCGCCCACCAGCAGCGCACCGTTCCCATCCAGGGTGACGCCGTCTGCCGCGATGGTCAGGCCGCTGGGCAAATAATGGACGCCCGGGGTCAGTTTCGTGTCGGTGGTGATGACTGCGCCGTCCGCAGGAGTGAGCATGAGTCCTCCTCAGACTGGATTCTACCCGATTCGGGCGCGGCAGGCGAACGGTCCCGCAAAGAACCGTTTGCGGCGGAAGAGGGTTACACATTTCGGGCGACGCGTCCGCCTATTTGCAGAACGTTCGTATCGGTGTATACTCACACCGCAAATTCCAAAGAAGGAGTTTTCCGATGAAACGAGCAGTCAGCATTAGCCTTGGGTCATCCAAACGCAACAAGGCAGTGGTGGTCAAATTGCTTGGGGAGGAGGTCAGCATCGAACGCATCGGCACGGACGGCGACATGGAGGCCGCGGCGCTGAAATACAAGGAACTCGACGGCAAGGTGGACGCCTTTGGGGTGGGCGGGGCCGATCTGGGGCTGCTGGTGGATACCAAATGGTATCCGCTTTATTCGGTCAACAAGATGGTGCGCTTCGTCAAGCAGACGCCGATTGTGGACGGCACCGGCCTGAAGATTACACTGGAGAAGAAGGCGGCGGGTTTCCTGGACCAGCATCTCAAAGGTTATATCGAGGCGCGCGGGCGAAGGGCTTTTATCATGACGGGCGCAGACCGCTGGGGATTGACCCGTTCGTTCCTGGACGCCGGGTATGAGTGCACCTTCGGCGATTTCATGTTCTCGTTGGGACTGAACATTCCGCTCCACACCGACAGGCAATTGAAGTCTCTGGCCGCGCTGGTGATGCCCATTGCCGGGCGGCTGCCGTTCGAGTGGGTTTACCCGACCGGCGAGAAGCAGGAGGAGCGCAAGCCCAAATATCCGAAGTGGTTCCAATGGGCCACGGTGGTGGCCGGCGATTGCCACTATATCAAGCGCTACATGCCCGATGATATGCAGGGCAAGGTTGTGGTGACAAATACGACTACCGAGGCCGATATCGAACTGTTCCGCAAATGCGGTGTGAAATACCTTGTAACCACCACGCCAGTGCTCGAAGGCCGCTCATTTGGCACGAACATGATGGAGTCGGCGTTGATCGCTGTTTCGGGCAAGGGACGCGTACTGACCCATGCCGAGTACGAAGAATTGCTGGCAAAACTTGGCTTCGAGCCGACACTACAAGAACTCAATTGATTTCAAGGAGACTGTATGGATGCAATTGTCACCGCGGGTGGAATCCCGCTCCCTGAGGAACCTCTCTACTCTGAAACCAAAGGCCACAACAAGGCGCTGCTGGATATAGCCGGCAGGCCGATGATCCAGTGGGTGCTGGACGCCCTGTGCCAGGCCCAAACCGTTGACAACATCATCGTTGTTGGCTTGAGCGAGAAAACTGGCCTGACATGCGCCAAGCCACTCCATTACATCCCCAACCAGGGGAAGATGCTGGATAACTTTCGCGCCGGCGTGCAAAAGTCGCTGGAACTGGGGAAGAAGAGCAAGCACGTTCTGTTCGTTTCGTCGGATATCCCCGCCATCACCGGTGAAATGGTGGACTGGGTGGTCAACACGGCGATGGAAACAGACGATGATGTCTATTACAACGTCATCGAGCGCGAGACGATGGAAAAGCGCTTCCCAGACTCGAAACGGACCTGGACGAAACTGAAGGATATGGAAGTCTGCGGCGGCGACATGAACGTGGCGCGCGCTAAATTAGTGCTGGATGAAAGCGAAAGTAACCTGTGGGAAAAAATCTCCAATGCCCGCAAGAGTCCATTCACACAGGCTGCCCTGATTGGCTTCGATACACTTTTTTTGCTCCTCTTCCGCCGCCTGACCCTTGAGATGGCTGTCAAAAAGGTCATGAAACGGCTGGACATCACCGGCCGCGCCATCGTCTGCCCGTATGCCGAGGTGGGCATGGATGTGGACAAGCCCAACCAGTTGGAAATCATCCGCAAGGATTTCAAGAAGCGTCTCAAAGCGGCTGAAAAATCCGATGGTCAGAGGGCCGAAAAGAAAACCGCCGCCAGGGCGAAAAAGGCCGCTTCCAAAAAGGCTGAAGAAGCCCCCGCAAAAAAGAAAAAGTGAACCTGACTCGTCTCCTCGAACTGGACGCTCGACTCTCCGCCCGGATGCGGGTGGCCGAGCGTCCGGGCTTATTACGGAGCCTGTGCGTGTTTTTCGCCCACTCGGGGGATTCCTGGTTCTGGTGGGCCGGGCTGGCGCTGCTGGCCTGGCTGGGCGGTCAGTTCTGGCGTCCGTGGGCGCTGACGGTGCTGGCGAGCATCGTTGCGCTGGCCGTGATCGTGCTGGTCATCAAGTTCAGCATCCGCCGCCGCAGGCCGGAGGGCGAATGGGGCAGATTTTACCGCTCCACCGACCCACACTCCTTCCCCTCCGGGCATGCGGCCAGAGCGGTGTTGATCGCTGTCCTGGCAATCGGCCTGGGACCGGGCTGGCTGGCAATCCTGCTGTGCATTTGGGCGCCGCTGGTGGCGCTGGCGCGCGTGGCCATGGGGGTACATTACGTCTCGGATATTCTGGCAGGGGGAATCGTGGGGCTGATTGCAGGCGTCATCGCCCTGCAAGTCCACGCCCTGATCTAGCCCCGGACATATACAAGTACTTTTGTCCTTTAGCGGGGGCTTGAAATTCATCCACCGACTTGCTACAATGACATCAGAAGAGGGGGTTGCCTTGTGTTCGAAGGAGAGTTTGCGTATGAAGAAGAAGCCTTTGATCATCCTGATAGCCGGCGCGGTTGCCGCGGCGCTCTTTTTTACCCTGTCTGCCGCCGCCATCGGACCGCTTTCCCTGGCCGCCACTTCCACCCGCTGGCCAACGGTAACGCGCCGTCCCACCGACACGCGCTGGCCCACTGTCACCCGGCGGATGACCAGCACGCGCAGGCCCTCGGCCACGCGCACACCGACCAAGACCCGCTGGCCCTCGAAAACCTCCCGGCCCACCAACACGCGCTGGCCGACCAGGGCGCCCACCGCCACGCACACCCGCTGGCCCAGCCGTACTCCTTCACCCACCCGCACCCGCTACCTCTCGCCGACCCGCACGCCCACAATCGCGGTCGGCTGGCAGGAATATCAGAATCTCAACTATGGTTTCCAGTTCTACTATCCGGCTGACGCAAACATCACCTACGAAGAGCCGAACCACGTGCAAATCTACATGTCCATTACGCCAGGCACGAACCTGGTATCCAAGTACCTGGAACAAAACGTCAGCCTGTATAACGGCGCCTGCGGCAGTTCCCTTGGAGGCACGACGATTGGCACGCCGGTAATCAACGGTTACACCTTCACCCGGCAAGAAGGCCGCGACCAGGGCGCCGGTCAGATCCACGAATGGGTCTCGTATTCCACCATTCAGGGCACAGCCTGCATCACTTTCGACTTCATCCTGCACTCCGGCAACCCGGACAATTATGATCCGCCCGTTCCGCTCTTCGACAAGGCCGCCGAATCGGCAGTCTTCATGCAGATCATGAACACGTTCTCCATGCTGCCCGCCACGCCCACCCCAACCAATTCCCCGACTTCCTCCCCTGCGCTGGGACCCTACGGCGTGGTCTTCGTCAAGTCCAACGACGTGCTCAACATCCGCTCTGGGGCAGGGACAGGCTACCCCATTGTCGGCATGTTCAGTTTCAATCAGGCTGATGTTTACCGGACGGGGCCATCCACCCTGGCAGGAGGCGCGACCTGGCTCAAGGTCCAGAAGCCAAGCGGCGGCACGGGCTGGGTCAATTCCTATTACCTGACGGAAGTCGTCTCCGGTGCCACCTTCTGCAGCGATAGCCGCATCGCCTCTCTCTTCACCCAACTCAAACAGGCCGTCAACGCCTCCAACGGCACGCTGTTCGCTTCCCTGGTCAGCCCCACACATGGCGTGGATGTGCGCCTGTGGCATTACCACGCCCCCATCCATTTCTCCCCCTCGCAGGCGGCAGGCGTTTTCAGCAGCACCACCCAGTACAACTGGGGCGCCGGCCCAAGCGGCATAGGTACCATTGGGTCTTTTGCCAACGTCATCCAGCCCAAACTGGCCGAGGTACTGAACTCCTCCTACGAATCCTATTGCAACACCCCAAAGGCTGCCTCCATGTTCAGCCAGCCCTGGCCCTACGAGTACACCAATTTCAACTACTACTCGCTCTTCAAGCCCGGCGCCCCCGGCGTTGACCTCGACTACCGCCAGTGGATGATCGGCGTGGACTACGTCAACGGCCAGCCCTACCTGGTTTCCTTCATCCACATAATCTGGGAACCATGAAAAGAAAAACAAGGCAGGCTCAACCTGCCCTGACTTCTATCTTGCCGCCTTCATCGCCGCCTTGAAGTCTTGCAGCGCCTCCACCGGCGTCGGGTCCATTCCATAGGCCATTGCCAGGTAAAAGGCCGTGTAATCGCCGAAGTGCAGCGTCGTCCACATCTGCGCCAGCCGCGACTCTCCCTTTGCCTCGTAAACATCGTTATTCAGTCCCGCTGCCATGAATGCCTGCCGCGTCAGGTCGGCGCGCAGGCGGTTGCGCTCATGGTCGGACGGGGCGCGCAGGAAGATAGTCATCGTCTGCATGAGAACATCGGGATTCTCCAGCCCGGCCAGCGCGTTGTGGTCCGCCTCGGGCAGGACCTCGAAGCCTGCCCCCGCTTTCGCCAGTTCGTTGACCTGCCCCTTCCAGCGACGCGCCACCGGCGCCAGGATGCCCGCCCCGTAGATGTTGACCCAGCGCCCGACGAGTTGACCGGCCATGCGCTTGGCCGGGTTCTGCGCTACCAGGATATTTGCTCTCAGCGTCTCCTGCGCGGACCTCATGCCTGTCACCGTTTCGAGGAGTTCTTTCTCCGGGTTGGGGATCAGGCCAAGACGAGCAAACGCTGCCAGCAGCAGGCCGAACGAGAACCCCACCGCGGCGCGTGGCTGCCCCTTGTGTTCGAACTTCCAGACCGGTACGCCCGCGGCGCGGGCGCGTTCTTCCAACTCCCCCCCCGTGCAGACGGCCAGGAGGGTGCAGCCGGCTTCAAGCGCCGCGTCGAACGAGTCTAGCGTCTCTTCGGTGTTGCCAGAGTGTGATGAAGCAATGACCAGCGTCTCGGCTCCGCGCGCCCAGGCCGGCAGACCGTAGTCGCGGTGGACGACCAGGGGTACGCGGCAGACCGGGGCGACGTAGGCAGACACCAGGTCCGCGCCGATGGCCGACCCGCCCATGCCAGAGATGAGCAGGCGGGAAAAGCCTTGTGAAAGTTCCAAACCTTCGCAAGGTTGCTGCATGCCCAGTTCCCAGGCCTTTTCCAGTTGCGCCGGGAGGTTGTCTATCTCGCCAAGCATGTCTTGGGCGTCGAGTTTGTGGATCAAAGCCAGATCATCGAGATTCACCTCAAATGCCTCGTTCTTTCAGGAATTCAAGGATGCGGTCTGCCACAGACTGCCAGCCTTGTTCGAGCATCACGTCGTGCGCCATGCCGGGGAAGAAAACGGCTTGCGTTCCGTAGGCGCGCGCCGTGGCGCGGACGCCGCTCTGCGGGATGACCGTGTCGTCTGCCGCGCCGATGACCAGCAGCGGGGTCTGCACCCGTTTCGTGCGGACGAGATTCAGCCCCAGTTCGTCGAGGTAGGCGCGGAAGGATTCATCCTGCATGCGCTTGTGATAGGCCGCAACCTGTGTCTCTGGCATGTCTTTCGAGAAAAAAGCCTCGCGCACCAGGGCAGGCGTCGCCACGATTGGATACAGGCTCAAAGTGGCGAGGGCTTTCAGGAAAGCCAGTGGCTGGCGGCGGAAAACCAGCCATGTGCTCGGCCACAGCCCGGAGGGCGGGATGGCGGTCAGCAGCGCGGCGGCAGGGGCGGGATGAGTCTCCAGGTATTTCTGGGTGATGAAACCGCCCATCGAGTGGCCGATGACGACCGGCGGCGTCTCCATCTGACCGGCAACATGCGCCACGTCCGCGACGTATTCGGCGATGGAGGTCCAGCGCAGGCGCTGGCGGCCTTCGCTGCCGCCGTGTCCGCGCAGGCTGAGGGCGCAGGAAACGTAGCCGTGTTCGGCAAAGTACGGCAGGAAGTGCTCGGCCCAGCACCAGGCTCCGTGCCACTTGCCGTGGACGAAGAGAAGGGGCGTTGCGTGCGCCGGCCCTTTCGGTTTTTCGCAGATTAGTTCCAGGTTCATGGCTGTTTTCCTTGGGTTTACTTTTCGGTGATCCGCCTGTAAATTTCTTTCCTCTCCCACCCGCTCTCCTGCGCCACCCGTTTCGCCAGAGCGGATGGGGATTCTCCCAGTTTCAAGCCAAACTTGACGGCAATCATCACTTTCTCCTCCGTCCATTTTTGGTTCTTGGGTTTTGTTTTTCCCGCCACCACCAGCGTAAACTCGCCGCGTGGTTCGTTTTGCGTGAAATGCTCAATTGCCCCAGAAATCGCGCCGCGCCAGATCTCCTCGTGGAGTTTGGTCAGTTCACGCGCTACCGCGATGGGGCGGTCGCCGAGGAGGGCTTCAAGGTCTGCCAGGGCAGCCAGCAGGCGGCGCGGGGTTTCGAGGAAGATGAGCGTGTAGGGTAAATTGGCAATTTTCTCCACCAATTCGCGCCGCTCGGAGGCTTTGCGCGGCAAATAGCCCAGGTAGAGGAAGGCGTCCGTCGGCAGGCCGGAGGCAGTCAGCGCGGCCAGCGGCGCGGAGGGACCCGGCACGGTGGTCACGGCATGGCCAGCAGACAGCGCAGCGCGTACCAGTTCGTAGCCGGGATCGTTGATGGCTGGCGTCCCGGCGTCGGAGACGAGCGCCACATCGCCCTCCGCCAATGCAGCCAGGACGAGGTCGAGTTTTTCCAGTTTGTTGTGCTCGAAGTAACTCGTCAGCGGGGTGTGAATGTCGAAGTGGGAGAGCAGTTTCTTCGTCACGCGCGTATCTTCGGCGGCGATGAGACGCGCTTCGCGCAGGGTCCGCGCGGCGCGCGGAGACAGGTCTTCGAGATTGCCGATTGGCGTGGCGACAAGGTAGAGGGTGCCCATGCGTCAATTAAACCACAAAAGTAAAAGGATCAATTCACCATCATGACCGACGAAGCCTTCTTCGGGAAGAGGGTGTTCAGCAGGACGCGCGTCTCATCGTTGTTGTACCAACAGTCAGCATAGGAGTGTTCAAGTTCCTCGAAGGCGCGGTAGCCGAAAACGAGTTGCAGGAAGGACAGGTCGGGGAAGGCGGCGCTGCCATGTTCTTCGGGAGTGGGCATCCAGGCCTCTACCGCTGTCAGTTGACCCTTTTCCAGCGCCAGCCGCAGGCCAGAGCGATAGAAACTCACCTTGACCTCGCCGCTGTAGCCGACGATGACCGAGTCAGCGATCCGCCGCTCCAGGACGGGGGCGATGCGGCGCAGGAATTTCGGCAGATCGGGGACGCGGATGTACCAGGCGTAAGGCTCGCGGAGGCGCGGCAGGCGGTCGCGGAACACCTCGTAAGCGGGGTGCTCGCTCCCAAACCAGAAACCGTACACGGTGCGGGTCCCAGGCTTGCCTTCCTGTTTCCAAAGCGTCTCGCCGGTTTGCCACAGGTAGCGCGCCACCGTCGGCGTGACCTCCAGCCAGGAGACGCCCGGCTTGAGTTCGTAATGATGAGCAATCAGGCCGGCATCCCAGGTGAACCAGGGATGGGTGAAGTAGCCGACGGGTTCATTCGTGCCTGTGCGTTCGAGGATACGATACTCCAACCGGTCCACGTGCTTCTCGCTTTTACCGGTCAGGTCGTAGCGCCATTGGGCCTCGTCACGCACGCAGGTGATCAACTGGCGTTTGCAGGCGTGGGCGTAGACGTCCATCAGGAAAGGGAGGTCGGCTTCGACAGCCGGGCGGACGGTGAAGGGTTCAACCTCGCCATCCTTCAGTTTTGGGAGTTGGGCTTCGTAGCCGGTGCGTCCGCCGCCCAGTTCCAGGGCCATGTCGTAGCCGAACAATCTGTAGTAGAACGGGATGCCGGTGATTCCTTGGACGAGTTCGCCGCGCTCGGCGCTCCAGCGGTGGATTTCGTCGAATTGCAGGCGCACCAGGCCGCGGTTGCGGTAGTCGGGCAGGGTGCCCACCAGTTCGGGGCGGCCCACGCCGAAGGGAATGCCCTCGTAGGCCCAGGTCTGCGAGATCAAGTTCATCGAGGAGACGATCTTCCCGGTGGCGGCTTCGACAACCAGCGTGCAATCGTCCGCGTGGAAGGTGGGATGGGGACGCGCCAGCAGGTCGCGGGTCCAGGCAGCGACGCGTTCATCGGGCTTGTCGAAACCCTCGTCGCTGTGAATATGGGCATTGAATTCGGCCAGCGCATCAGCGTCTTCACGGCGCGAGCGTACAAGGAAAAGCCCGTCGGCCAGTGTGCGTAGGACGGGGCGGTCTTTCAGTTCAATTTTCATTGTCTATCCTGTCCGGCGACCTATCCCCCCACAGGCGGAAGGTCACCGGTGATTCAGCATTTGTTTCAACTCTTCCAGCGCACTTTCAGGCTGGGTGAAGTGGATGCCGGCCATGCCGACGGCGCGGGCAGCCTCCACGTTGACGAGCATATCGTCTATGAAGACGGATTCTTCGGGTTTGGCGCCCAGTTCCTCGAGCGCCAGGCGGTAGATGCGGCAGTCGGGCTTCATCAGGCCGATCTCAGCAGAAATGACCATGTAATCAAAGACATCGGCGAACCCCTCCTGGGTAATGAAAGCCCGTAGCCCCGACCAGGCATTGCTGATGAGGCAGACCTTTCGCTCCGGGCGCAGGCCGCGCAGGAAGTCGAGCAGCGCCTGGTCGGCGCGGTCGCCGGCGAAGAATTCGGCGGTGACTTTGTCAACTTCGGGGCGCGGCAGGCGCAGGGTCTCGGCCACAGCCTGCCAGTGGGCTTCCTCTGGGATCTCACCCGTGGAAGCCCGCAGGCTGCTTTCGCTCGCGAAGATCACCTTTTCCAGGTCGCTGGATGTCATACCGAGGCGTTCGGCGGCGCGTGCGCGCGGGCCTTTATCCTCCGTGCGGACAAGCACGCCGCCGAAGTCAATGAAGATGTTGCGCAGGGTCATTTCTTCTTGACCCCGCCGGAGGCTTTTACGCCAGGCTTGCTGGAAGCGGCCGGTTTTGCCTTCGGGGAGGCGGCTGCCGGTTTGGCCTTTGCGGGGGCCGGCTTGGCCGCCGTCACTTTGCCGGTGGCCTTGTTGGCGGCTTTGGCGGACCCGGCGCCTGCCTTCGCTTCGACCGGCTTTTCTTCCGCCTTGGCGGCGTCGCGTTCCATCGCCTTGATGGTCTTCTTCCAATCCGGGAAGAGCACTTCGATCCGTTTCCCTTCCACGCGGTTGGCGCGGCGGCATTTCGGGCAGTGGGCATCGTAATATTTCTGCTTGTGCTGCTCCATGTGCTGGAGGGCGGCGAGCATCTCGTCCCGGCTGAGGGCGAACATGGTCTGGCAGTAGGTGCATCTCAGTTGCATGGCAGGCTCCTTTCGGTGGAAAAGGAAATCAGTTCAATCGGATAGCGCTATTTTACTCCATCGGCGACAGACGGAACGCCGGCCCTACAGCGGCTTGCGGTAGATGGTTTGCTGCTTCGCTTTGCGGTAGCCGACGCTTGAGGTACAATCCAGGCCGTGAACGAAAACCGCCACCTCCCTGACCCCAGCCGTATCAGTGTGCTGATGGCTGTCATCCTGCTGGCCTTTGCCCTGACGCGCGTGTTGAACGTGCCCGAGGGGAATATTTCCGTGCCTGTGTTCGGAGTCCTGCTCACCGTCCCGTTCGGCATAGACACGGCCATTGCTGCCCTGGCGGCCGCGCTGACCGCCGCCGGCATGGAATGGCTCCTGCGCACCCATCCATCCCTCCAGCCAGGGGAGACGCGCGAACACTGGCTGCTCCCCACGCTGACCGTGCTGGCGCTTGGCGTCGTCCTGAACAGCCTGCCGGGCGGCGTCAACTGGTGGCTGGGGTTTGGCCTCGGCGCGCTGTTATTGGTACTGGTTTTCATTGCCGAATACATCGTTGTTGACCACACCGACCTCCATTACCCATTGGCGGCCGCCGGGCTGACGGTGCTTGCCTTTGCCATTTTCCTTATCCTGGCCATTGCGCTGAAAGCCTCCGGCAGCCGCCTGTTCCTGGTCGCTCCGGCACTCTTCCTGGGCGGATTTCTCGTTTCCCTGCGCACCCTGCACCTGCGCTTGAGCGAGCGCTGGGAAGCGAACTGGGCGCTTGGGATCGGGCTGGTGGGCATGCAACTGGGCGCGGCGCTGCACTACTGGCCGCTGACTCCTGTCCAGTACGGGCTGGCTTTGCTGGCGCCTGCCTATGCCCTGACATTACTGGCCGTCTCGCTGGCAGACCGCGTCCCCTTCCGGCAGGCTGTGGCCGAACCTGCCGTCATGCTCGCCCTTTTATGGGGATTTTTGTTCTGGTTCCGTTAACATGCAACCGAATGGAGCATGGCGGGTTTTTACTTGTGCCTACCATTTTCAACTTCAGGTGATGATCAATGAACCTTTGGATTGATGCCGGTCTCCTGCTGGCCGCGTACATTTTTGGTTCCATTCCCTTTGGATTACTGGTCGTAAAAATCTTTAAAGGCGTGGACATCCGGACGATTGAGAGCGGGCGCACAGGCGGCACCAACGCCTTCCGTGCTGCCGGATTCGGGGCGGGATTCTCCACTGCCATCCTCGACATCCTGAAGGCGGCCTGCACCGTCTGGTTGGCGCAGGCAATTACCGACAACATTTGGATTCACGTGCTGGCGCCCATCCTGGCTGTGCTGGGACACAACTATTCCATCTTCTTGCCTGAACGAGGCCCTGAGGGACGCCTGCGCCTGCGGGGTGGGGCCGGGGGAGCAGCGGCCTTTGGCGGGACCGTTGGCCTGTGGCCACCGGCGGCGCTGATTATGCTGCCGCTTGGCCTGCTCATCTGGTGGGGGATCGGCTACGCTTCGGTCACCACCTTGAGCATCGGGCTGATGAGCATGATTATCTTTGCCGTGCGCGCCGCGCTGGGACTTTCCCCCTGGGAATATATCCTCTACGGCTTCCTGGCCGAGGTCCTGATGCTGTGGGCGCTGCGTCCCAACCTCAAGCGGCTGCGCGAGGGCACGGAGCGGCGGCACGGTTTGCCCGTCAAACTGCAGAAAATGCGCCAGAAACAGGAAGCAGGCTCCCGGTCCGAAAACGGCGCGGCAGAGCCGTGAATACCTGGGGTAAATAAAATCGGAGGTCGCCCAAAGCGGCGTCTCCGATTTTTGTCAGGCGAGGGGTTCCGCCAGCCTGTCCTGAAGACTTGCAAAAATCAATCTTTTCCTGCGCTTTCCTTCTCGCGAGCGTAGAGGGCGCGCAGGTTGCGGCGGTGGAGTTCCTCCGCCAGGCCGCCGAGGTAGACCCGGCTCTTGCCGCAGGTCTCGATGCCATTCTCCTCTAGGTATTCGAGCGCCGCGCGGCGACGAGAGGCTGCCTTTGCCACCTTGCGGATGTTGGCAAGGTAGTTGAGGTTTTCCCTGACTGAGGCCTCAATCTCGCCGCGCAGGATGATGTCGCCGTGACCTTGGACAATGTTCTCCAGCCCCATGCGGCCGATCTTCTTGATCGAGGCGATGCTCTCTTCAGCGTCGCCGTCCACCACGTAGGGGAGCGGCATGAAGACATCCCCGGCAAAGAGGATGCGGTCTTCGTCCACCAAGACCATGATGCCATCTGAACTGTGGCCGGGGGCCGGCATAATGCTTAGATTCTTCTTGCCCACGCGCAGGGTCAATGTGCCGTCGTCGAAGGTGAAGTGGGGCAGGATGATCTTGGACTGCCGGAACATGGGATTCTGCTTGCGCGCCGCCTCCAGGGAGGGGATGCCGCGCTCCTCGAGCAGTTGGCGGCACTTGGCGTGGGCAATGACCATCGCGCCGGGGAAGAAGCAATTGCCCCAGGCATGATCGGCATGGTAATGGGTGTTGATGATGTAGCGCACCTGCACCCCCACCTCGCGCTCGACGAAATCGCGGATGGCAAGTGTTTCTTCGGGCAGAGCAAGTGTATCCACCAGTACGGCCCATTGCGGCCCGGCAATCACGCCGGCCGTCACTTGGGCATAGACTTCACTTTGGAACCAGTAGACGTTTTCAGAGACGCGTTCTCGGTGCATAAAAATCCTCAGCGGGAAATATTGCCTAAATCTAGCACAAATGGGAGGCAAAAGTCAAGTAAATGTGTGTTTTCGACACGAATCCCCGGGTTTCAAGCCGGAAAAGGATGCCCCTGGAGGAGGTTTATGCCGCCTGGCCAGCAGGAGACGCTGTTTCCGCCTTGAGCAGGGGCAGATAGATCAAGAAGGTGGTTCCCTTCCCCTCGACCGAATTAACCTCAATGCGCCCGCCGTGATGGGTGATGATCCATTGTGAGATGGAGAGGCCGAGACCGAAGCCGCTGTCCACAGCGCGCGAGCGGGATTTCTCGGCGCGGTAGAAGCGCTCGAAGATGTGCGGCAGGTCCTTCTTCGAGATGCCCACGCCCGTGTCTCGGACGATGACGCGGGCGTTCTCTCCCACTTTAGCCAGACCGATGAAGACAGTCCCCCCTGCCGGGGTGTATTTGATGGCGTTCGAGATCAGGTTGATGAACACCTGCTCCAGCCGGTCGCGGTCGCCGTTGACCAGCACCTGGTCTATCTCGGTGATCCGCAGGCGGACACGGTCGCGGGCCAGCACGCGCATTTCATTAAGGACTTCCAGCAGGAGCGTATCCAGTTCGAGGGCGGCAAAATGCAGAGGCAGTTTTCCCGATTCGGCCTGCGCCTCCAGCAGCAGGTTGACCACAAGGCGCGTCAGGCGGTCTGATTCTTCCTCGATGCCGGCCAGGAGGTCGGTGTCGGTGACACCAATCTTGCGCATCAGGGCCACATTGCCCTTGATGACCGTCAGAGGGGTGCGCAGTTCGTGGCTCACGTCGGCCAGGAAACGCTGCTGGGAGTTGAAGAGGCGCTCCAGTCGCTCCAGTGTCTCGTTGAAGGCGGCCACCAGCCGCCCGATCTCGTCATTGGCCAGCCCTTCGAGCGGAATGCGCCGCGAGAGGTCATCGGCGTGCGTAATCTGCATGGCGGTTTCGGTCACGGCTGCCAGGGGAGAAAGCGCCCGGTCGAGGCTCAGCCAGGAGGCCGCCGCGGCGACCAGGGTGGAGGTCAGGGCGGCGATGATGATCACCTGTAGCAGGGCCTGTCGGGTGGCGCTCAAGTTGCTGGTGTTGTAGGCCAACTGGAGCGTGCCGACCTGCCGCGCTCCCACCTTAAGCGGGATATTCAGCACCCGCAGGTGAAACCCCTCAATATAAACGCTGCTGAATTCCTGCCGCCGCTTCTGGAGATTGTTCGTTTCGAATGGCGTTTCGGGGTCCAGAATGAACGTGGAATCGTATTCGATCTCTCCCTGCTCATTGAGCAGCAGCACCGAGACGCCGGCCATCAAGTCCGAGCGCAAGAACTCGCTCAGCGAGAGGCGGCCATATGTGTTGAAACGCACCCGGCCCAGCACTTCTCGCGCCGCGGCGGTCAAGATGTTATCCACCTGATTCACGAGCAGGACGCTGACCAGAAAGAAGATCAGCATCCCGAATACCAGCAGGATGCCCCCCGTGAGCGCCGAATATAGGATCGTCAGGCGAAGGCGCAGGGACATTTAGCGGCTTATCTTTTCCAACGTGAAGGGTGCGAAGGAGCACAAAGGATTGGCAGGCTTCCTTTGTTTGCGATGCTCATCCTTACCAGGCTGGCCGCTTGGGGGTCACGAGTTCTCGCGCAGCACGTAGCCCACGCTGCGCACCGTGTGGATCAGGCGCGGCTCGTTCCCGGCTTCGAGTTTCTGGCGCAGGTAACGGATGTAGACTTCGAGTACGTTGCTCTCGCCGCCGAAGTCATACCCCCAGACGCGGTCGAAAATGACCTCGCGCGTCAGAACCTGGCGCGGGTGGCGCAGGAAGAGTTCGAGCAGTTCGTATTCCTTGGCTGTCAACTGGATCTGGCGCTCGCCGCGCATCACCTGCCGGGAGGCAGTGTCCATCGTCAGGTCGGCGAACTTATACACCTGCTGGCGTTCGGTTTGGGTGCGGCGCAGCAGAGCGCGGATGCGCGCCAGCAATTCGTCCAGGTCGAAGGGTTTGACGAGGTAATCGTCGGCCCCGGCGTCGAGGCCCTGCACCCGATCCTGGATCGTGTCCTTGGCCGTCAGCATCAGGATGGGGATGTTCCTCCCCGTGCGCAGGCGACGGCAGACCTCCAGCCCGTCCATCCCCGGCAGCATCAGGTCCAGGATCACCAGGTCGGGGTGGTGGTCACGCGACAGGTTCAGCCCACTGCGCCCGTCGGTGGCAATATCCACAACATACCCTTCATAAGAAAGCCCGCGCTGGAGAATCTTCAAAATGGCAGGATCATCTTCGATGATCAGGATTCGCTCGTTCATAGGCACCTCTGCTCAGAATATACCACAAACTTTTGGTAGAATGGGAACATGCCTTTCTCGAAACGCCTCTTCGACCTGCTGACTGCCGGCCTGCTGCTCGTGCTCCTTTCCCCTTTGCTGGCGGTGCTGGCCCTGCTCGTCCGGGCGGCGCACGGGACCCCGGTCCTGTTCCGCCAGCAGAGGCCGGGGTACAAGGGACGCCCCTTCACCCTCTACAAATTCCGCACGATGACGAACCGCACGGGGCCAGACGGCAACCTGCTGCCCGACGCCGAACGGCTGACGCGGCTGGGACGTTTCCTGCGCGCTGCCAGCCTGGACGAACTGCCCGAACTCTTCAACGTGCTGCGCGGTGAGATGAGTCTGGTGGGGCCGCGCCCGCTGCTGATGCAGTACTTGGAACGATACTCCCCCGAGCAGATGCGCCGCCACGATGTGCATCCCGGCGTCACCGGCTGGGCGCAGGTCAACGGGCGCAACGCCATCACCTGGGAACAGAAATTTGCCCTCGACCTGTGGTACGTGGATCACTGGTCGTTTTGGTTGGACATCAAGATTTTGTTCCTGACGTTGTGGAAAGCCATCAAGCGCGAGGGCATCAGCCAGCCGGGTCATGTCACAATGGAAGAGTTCAAGGGGAATGAGTAGGTCGCGCCTCTTGTGTGACCTACGCCTATGGAAGGGCGCCAAACGCAAAGTCACCAAATGCGAGGCAGCCATCTCCTGACTAGAAGGAGAGTCGCCTCCTCAAGAGAATCAAACGCGCCGGCGGCATGTCTCCGGCGCTAAGCGCCTATCTCTAAACCTTGAGTTCGTCCATGTCGCGCTTCGTTCATCCCTGTTCATCTCCGGTTAAAATTCCTCGTCTTTTCCACCAGCCCGGGCAGAGAGAAGAGGAAGGCCTGCACCTCTTCCGCGGTCGTCCCGGCGCCCAGGGTGACGCGCAGCGAGCCGAGACCCCAGGCACGCGGCAGGCCGAGGGCAGCCATGACCTCGCTCGGCTCCGGGTTGCCGGTCTTGCAGGCCGAGCCGGAGGAACAGGCAAAACCGGCTGTGTCAAGCAGTTGCAGGAGAGTGTTGCCGTCCGCGCCATGGAAGACAAACGAGGCGTGATTGGGCAGCCGTTCGGCGGGGTGACCCGTCAGGCGCGCATCCGGGATGGACTCCAGCACCGCGCCGATGATGTGGTCGCGCAGCGGGCGGACGTGGGCGGCGCGGGAGGCGCGCTCCTCCGCCGTCAGCCGCAGCGCTTCGGCCAGGCCGACAAGATACGGCACGTTCGAGGTCCCGGCGCGCAGACCGTGTTCCTGCCCGCCGCCGGTCTGGACGGGCAGAATGGGCGTCCCCTTGCGGACGTAGAGCGCGCCGACGCCCTTCGGACCGTAGAATTTGTGCGCGCCCAGCGACATCAGATCCACACCCAGGGCCTCCACGTCCACCGGCAGGTAGGCGGCAGCCTGCACCGCGTCGGTGTGGAACAGGACGCCGCGCCGACGGCAGACCTCGGCGATTTCGGCAATCGGGTTGACCGTGCCGATTTCGTTGTTAGCGTACATGACCGAGACCAGCGCCACATCCGGGCCAAGGGCGCGTTCTACCGTCTCCGGCGTGACGCGGCCAAACTCGTCCACCTCCAGCCATTCGAGGCGGAAGCCGTAGTGCTTCTCCAGGTCGGCGGCAGTCTTGCTGACGGCGGGATGTTCGGCGCGGCTGGTCAGAATGCGGTCCGCGCCGGTCTGCCCGCGCACGGCCAAAGCCGCGCCGCGCAGGGCCAGGTTGTCCGATTCGGAGCCGCAGGAGGTGAAGACGATCTCGTCCGGGCGGCAGTGCAGGACGGCGGCAACGGTTTCGTGCGCATCATCCACGGCTGCCTCGGCGCGCTGTCCATAACGGTGGACAGACGAGGGGTTCCCGAACGAATCGCTGAAGAAGGGCAGCATCGCCTCCAGCACGCGCGGGTCAACGGGCGTGGTGGCGGCATAGTCCAGATAAATCTTATCCATAATTCACGATTATAATCCACCGCATGTTCCTTCCGACGATCCCCGAAGAAATCAAAAGCCTGGGCTGGGGTGCGCTGGACGTTATCCTGGTGACCGGCGACTCGTACATTGACAGCCCGTTCATCGGAACGGCGGTCATCGGCAAGGTGCTGCTGAATGCCGGTTACCGCGTCGGCGTCATCGCCCAGCCGGATGTTTCGGGCATAGCGGACATCGGCCGTCTTGGCCTGCCGCGGCTCTTCTGGGGCGTGACCGCCGGCAGCGTGGACTCGATGGTTGCCAACTACACCGCCCTGAAGAAGAAGCGCCGCTCGGACGATTACACGCCCGGCGGCGAGAATACCCGCCGCCCCGACCGGGCGACGATTGTGTACAGCAACCTGATTCGCAGATTTGCCAAATCTGTGGGGCAAATTGCCAATTTGCCTCCCCTGCCGCCAATCGTGTTAGGCGGCATCGAGGCCAGCCTGCGCCGAATTGCCCATTACGACTACTGGGACGACGCCATCCGCCGCTCGATTCTCTTCGACGCCAAAGCCGATTACATCCTATACGGCATGGCCGAGCGCAGCGTCCTGGACCTGGCGGCCTGTCTGCGCGATGGAGGCGAGCCGCGCGGCGTGCGCGGACTGTGCTACATCGCCAGGGAGCCGCCCGAAGGCTACCTCGAACTACCCGCCTACGAGACCGTCGCCGCCGACAAAGACGCCTTCACCCAGATGTTCCACACCTTCTACCGCAACAACGACCCCGCCAGCGCCCGCGGCCTCACCCAGAAACACGCCGACAGGTACCTGGTCCAGAACCCGCCCGCCCCGACCGAGACGCAGGCCGAACTGGACGCCATCTACGCCCTCGATTTCGAGCGCCGCCAGCATCCCTTCTACGAGCAGCAGGGCAAAGTTAAAGCCCTCGAAACCATCGGCTTCTCCATTTCTACCCACCGCGGCTGTTACGGCGAGTGTAACTTCTGCGCCATCTCCGTCCACGAGGGAACGACCGTGCGCTGGCGCAGCCCCGAATCCATCCTGGCGGAGGCCGAACGGCTGGCGCGTCACCCCGACTTCAAGGGCTACATCCAGGACCTGGGCGGCCCGACCGCCAACATGTACGGTTTCGAGTGCCCGAAGAAACTCGCCAAAGGCATCTGCACGGCCAAACGCTGTGTCTTCCCCGAAGTTTGCCCGCTGATGCCGGTGGATCACCGGCCGCAAACCGACCTGCTGAAGAAAGTGCGCCGCGTCCCCGGCGTGAAGAAGGTTTTCGTGGCCTCCGGCCTGCGCTATGACCTGCTGCTATGCGACCACGAGCACGGCGACGACTACCTGCGCGAACTGGTGGCGCACCACGTCTCCGGCCAGTTGAAGGTCGCCCCGGAACACGTCGAGGAGCGCGTCCTGGGGCTGATGGGCAAGCCCGGACGCGCCTCCCTGCTGGAGTTCAAGCGCCGCTTCGACGGCCTGAACCGCGAGACCGGCAAACGGCAATTCCTCACCTACTACTTCATCGCCGCCCATCCCGGCTGCACGGAGGCAGACATGCAGCACGTGCGGGCCTTTGCCAGCCGCGAACTCAAGATCCACCCGGAGCAGGTGCAGGTCTTCACCCCCACCCCGTCCACCTACTCCAGCCTGATGTACTACACCGAGCGCGACCCGTTCACGGGCCAGCCGCTCTTCGTCGAGAAAGACCTGCGCCGCAAGGAACGCCAGAAGAGCATCGTGACGCAAAAGGAAATCAAACACAAAGGAACACGAAGGAAACCTTTGTGAACCTTTGTGTTAAGGTTTTGACCTTGGACATCTTCTTCGCCGTAACCGCCCCCGGCCTCGAGCCGTTCACCGCCCTCGAACTCTCCCGGCTCTTCCCGGACCTCGCGTCTGCTCCCGTTGATTCGGCCTCTTCCCCCCTGCGGCCTCTGCCCGGCGGCGTGGAATTTCGCGGCGGCCTGGCCGAACTTTATCGCGCCAACCTGCACCTGCGCACTGCCAGCCGCGTCCTGGCGCGTCTGGGCATGCCCTTCCTGGCGCGCGGCTTCGACGAACTGCGCGCCAAAGCCGCCCGCCTGCCCTGGGAAAAATTCCTCACGCCCCGACAGCCCGTCGCCCTGCGCGTCACCTGCCACAAATCCAAACTTTACCACTCGGACGCGGTCGCCCGCACCCTCGCCTCTGCCCTGGCCGACCGGCTGGGACAGCCCTCCCCCCTCGTCAAAGCCGACGAGGAGGCCGAACGCCCGCCGCAGTTGGTGGTGGCGCGCCTCGCCGAAGACCGCGTCACCGTCAGCGTGGATTCGTCCGGGACGATCCTGCACAAGCGCGGCTACCGGCTGGCCTTGGCCAAGGCGCCCCTGCGCGAGACCCTGGCGGCAGGCATCCTCCTCGCCTCCGGCTGGGACATGCACTCGCCGCTGCTCGACCCCTTCTGCGGCTCCGGGACGATCCCCATCGAAGCCGCCCTGATGGCGCTCGGCATCCCGCCGGGGATTAATCGCCGCTTTGCCTTCATGGACTGGCCGAACTTCGATGAGCAACTCTGGCAGGAGTTGCATCATCCATCGTCTATCGTCCATGGCCGGGCGGCAGCGCCGCCCATCCTTGCCTCCGACCGCGATGCGGGCGCAATCCAAATGGCGCGCGAGAATGCCGAGCGCGCCGGGGTGGCAGACTGCATCGAGTTCAGTTGCCGGGCTGTATCGTCCATCACACCGCCGCCCGGACCGGGCTGGGTGGCGACCAATCCGCCCTACGGACGGCGCGTCAGCGAGGGCCGCGACCTGCGCAACCTGTACGCCCAGTTTGGCAACGTGCTGCGTAAAAAATGCCCCGGCTGGCACGTCACCGTGCTGTGCAGCGACCCCGTCCTGCTCGGCCAGATGCGGCTGGAACTGGACACGTCGCTGGCGCTGATCAACGGGGGGATACGCGTGCGGATAGGGAGAGGAACCGTAAAATAAGGAGCATCCTATACCTGATACTCTGACCCTGCGTTCCTTCACGGGGAAGACGACTACACCCCCCTCGCTCATATCATCACTGCCAGCGAACAGGCCGACAGCCGGTCCATGACCATCTGCGCGGCAGAATTGGCGGAGAACCTGGCCTTATGTTGCCGTTCGAGGGCGCCTATCAAGTGACAGAAACAGCGCAAGCGCGCATGGATGGCAGATGAGCGCGGTCGCGGCTGGAGCCCTGCTGGGTACCCTTCGGGTATGATATACCCTTCGGGTACGATGTGCTTCGCGAAAGCCGGGCGCGGAAGTGGAGATCTGCATCGTTGCCCACCGCATTATGGGGTAAATTCATGGGTTAATACTCCATAAATTTTGACAATTTTATGGAGTTGGTGTATAGTGTCTGTATGTTCAAAAGAGACTACGAACCGCTGGTTCAACACTTGTATGCGAATAAGGTGCTGGTTGTATATGGACCACGCCGGGTTGGTAAAACCACCCTTCTGCAGAATTTCCTCGCCCAGACGAAATGGAAGTACAAACTGGACTCGGGCGATAACATCCGCACCCAGCAGATCCTTAGTTCCCAGGATTTTTCTCAAATCCTGGCTTATGTGGAAGGATATGAACTGCTGGCGATTGATGAGGCCCAGAACATCCCAAACGTTGGCATGGGTCTCAAGATCATTGTGGACCAGGTACCTGGTATTCGCCTGATCGTGACCGGATCTTCTTCCTTCGAGCTCGCCGGTCAGATCGGCGAACCGCTGACCGGTCGTAAACATACCCTCACGCTCTATCCCCTGGCACAATCCGAGTTGCTCTCCGGCTTCAATCGATTCGAACTCCAGGAGAGACTTTCGGAGTACCTGATCTTCGGTTCTTATCCTGAGGTCGTGCAGGCCCCCAACCGGAACGCCAGGATCGAGACCCTGACCGAAATCGCCAACGCCTACCTCCTGAAAGACATCCTGGCCTTCGACCGGGTCAAGAGTTCCCGCACCCTGCTGGACCTGCTCAAGCTCCTGGCTTTTCAAGTCGGGAATGAGGTCTCTCTCAATGAGTTGGCTGTTCAGCTCGGAGTCGACGTTCGGACGGTACAGCGTTACCTGGATCTGCTCGAAAAGGCATTTGTCGTGATCCGCCTGGCTGGCTTCAGCCGCAACCTGCGCCAGGAAGTGACCAGCAAATACAAGTACTATTTCCTGGACAATGGCATCCGCAATTCGATCATCGCACAATTCAACGGACTGGACCAACGCAATGATGTCGGCCTGCTATGGGAGAACTTTGTCTTCATGGAACGCCTGAAACACCGCACCTATTCCTCCCTGTACGCGAACACTTACTTTTGGCGCACATACGATCAGCAGGAAATCGATCTGGTCGAAGAACGGGATGGAGGGTTGTTTGGGTATGAATGCAAGTGGTCTGCTTCCAAAAAGGTGCTCCCCCCCAAGGCGTGGAAGGCTGCCTACCCGGATGCCAGGTTTACAGTCATTCATCCGCAAAATTACTTCGACTTCATTGCGCCGTAGCGCGCTCGCATCAGTACCCCTGCGGGGCGCAGGGTGGGAGCCCTGCGGTCAAGATATGGGGCAGGTCAGGAGACCATGCCCCATCAAG
>DYKZ01000185.1 GCA_020722345.1 Anaerolinea thermophila | reverse complement strand
TGGCTGTTGGCGGAACCGTTCTTCGGCGTCGGCAACGATGACATCACCGTCCTCGTCGATGGTGGCGCTTCCGCCGATGACCGCGACGCCCTGATCGCCAACGACCCGGCCGTCCTCGTGGCTGCCTGCGAACGTGTTCAGAGCGCGATTGTGGCTGATGATGCTGCTGGCACCGTCACCATGACCCTCGCCCAGCCGTGGGGTCCTTTCCTGGCGACCATTGCCCAATCCTGGGGCTCCGTGATGGACAGGGAATGGGTCATTGAGAACGGTGGTTGGGATGGAACCTGCGAGACCTGGCAGAATTTCTACGGCATGACCTCCGCTGACGATCCCTTCAGCACTATTGCCAATGGTACCGGCCCGTTCGTTCTCGAGAAATTCGCCAACGGCGAAGAGATCATCCTCGCCCGCAACGAAGAGTACTGGGCTGGCCCGGCCAAGCTCGAGCGCGTCATCCTCAAGCAGGTCCCCGAGTGGGGCACCCGCTTCTCCATGATGCAGGCTGGTGATGCCGACCTGGCCACCGTGCCTTCCGCCAACCGCTCCCAGATGGACGAACTCGTCGGCGCGTTCCAGGTTTACGATCCTGCGACCAATGCCTACGGCCCCGTCATGGAAGTCTGCGGTTACGATGCCGATCAGCTCGGTGCGGCGAAATTCACCGCCTGCGCTGAAGGCGAAACCGGCCTCGGTGGACCGTTCCTGGCCCGCCTCGGCCGCCCTGGCATTAGCATGGACGTCATGCTCTACAACTGGAACATCGCCACCTCCGAGGAAAGCCCGAACCCCTACATTGGCTCCGGTAAACTCGATGGCAATGGCATCCCGCCTGACTTCTTCAGCGATGTCCACATCCGCAAGGCGTTCTCGTACTCCTTCGATTTCGACACCCTGATCACCGATGTCTTCTCCGGTGAGGCCTCCCAGTCCTTCCAACTGCCCCTGCCCGGCATGCCTGGCTTCTTCCCGGACACCCCGCACTACACCTATGACCTCGAGAAGGCCACCGAAGAATTCAAACTGGCCGACCTCGATCATGACGGCATTGCGGCCGGCGACGATCCCGAGGGCGATGTTTGGACCGTCGGTTTCCGCGTCCAGATGGCCTACAACCAGGGCAACGCCACCCGCCAGACCATTGCCGAGATTCTCGCCGGCTCTCTGGCCGAGATCAATGAACTGTTCGTGGTCGAGACCCTCGGCCTGCCGTGGCCCGCTTACCTGCGTGCCCAGCGCGCCAAGCAGATCCCGATCATGACCGGCGGCTGGCTGGAAGACATCCACGACCCGCACAACTGGTACCAGCCGTACACCGTCGGTACCTATGGCGGTCGCCAGAGCCTGCCCGCTGATGTCAAGGCTCAGTTCTCCGACATCCTCGATCGCGGTGTTGCCGAACTCGATCCCGCCAAGCGCGCTGAGATCTACAAGGAAGCCAACCAGCTCTACTACGATCTGGCTGTTGCTCTCCCGCTGTACACGGCTACCAGCCACGGCTTCCAGCAGCGCTGGGTCGAGGGCGTCATCCTCAACCCGATCTTCCCCGGCCTCTACTACTACACCATCTACAAGAAATAGCCGGTCGTAAGATTTTGTAATTCCTCCGGGGGCCTGGCAACAGACCCCCGGAGTTCCTCCGAATTTTGTTTTGCCGAGTGAAAATGATTCGAGGATCGTTCTTACTCTGGAAGACAAAATTTCCACTCCTCAGGGAAAGAGGTTGTTGATATGGTCAATTACATCATCCGTCGCCTATTGCTGATGCCCGTCCTGCTTTTTGGGATGACTGTCCTGATCTTTATTATGGTCAGTTTCCTTCAGCCTACCGAGCGGTTGGCGCTTTACATTCGCGATTTTCCGAAGAACCCGGAAGCCATCCCGGCCCTGATTAATAAATATGACCTGGATAAGCCCATCTATGTGCAATATTGGAACTGGCTGGTCGGCAAGGTGGATAAGGCTACCGGCGTGCGGTCTGGCGGCATCCTCTATGGCGATTTTGGCTACTCGCGCTCCCAATCCCAGCCGGTGGTGGAATTGATCAAACGCCGTTTCCCCGCTACGCTCGACCTGACGCTGTGGGCGATCGCACCGATGATTCTCGTAGGCATCTGGCTGGGGGTCCAGGCAGCCGTACACCATAATGGATTTGTGGATCAGGCGGCACGCGTCTTCAGTATCGTCGGCACGTCCTTCCCGACCTTCGTGATCGGCCTTCTTTTGTTGATGATCTTCTATGCCAACCTGCACTGGTTCTCGCCGGGCCGTCTCTCGGATGATCTCACCCGTGTCTATGAGTCGGTGGCATTTCATCATTACACCAGCCTGTTGACGGTGGACTCCCTCCTGAACGGGCGCTTCGATATGTTCCTCGATGCCCTGCGCCACATGGTCCTGCCCATTCTCACGCTTTCCTACATCAGTTGGGCCACTTTCCTGCGCGTGACGCGCGGTTCTATGCTCGAAACCCTGCGCATGGAATATGTCACCACGGCGCGTGCCAAAGGCCTGCCGGAACACGATGTCATCCATAAACATGCCAAACCAAACGCCATGCTCCCGGTCATTACATTGGCCGGCTTCAGTGTGGTGGGGTTGCTGGGCGGCGCGGTCATCACGGAGACGGTCTTCAACTATCCCGGCATTGGCTCGGCTTCGGTGCGCGCTGCCACCAGTCTGGATGTGGTTGCCGTACTGGGATTTGCCATGTTCATCGGCTTGATCCTGGTGGTGGCGGTTCTTGTGATCGACATTCTCTACGCCTTCATTGATCCACGCGTTCGACTTTCGTAATAGGAGCATACCATGGCGCAAACTGTCCCCTCTGGCGATAACACCCTGTTACGCGATACCATCTCCACACGAAAGATCGGTCGCCTCGAGCGTTTCCTTGGCCCGGAAAACTACCGCATCTTGCAGGGCATGATAAAGACGCCGGCCTCCATTGCCGGTTTCTCCCTCGTCCTACTCTTTGTTCTCATTGCGGTCTTTGCGCCACAGATCATTCCACCTGTAGGCAGGGATCCATACGCCATCCCGCGCGACGGCTTCAAATCTGATCCGCAACCGATGGGCACGGAATGGAAGCGTAACGCTCCTGACATTCCCTTCTGGTACAAAGCCGTGACCGGCAAAGACAAATGGGTGCATCTTCTTGGCACATCCGAAGGCCAGTACGACATTTTCTACGGCATCATCTGGGGAACGCGCACAGCCTTCTATACCAGTATCGTGGTGACACTGTCCACCCTGGTTATCGGCGTCATCTACGGATCCATTGCGGCTTACTACGGCGGCATCGTGGACATGGTCCTCATGCGTATCGTGGACGTCATCTCCATCCTGCCCGGCACGCTGGCTGCCCTCATCCTGGCCGCCATCCTCACTCCTTTGATCGGGAAAAGCACCATCCCGGTCATGGTTGCCATGATCGCCTTCGGCTGGACGGGTTACTCCCGCTTCATCCGCGCCGACATCCTCTCGGTGCGCGAGCGTGACTATATTCTAGCAGCGCGCGTGGTCGGTGTGAAAGACAGCCGCGTCCTCTTTGCTCACATCCTGCCGAACGCCATCTTCCCCACCCTCATCCTCGCCTCCATGTCTATCGGTGACGTGGTGCTTGGTTTCGCCGCGCTCTCCTTCCTCGGCGTCGGTGTGGAGATCGGTTACGCCGACTGGGGTCAGTTGCTCTCCTTCGCCCGCAACTGGATCACCAGCCTCAACACTTACTGGTACATCAT
>DYKZ01000184.1 GCA_020722345.1 Anaerolinea thermophila | reverse complement strand
AAAATCACAAATCATTATTCAAGATAATCTGCGTCGTGGTTCAACATTTTCAAAGTGTCCTTAAATTTCCTTCGTTGCCTTTGTGTCCTTCGTGTTTAAAAAGGTTTTTGCAGTGGACTCAATTATACAGCCATTGGCAGTGCGGGGGAGCGAGAACCTTGAAGGCAAAATTGACGCCTTTTCTTTGGAATGGGAAAAGTGTATGATTGTAGAGTAAATGCTCATTTGGTATATTGACGGACAGGAGATGCAACGTGGACCCAAAAACAGAACTGTACCATAACGTCCGCGAGCACCTGGAACAGGAAGGTCTTCCACCAGAAACAATCGAACATTTACTAGGATTGCTAAATGCCGTCATGACCGCCATCACATTGACAGAACCGCAGCCACAGTCCATGATGGAACGCCTCCTGGATGCTTTTTCGCAGAACGGACAACTTCTGGCGATCATCCAGCAGCAGGCGGCCGAATTGGATGCCATCAAACGGATCGCCATCAACCTGACCTCGAGCCTCGATTTGCAGGCCGTACTGGAGAGCGTGGTAAAGGAGGCGATGCAGCTGGTATATGGCGCCGAAGACGCCCACATCTACCTTTACCAGGAGGGGAAGGTCATCTTTGGGGCTTCTCTCGCCTCCGATGGCCGGAAGAACGAGCAATTTGCCGAGCCGCGTCCCGACGGCCTGACGTATAAGGTGGCGCAGACGGGGGAGATTGTGGTAATCGAAGATATGAGCGCTCATCCGCTTTTCAGTAACACTCCCGAGGAATGGTGTGGTTCCATTATCGGCGTGCCTATCTGCATGGGCAGCCGGGTGTTGGGGGTGATGAATCTGGCGCGCGCTCGTCCGAGCAAGTTTACCGATTCGGAGATCCGCTTGCTCTCCTTGCTTGCCGACCAGGCCTCTATTGCGATCATCAACGCCCGCCTCCACCAGGCCGTCAGCCGGCAGGCGCATAGCGACACGTTGACCGGCCTGCCCAACCGGCGCGCCCTGGATGAACGCCTCGACAGCGAAGTGAAACGCGCTGGATGCTCCGGAGGCGTTTTCTGCATCATCATGATGGACCTGGACGGTTTCAAACAGATCAATGATACCTGCGGCCACAACACGGGCGACAACGTTCTGCGGCAGGTGGCCGAAGCCCTGCAGCGCACCTTACGGAGCAACGATTTCCTGGCCCGCTATGGCGGGGATGAAATGACCCTCGTTCTTTCTGAGACCAATGCAGAACAGGCCCAGGTGGTCGTGCAGAAGATTATCAAGAAAATGAAAGAATTGGAAATCCGACTGCCGGAAGGCAAGACAACCCGGCTGGGCATTTCCGGCGGCATCGCAGTTTATCCCTTTCACGGACAGACCACCGCCGCGCTCCTGCGCGCCGCCGATGAAGCCCTTTACCAGGCCAAACGGGGCGGGGGCGGCCGCTTCCTGATCGCGTCCGAGCCCCATGCCTGACCTGTACGCTTCCCTTCATAACAACGACATTGGACACCTGCGTGTGGTTGCCGCGCTGTGGGGGGTGGAACTGACCGCCTCAGAAGTGGAGGCCGCCCGCCGGGAACTTTGCGCGGCGCTGCTGGACCCGGAACTGGGGCGCGAGATGATCGATTCTCTTGCCCCCGAAGCGCGCGCCGCCCTTGATGCGCTGGCCGAGGCGGGGGGGAAACTCCCCTGGGCGACGTTCGTCCGCCGCTTTGGCGAGGTGCGGGAGGTGGGTCCAGGCCGCCGCGACCGGGAGCAGGTGTATCTGACGCCGGTTTCCGCGGCCGAAACGCTTTTCTACCGCGCCCTGCTGGCCCGCGCTTTTTTCGATACTCCCAATGGGCCGCAGGAATTCGCCTACATCCCCGATGATCTAAGAGAATTGATTCAACACAAAGAACACGAAGAAACCAAAGGAAAAACCTTTGAGCCCTTTGTATCCGTCGTGTTGAAAGAGGCTGGGTCGTTGGGTCACCTTGCCACGCCTAAAGAGCGCGCCCATCCCGTCCCATTCTCAGACCGCTTGCTGGACGACGCGACCACCCTGCTGGCTGCCCTGCGGATGAACCTGACCCCACCCACCACGGACGTGCCGCTGGAGGTGGTGCGCGGCCTGCTCCAAACGGCAGGTATCTTGGCCGGCAATGACCTGGTGGCTGAGAAAGTGCGCTCCTTCCTCGAAATGCCTCGCCCACAGGCGCTTGCCATGTTGTTCGATGCCTGGGTGAGCAGCGAGACCTTCAACGAACTGCGCCAAGTTCCGGGTCTTGTCTGCGAGGGCGAGTGGATGAACCGGCCGCTGGCGGCGCGTCGTTTCCTGCTTGGGTTGCTGGGAACTGTGCCGACGGGAAAATGGTGGAGCCTTCCGGCCTTTGTCGGCGCGGTCAAGGAAAAACATCCCGATTTCCAGCGCCCGGCCGGGGATTATGATTCGTGGTTCATCAAGCGCGCCGCCGACGGTGTCTACCTGCGCGGCTTCACCAGTTGGGACGAGGTGGACGGCGCGCTGATCCGTTACCTTATTACCGGACTGCTCTACTGGCTGGGGAGGGTGGAACTGGCCGCGCCGGAAGGGAGCGACACGATTACCGCTTTTCGAATGGCGTCGAGCGCCGAGCGTCAATCGTCAGGCGTTCGACGTTCAACGTTCGATGAAGTGGGAAAACTTCACGTTTCCTCCCAGGGCAGGATCGTTGTTCCGAGATCGCTGCCGCGCGCCGCGCGTTACCAGATGGCGCGTTTTTGCGAGTGGGAGGATGCCAGATTGGAGGAATATCATTACCGCGTCACGCCGGGTTCGCTCATGCGGGCGGCGAAACAGGGACTGAAGGTCGGGCAATTGTTGAGTCTCCTGGCGAAGAATGCCGCCGCGGAGATCCCGCCCGCGTTCGTCCGGGCGCTCAAGCGCTGGGAAGTGAACGGGACCGAGGCGCGGGTGGAGGTGCAGACCGTTTTACGCGTCAGCAGGCCCGAGGTCCTGGAAGAGTTGCGCAAATCGAAGGCCGGTCGCTTCCTCGGCGAAAGCCTGGGCGCGACAGCAGTGGTCGTCAAGGCAGGCGCGCAGTCGAAAGTGCTGGCTGCGCTGGCAGAGTTGGGATTCCTGGCCGAGTTCGAGCCGGGGAAACAAAGTTAAGGCGGTTGTCACTAGGAAAACGTGACAACCGTTTTTTATGGAATTGCTATAATTAAGGGGCAAGGTAACCAATTCAGGAGTATCGTCAGCGTGATTTTCGGAATCGGGACGGATATCTTCGAGGTGGAGAGAATGGCGGAACTGGTTGTCAGGGGCAGGCCGTATCTGGAAACTTTGTTTACTGGTCAGGAAATTGCATATTGTGAGAGCAAAGCCAGGCCATATGAGCATTACGCTGCCCGTTACGCGGCCAAGGAATCTGTTCTGAAGGCGCTTGGCACGGGCTGGCGGGAAGGGCTGGCTTTTTGTGAGATCGAAATCCTCAACGATGAACTCGGCAGGCCGCAGGCTTCCCTGCACGGCAGGACGAAGGAGTTTTTCGATCGGCAGCAGATCAGGGGCTGCACGATTTCCCTGTCGCACACGCGAAAATTGGCAATAGCGGTAGCCATCCTCGAAAAGTAAAACCACCAAAGGCAGACGAGGTGATCAATGCTGCCGGGCATCTGGTCAGCCTGTGCGAGGCCGACTGCCTGTTGCACGCCGGGGAATGGGGCGAGGAGATTGGCGACACCTCGACCCTGGAAAACGATTAGTGCCCGGAAACCCGCTGGAAGGAGTCCCAGTTTCTCATTTGAATT
>DYKZ01000183.1 GCA_020722345.1 Anaerolinea thermophila | reverse complement strand
GGCGCCGTGGAAAAGTCTCCGAGCGCCTCGCACACAAAAATCCTGACACTCCCTTGACGTTGCAGGTGCAGTAGGTTCTCCCTCTCGGCGATGTCGAGCAACTGCGTCTGTTCAGCCACCGATTCCACCATCTTCGATTCCCATTCCGATGACCGCTCGTTAGCCTGCTGCAGCTTGCCGATCTCGGCCAGAATGGTTTTTGCCTTGTCGTCACCGTAGAGATCGACGAGATGCTGGAGCTTGAACAGCAGATCACAGACCACGACCGACCACAGCATCACGACAGCCGACCGGTAATTGCCGGCCGCGTAGCAGCTCAACACCTCGGAGAAGTATTCCTTGCTGCGGGCATCGAAGATCTGCGTTGCGCGTTGTTCGATGGAGTATTCGTCCAGCATCACGCCTCCCGACCAATGATCTCGACGTACCCGATCAACTCCGCCGAATAGCTGCCATCGCCATTCGCGGCCCCCTTGTGCTTCAGTTCCCGCTGCAGGGTCGGTTCAACGACGTGGGTGAACAGATCGTTCCGTTGCTCGGGCCGGAACAGCGGTTTAGCGGGCGGTGCTTGGAGGAACTTCTCGCACAGGCGCTCGACCGCTGGAACGCGCGTGCCGTCCTGCTTGACGGCGATGGGCTGCACCACCACGCGGCGCTCGCCCTTGCCAGCGGATGCTTCAACCATCCACAGCGACAGCAGCACCGGCTCGTCGACGTCGCCGGACACGGCGATGCCGACTTCCTCCGGCGGCACGCTGCGCCAGCGGCCCAACTCGTCCTGCACCAAGGGGTGATCCAAGCCCATCAGCTGCAGATCGTCCTGATTGGTGGCAGCTTCGCGGCTCAGGGTGAAGCGGGCGCGGCGCGTGCCTTCGACGGTGACGAGGTCGTAGGTCGCATCGTCCACCTTGACCAGCTTCTGTTGGCGATCCGCGACCGCCGCCGAGAGGAAGCGCACCAACCGATCCAGACTGGACGACACGTCCGAGAAGGGCTTGTAGTCGTCGAGACTGAATCCGTCGAGGTCTTGGAACAGGTCGAACACCACCTGCCGCGCCTCGCGGGAATTCGACAGCGCCGCCTCCAGCTCCACCTGCGTGCGCTTCAGCTCCGGGTCGGACAGTGCCTCCTGGTAAAGGCGGTCGTAGTTCAAGCGTTCCGACAACTGTCCCAGAATCTGCGCGCGCAGGTCTTCCGCCACATTGCCTTGGTCATCCACCTTGCCGACCGTGCGCGTGATCTCGGTGAGCTTCTCGTCGAGCAGCAGGAAGATGCGGCCTTCGATGGTGTCCGACAGCACAAGGTTGTAGACCTGCGCGGTGTGGCTCTGGCCGTAGCGATGGATGCGCCCGATGCGCTGCTCCATGTCCATCGGATTCCACGGCAGGTCGAAATTGAACAAGACGCGCGCGAACTGCAGGTTGATGCCTTCGCGCCCGGCCGCCGTGCAGACCAGCACGCGCGGGCCGTCCTTCAGGCGGAAGCGCCGCTCCGCCGCCACCTTCGCGCCGTGGTCACCGCCGCGCAGCACGGCGACGCCCTGACCGGGGAAGGTCTGCTCGATCTCGCGGGCGATCATGTCCACCGTGCCGAGGTAGGTGGCGAAGATCACGATCTTCTCGTTGGCGTTCTGCCGCCACAGCGTGCCCAAGCCATCGAGCAGCTTCTGCATCTTTGTCTCGCGCTCGGCCGGGAACACGCGCAGCAGGTCGCCGATGCGCAGGCGCTCCTCCGGCAGGTGCAGATCCACCACCGCCGAGGCGGCTTCCTCCGCGTGTGTGGCTGAATATTCGCTTCCGTAGGGGTCAGAGGCCATCTCCAGCGCCTCTTCGTCCAGCTTCTTGACCAGCCGGTACTTCAGATCGGCAAGCACGCGATCCACCTCACTGCGCCCGATGCTGTCGCGTGGTAGGCCAAACTCCTCGTGGATCAGCTCGCGCGCCTCCTCGGTCAGGCGCTCACGGCCTTCGATGTCCAGTTCCTTGTCGCGCAGCAACGCCTCGTGCAGTGTCAGCATCAGCAGGCGGCGCTTGAGCGTGCGGCGCACGGCAGCAAAGCTCGATGCCGCGATCTTCTGAAAAATCGCCATCAGGAAGCCCAGCGCACGCCCCTGGTTGCCTTGGCGGCGCGCGAGGTCGAAGCCGTCCTCCAGGTACTCGCGCAGCTTCTCGTAGAACAGCCGTTCGGCCTGGTTCATCACGAAGGATTCGGTGTGAACCCAGCGCCGCGCGAACAGCGGCGAGCCATCGGGCTGACATGCATCGGCCTTGGTGCGGCGGAACATCACCGTGTTGAGCCGGTGCCGCTCCTCCAACATTTCCTCGGGGCTGCGGAACAGTGTCGGGTTCAGCAGTTGCGCCAACATCCAGAACTGGAAGTGATTACCCTGGTGCGGCGTGGCCGATAGCAGCACGAGGTCACGCGAGTGATCCTTCAGCGCCTCCGCCAGCTTGTAGTTCTCGGTCTTGCGCACCTTGCCGCCGGTCTTGTAGGCGGTAAGGTGATGCGCTTCGTCGAACACCACCAGATCCCAGCACGGCGCATCCAGCAGGCGCTTGATGCGCGCCGGGCGCTTCAGGGTGTCGATGCTGGCGATCAGCCGGTCGTGCTTGGCGAAAGCGTTGGTCTTGCGGTCGGTGATGTCGCCTTCGGAGCCGAACACCTCGAAGTCGAGGTTGAACACCTCGTTCAGCTCGCGGTGCCAGTTGTTCACGAGACCCGCAGGCACCACCATCAGGGCACGGGTCAATTCGCCCCGGCTGGCCAGCTCACGCAGGATCAGCGCGGTTTCGATGGTCTTGCCCAAGCCCACCTCGTCGGCGATCAGGTAGCGCCGGGGAGAGGCGGTGGCGATGCGGTGCGTCAGCACCACCTGGTGCGGCAGCAGGTCGATCTTGGCCGAGGTCAGCGCCGAGGCGCTTTCCATCACCGGCAGCGCGTGCGCCTCGTAGACCAGCCACGCCTTGCGCCCGCGCTCCGCGCTGCCATCCACGGCACGCAGGATGCGCTCGGTGCGCGTGAGTTCGCGCCGCAGCGACGCCACCGGCACCCGGCGTTCGCCGACGCCGAAGAACGCGCGCAAATAGCCGTCACGCGCCGGGTCGAGGACGACCCCTTGGCCGTACTCGGGGTGGGTGATGCGCTCGCCGGGTTGGTACTGAATCTCTGCCGTCACTCAGCCACCCTCAAGTAATCCGCAAGTGGAAGAGGCCAGCGGGCCTGCCGCCGTCGCGCAGTAGAATCTCCTGCGGGTACTCGTTGGCCTGTCCCCACAGGACGCGACCGAAGTCGAGCTGATGCCCGTGGGGCGTGTGGCACAGCCAGCCCACCTCGTCGGTGGCCGCCTGTACCTTGATACGGCTATGGCCACCGGGCAGCCAGAACACCAACGCCGCATCGCCTTGGTACTCGTCCTGAAACGACAGGATGGCGGGCTTGATCGCATCGCCCAGCCACGCTTCGGCATCGCCCGGCGTCAGCAGATCGAGGCTGCCATCCAGCCCGGCCACCACCAACGTCCTGCAGCCATTGCTCGGCAGGTCGTCCGGCCAGTTTCCTTTCGCACGAAGAAACTGGCGCAGGCTCCAAACTTCGCTGGCCGCGCAGATCTGGTTGCGGGCTTCTTCGTCCCACACCCAACTGGTACCGCGTCGCTGCCAGACGCTGTCTCTCAGTTGACGCATCACTGAGTTCCCTTCGTCAGGTTTGCGCGATCGGCGATGGATTTGACCAGGGAGGCGAAGTCTTCGTAGCACTGCCTCACATTGCCCT
>DYKZ01000182.1 GCA_020722345.1 Anaerolinea thermophila | reverse complement strand
GCGTCGGATGCAGGTTGCTATTGCTCCTCAAATGGAGATGTTCGTGTCTGATGAGCGAAGCGCTATCGACTGGCTCACTGATTTTTTGAAACGGCGTCCATCAACTTATCAGGAAATCCACACGGACTTCATCAGTCAGCTCGGTGCGGGTTGGAAGAAACATGAATCAAAGCCCGAGCTTTCGGAGTTGCTTGAAAATAACTTCATCCAGTACGACGGAACAGGTGATGTTCCAAGTCAGATTCATGGTTATCTTTCGACTAACCACAAGGATCTGCGCGGGCTGGAGAAGAACAGCACAGCCCTTGTGGCCAAGGCCAAGGATCGCTGGTACGTTCCCGACCCGAACAAAGCACAGGATCTGGAGAAGAAACGCGAGAAGGCGCTGCTCAAGGAGTTTGACCACTATCGAGCGTTCACGGGTCGCCGTCTGAAGGAGTTCCGCCTGGAAGCGCTGCGCGCTGGGTTCAGAGCGGCATGGGGCAATAAGGACTACCAGACGATCATCGACATCGCGAAGAAGGTGCCCGATGAAGCGCTGCAAGAGGACGAGAAGCTTCTCACCCTCTATGACCTCGCGCTGACCCGTACCGAAGACGGGATCTGAGCATGGCCGGCGGCGGGTTCACCATTGGCGACTGGTGCTGGTTCACCCGGCAGGCATCACCCTGTCGGGTGGTCGAGCGGCAGGACGTGTGGGGCGAGGTCGCCTACCGCGTGTGGCTGCCCGCCAAGGACGCGGTGGTGCGCGCTCGGGCGGTGGATCTGGCCTCGTTGGAAAGCGTGCGCCCGAGCGTGGAGCAGATCCTGCACACCACGGCGGCGGCCAAGCTGCTGGATGCGCTGGAGGACAACCTGCTGTTGGCGCCCATCCAGTCCAGCGTGGTGCCGCTGCCGCACCAGCTGTATGCGTTGAACCGCGCCATCAGCCGGGACCGTATCCGCTACCTGCTGGCCGATGAGGTGGGCCTCGGCAAGACCATCGAGGCTGGCCTGGTGCTGCGCGAGTTGAAGTTGCGTGGCCGGGTGAAACGCATCCTGGTGGTGGCGCCCAAGGGACTGGTACGCCAGTGGCAGGCCGAAATGCGGCTGCACTTCGGCGAGAAGTTCCAGTTCATCGAGCCATCCGAGCTGGCGGCCTTCCGGCAGTGGCGCAGCGGCGGCGCGGGCGAGGAAGAGAACCTGTGGCGCATGCACGACCAGGTGATCTGCTCTCTGGATTCGGTGAAGCCGCTGGAAGGCCGGCGCGGCTGGAGCCTGGAGCAACTCAACACCTACAACCGCGAGCGCTTCGAGGACCTGATCTCAGCGTCGTGGGATCTGGTCATCATCGACGAAGCCCACCGCATGGGCGGCAGCACCGAGCAGGTAGCCCGCTACAAGCTGGGCGCCGCGCTGGCCGAAGCCTCACCCTATCTCTTGCTGTTGTCGGCCACGCCGCACCAGGGCAAGACCGACCAGTTCATGCGCTTGATGCAGTTGCTGGATCGCGAAGCCTTCCCGGACGAGAGCAGCGTCAGCCGCGACCGGGTGCGCCCCTTCGTGATCCGCACCGAGAAGCGCGCATCAATCAACGCCGAAGGCCAGCCGCTGTTCAAGCCGCGTGTTACAAGGCTGCAGGCGGTAGCCTGGCAGGCACGCCACGGCTCGCAGCAGCGGCTGTATGAGGCAGTGACCGACTATGTGCGCCACGGCTACAACCAGGCATTAGCCGCCAAGCAGCGCCACATCGGTTTCTTGATGATCCTGATGCAGCGGCTGGTGACGTCCAGTACGGCAGCCATCCGCACCACGCTGGAGAAGCGCCAGGCCATGCTTGATGCGCCACAGCCCCAAGCGAATCTCTTTGAGAACACCAGCCAGGACGAGTGGGCCGATCTCGATGGCCAGTCCCAGGTGGATCTGGCCATGCAGTCCAGTGGCTGGGAGTTGGAGAAGTCTGAAGTCGAGATGTTGCTGGAGCTGGCACGGGAAACGGAGGCCGCCGGCACCGATGCCAAGGCCGAGGCGCTGCTGGAGCTGATCTACAAGCTGCAGCAAGAGGAAGGCGATCCGGCACTGAAGGTACTGATCTTCACCGAGTTCGTGCCCACCCAAGCGATGCTGGCCGACTACCTGGAGAGCCGTGGTTTCTCGGTGGCGACGCTCAACGGCAGCATGGATCTGGAAGCGCGCACGCGCGCACAACAAGTGTTCTCCAAGGATGTGCGCGTACTGATTTCGACGGATGCCGGTGGTGAAGGTCTGAACCTGCAGTTCTGCCACGTTATCGTCAACTTCGACATGCCGTGGAACCCGATGCGGATCGAGCAGCGCATTGGCCGGGTGGACCGCATCGGACAGAAGCACGTGGTTCGCGCCATCAACTTTGTGCTCGAAGACACCGTGGAGCATCGAGTGCGCCAGGTGTTGGAGGCAAAGCTCGAGGTCATCGCGCAGGAGTTTGGCGTCGACAAGGCGGCCGACGTGATGGATTCGGTCGAAGCCGACCCGATCTTCGACGAGCTGTTCGTGCATGGTCTGCAGAACCCGGATGCCATCGAACAGGAGTGCGACGCGGTGGTGTCGCAGCTGCGAACCACCTTGGCGGAGTCGAAGAAGAACAGCGATCTGCTCACCACAGAGCACGATCTGGGCGCTGACGATGCACGCAAGTGGCGCGACCACCCGGCGCAGTTCTGGCTGGAGCGCGCCATCACCAGCGGGTTGGCCGCGCGCGGCGGCTCGGCAACGAAGGTTGGCAAGGCGTGGCGGGTGAAGTGGGCGGACGGCAGCGAGTCGGCACTGGCCTGCTTTGACGCCCGCACGGCGGATGAGAACCCGGAGTTGGAATGGGTCACGATGGAAGACCCACGCGCCCGTGCTGTGATCAGTGAGCTGCCACGCTTTGTCGCCGGGCAGCCGCTGCCGGTGATCCGCGTGACCGGTCTTCCGGATTCGGTGCGCGGCATCTGGTCGCTATGGGAGATCTGTCTGGCGGCTGAAGGCTTGAGTCGGAAGCGCTTCCTTCCAGTGTTCATCAACGAGGAAGGTCGCCCCTTCGTACCGACCGCGAAACGCGTCTGGGATCTGCTGCTCACTGAAACCGTAGACGTGCATGCCGTGACGGGTGCCGAGGAGTCGGTGAGGTGGTTCGAGGCATCGCATTCCGCTGCCAGCACCCAGGGTGAACGGATCTTCACGGAGCTGCTGACCGAACACCGCGCCCGGCTGAAGGAAGAGCGCGAACGTGCGGTGTATGCGTTCGAGGCCCGAGGTCAGGCCATCGGACGAATCGGCTTACCCGCCGTGCGTGAGCATCGGCGCAAGCGGCTGCAGCAGGAACACGGTGCACGCATGGCCGCCTTGGACGACATGGAGGCCAGCGTGCCGGATTTGAATGCCGTGATGATGGTGCGCGTCTCCGGCGATGTGATGCCCGGAGCGAATGTGACGAAAGAGCGTGTGGCATGAGCCAGTGGTCAGAACGCATTCTCAGCCACTTTACGGCCGATCTCACCCGGCTGTGGGTGGCTTGCGACCCCGACGATGTGCTGCTGGACGAAAAGCTCCTGTCCGAACTGCGCAGCCGGGGCTTCGAGGTCATGCTGTACGAAGACCCGTTCGCCTTTCGGGCGGAATACGAGGAACGCTATCGCGCAGCCTGGGATCGCGGTGAGGCGGGGCCAGCGCCTTCGCTGGTTCTGCATCTGCGCAGCGCCGACGCGAATGAGTTGCCGTGGGACATCGTGCACCACGGACGTGTGGTTCGACTGAGCCTCGCTGAGCTCTTCCCGAGGC
>DYKZ01000030.1 GCA_020722345.1 Anaerolinea thermophila | reverse complement strand
TTTATCAAAAGTGTTTCACATTAGATACTTGGTATAATTTGCGGGCTATGACCAGGAAATATCACGTGTGGACCGAAGGCTGCCAGATGAACGTGGCCGACTCCCAGCGGGTCGGCTCGGCTCTCGAGCGCCTCGGCTACGACTTTACCGATTCGGCTGAAGAGGCCGATGTGATCGTGCTCAACACCTGCGTGGTGCGCCAGTCTGCCGAAGACAAAGCCTACAGCCGACTTGGCGCGCTGCGCCCCCTCAAGGCCAGACGCCCGGACCTCGTCATCAACCTGATGGGCTGCCTGGTTGGCATCCGCGATAATGCCAAACTGCGCCAACGCTTCCCGTATGTGGACATCTTCTCCCCGCCTTCCGACCCCGGCCCGCTGCTCTCGTACCTGACCCAGGGCGAGGCGCAGGCACACGAATCCGCCCGGACCTCGGACCTGTTCGCCGCGCTGGACGGCGACCTGTTGCTCCCCGCCCACGAGCGCGGCAAACTCGTCTCGGCGCATGTACCGGTTGTGCTGGGCTGCTCGCATGCCTGCACCTTTTGCATCATCCCCTCCCGGCGCGGAGGCGAACGTTCGCGCCGCGTTGGGGAGATCGCCGCCGAAGTGCGCGCCCTGGTTGCGCAAGGCGTGAAGGAGGTGACCCTCCTCGGCCAGATTGTGGACCGTTACGGCAAAGACATCCCTGACGGTCCCGGCCTGGCCGGGCTGCTCCGGGTGCTGGACCAGGTGGAGGGTCTCGAACGCATCCGTTTCCTCACCTCCCACCCGAACTATTTCACCGACGAGTTGATGGACGCCGTCGCCTCCCTGCCCAGGGTTATGCCGCACATTGAGATCCCCGTCCAGGCGGGCGATGACGAAGTGCTCGATCGCATGCGCCGCGGCTACACCCAGGCCGATTACCGCCGGATCGTGGAAAAGATCCGCCGGCGCATCCCCGGCAGTTCGATTGCCACCGACATCATCGTCGGCTTCCCCGGCGAGACGGAGGCGCAGTTCCTGGAGACGTACCGCCTGCTCGAGGACCTGCGGCTGGATTCGGCCCACCTGGCGCGCTACTCGCCGCGCCCCGGCACGGTGGCCGAACGCAACTTCCCCGACGACGTGCCGGAGGAGGAGAAGATGCGCCGCTTCCGCCTGCTGGAGGAGTTGCAGGAGCGCATCGTCGGCGAGATCAATGCGGGTCTCCTTGGGCAGCGAGTGGATGTTCTTTTCGAGGAGGAGGTAAAAGGCCGCTGGCGCGGCCGCACGCCGACCAACAAACTGGTTTTCGTCGAGAGCGAAGAAGACCTGCGCGGCAGGGTGCTGCCCGCTACAATCACCTGGACGGGGCCGTGGTCCATGCAGGCGCGGCTATGACCTCCCCCTTGCCCTCCCGCCTTAAAGTCCGCCCGATTGCCATTTGCGTCTGCCGCGACGGCGGCCGCGTCCTGCTGGCCGAGGGCCGCGACAGCCGCAGGGGTCAGACCTTCTACCGCCCGCCGGGAGGCACGATCGAATTCGGCGAGCGCGGGGAGGAGGCCGTCCGGCGCGAATTCCGCCAGGAGATCGGCGCCGACCTGATCGAGGTCCGCGCGCCGGGCGTGCTGGAGAACATTTTTACCTACGAGGGCCGCCGCGGGCACAAGATCGCGCTTGTTTACGACGGGCGTTTGGCGGACACAGCTTTGTATCAAAAAGAGGCCATCATAGGGGAAGCCCGTCTGGAAACGGCTGGACGAATTCGAGCCGGGTGGACTGATCCTCTACCCGGAGGGACTGCTGGAGTTGTTGGGATAAAAATGGGCTGCCCCATACGGGGCAGCCCTTGTGCTTAGTAAGTGACCAGTTGGCTGTTTAGTTTCGAGAAAACGTTGCCAATGATGGGACCGAGCAATAACAGAACTGCAAGAACAACGAGGGTGATCAAAGCCAAAAGAAAAGCGTACTCAACCAATCCCTGGCCGCGTTGACGGGCAGAAAACAGCATCTCTCTCACCTCCTTTCCGATTTGGGGGGGGCCGCCGCTTTTTGTTGCCGGGGAAAAGCGCACATCTCCCGCAGGGGACACCGTTCGCAGAGAGGCTTGCGCGCCGCGCAGATTTCGCGTCCCAGGCGGATGATGTTCAGGTGAGCGGCGTAATAGGTTTCGGGGGGAAACAATCCTTCCAGATGTTGGTGCGTCTCCTCGACCGTCATCTTTTCGGGGCGCAGGCCCAGGCGGCCCGTGACCCGGTAAATGTGGGTGTCCACCGGGAAGGCCGGCCGCCCTAGCGAGAAGAGCAGGACGATGGCCGCCGTTTTTGGACCAACGCCTTTGAATTTCATCAACCAGGCGCGTGCTTCTTCTATGGGAAGTTCTTTCAGGAAGGATAAATCGAGGGAACCGCGTTCGGAAGCGATCTCTTGCAGTACCTGCTGGATGCGCGGCCCTTTCTGGTTGGCCAGCCCAGCCGGGCGGATCGTCTCGGTCACCGACCGGGGGTCTGCGTCGCGCACCTGTTCCCAGGTCGGGTAGCGCCGGCGGAGCGCCTCGAAAGCGCGGTCGCGGTTCGTGTCGTTCGTGTTCTGAGAGAGAATAGTGGAGACGAGTTCGTCCACCGGCGGGAGCGGGTTGCGCCAGGTGGGTTCGCCAAACGCATCCAGCAGGCGTCGGTGCACTTGCCGGGCCAGCAGTTTCGGGTCGTTCATGATGTCTCGTCGGGTCTGTGCATCGTGAAGACTGGCCTTGCTTCGCCCACGACGATTTTGCGCAGGTTGATTACCGGTTTGACAGGACCAAATTCAGCCCCAAGCGCCTCTAGTTCCTTCTCGTTGATGTATCCCATTTGACGCAGGATCTCCAGGGCAACGGCCGGTCGGGCGCGGTTATACGAGTCCCCGCTGGCCTTGCGGATGGAAATGTCGCCGTCTGAAATTTTTAGTGCAATGCCGATGCCTGGTGAATCCGCCCCAACCGCCCCCGGCAGGATTCCCATGCATAGGTACCCTTCTGCGCCGACTTTTGCCAGCACGCGCCCGGCGCAGGTTTCCATCAGACAGGTATCGAAGCGGCCCTGCCCGCCCACCATCAACGGGTAAGCCAGCATCGAAGAGACGATCCGCCGGCAGGCGGCGGCGCGTTCGACAGAAAGGCCGCGCGGGTCGCACAAGCGGGCGAACCCCAGCGCGGCGTGGTACAGCGGCATGGCAAAGTTGGGCGCCGAGCAGCCATCTATGCCGATCTCGATCTCTTCTTGAGGCAGGCTGCACATCTCCGAGATGGTCTCGAGGATGGTCTTCTGGATGGGGTGCTCAGGGTTGATGTAGTCGGCAATCGGCAGACCGCGCATGCGGGCGTGGGCCAACATGCCGGTATGCTTGCCGGAGCAGTTGTTTTGATTCTGGGTGGGTTGCTGCCCGCTTCTGATCAGCGCCAATTGTTCGGGGAGGGAGAAGGGTGCATGCACGCCGCATAACAGGTCGCTTTCTTGGACGCCGACCTTTTCCTGGATGCCCTTCACTGTTTCGACATGTTCGTTCGACCCATCATGAGAGGAGCAGATGACAGCAATCTCTTTGGAAGTAAGATGGAAAGCCTGGTCGCCGCCGCGTTCGATGAACGGCAAAGCCTGAAAGGGCTTGGCGCTGGAACGCATGTAGGTGACCAGCCGGGCATCTCCCAGCCAGGCCAGCAGGCGGCCTCCGGCGTCCACCACTGCCGCAGCGCCATAGTGCCGCGATTCGACGATCTTCCCCCTAGTCAATTCTAGTACGGGTTCGTATTGCTCTGCCACAGTGACTCACTCCTCTTCGTTTAGGCCGCCCGATGAGCGGAAATGATGGTTGTAGTACTGGCGCAGGCCGTGACGCAGGCGCTGGCTGTATTTGTGCTGGCGACTGGACGGCGCTTTGAAATCCCCGGCCAGCGCATTGGCCAGGTTTTCCAGCGCATCCAGCAGGTTCTTGCTGGTGGATAATTTCTCTGCTTTTGTCTGCACTTTTTTTAGGAATTCCGCCTGGGCGCGGATCTGGTCAACGTTGACCAGGCCGCTGCGCCCACTGATGACCTGCCAGCCGCGGTAAGCGGGAGAAGTGAGCAGTTTGAGGGAGTCCAGCCACTCTGGGATATTGGCGCTAGCCAGGAAAGGTGGTTGTCCGGCAATGACAGCGTCGCCGATGAAGACGACTTTGATCTCTGGCAGGATTACCCAGCAGGCTCCCTGGGAAGGCCCCGGATGATACTCGACCAGGACGGGCATGGCCCCCCAGTGGAATGTTATCTGTTGGCTGAAGGTGATCTCGGGAGGCGACCAGCGGATGTTGCCCATGCCGGGAATATCCTCCCATTCCGCGCCAGTCTCCTCCCCCTGCCCTTTGAACGTGGTGGGCCGGGAGCGAAAGACTGCCGCGCTTTTCTCGTGGGCCACCACGGTGGAGTCCATCGAGCGGGCGCCCAGCGTCCGGTCTGGGTGCGCGTCGAGGTTGATCAGTATTCGTTCGGTGCTGTTCGAAAGACTGAGAAGCGCGGCCCTCCAGGAGCGTCCATCTTCGGAAGAGGGCGGTGCATCTATTTGAATCAGTCCCTGAGGGAGGACGATTGCCCCTAGGATAACACCCGGATATTGGTCTTCGATATATACTTCTCTGGCAATGGATCGCATGCTGCTCCTGATTCCTATATCTGGGTTACTGCGGGGAGAGTGAACAGGAATTTTGCTCCCTGCCCCGGATCGCTCTCCACCCATATCTTGCCGCCGTGTCCCTGCACGGCCAGGCGGCAGAAAGCCAACCCCATTCCCAGGCCGCTGGGGCCTTCCTTACCTTTGAGACGGGTGAATTTTTCGAAGACGCGATCTTGCTCCGCAGTCGGGATGCCCGGCCCGTTGTCGCGCACCCAGAACACAACCCCTTCCCGGTCGCGTTTGGCGCCAATCTCGATTTTGCCTTCCGGGGTCGTGAATTTGGAGGCGTTTTCGAGCAGGTTGATCAGCACGCGGCGGATCATGTCTACATCTACCAGGATGGAAGGCAGGTTTTTAGGAACGTAACCGGTTAGCACTTGGCGACGGCTGTCGGTGATTGGGCGGACAGCGTCAATTGCCTCGTGGACCAGCGAGGCTGGCGATACGGCTTGCTGCGAGACGATTGGCTGCCCGGATTCCAAGCGGTTGATGTCCAGCAAAGAATTGACCAGCCGCTGGATGCGATCTGTGGAGCGGTGGGCAATGGTCAGGACGGATTCGATAGTCTCGTTCTCCTGGCCTGCAAAGAGTGCCTTGAGCACCTCCAGGCTGGAGACGATGTTTGCCAGCGGCGAACGCAGATCATGGTAGATCATCGAGGTCAGGTCTTCGCGCATGAGGTCGAGGTCTTTGCGCTCGGTAATGTCGCGCATCAGCCATTGCAGGAACTCAGCCTCTTCGAACATCACCCGCCGCACGTGCACTTGGATTGGAATCGAATGCCCGTCTTTGTTGTGTAGAACGGCTTCATAACTGATCGTGTGGCCGGGTTTGAGCATTTCCTTGCTGATTTCGTTGCCGTTCTTGACTGCCTCGTGCATGGAATAGATTGACATCCCCTGTAACTGCTTTGGTGTGTAGCCGCTGATGACCGCTGCCTGGCGATTGGCTTCGTGCACGTTCCCATCCCAGCCGGTGACAAAAATGGGGTCCACGCTGTCATCGAAGAGTTCACGGTAGCGTTTGTGTGCTGCCTGCAGGCGTTCGAAGAGTTGGGCGTGTTGAATGGCAGAGCCTGCCATGTTGCCGATCCCGACTAGCACGAGCAGAGCGTCCGGGTCGAAGGCGCCGGAGATGGGGTTGATCGCCTCCAAAATGCCTATCACATGACCCTGGGCGTAAATCGGGGCTACCGCGATTGCCCGGGCTTCGAGCCCCTCGAATTTTTCAACGGAAGCGAATCGCCTTTCCTCTTGCACGGCCGGGACGACAACGCCCTGACCGCTTTTCACCACCGAATTGAGTAGACCCTGGCCCGGGGGAATACGTTTGCCGACAATCTTATCTTTATTCTCGCCTGTGGCGTCTTGGAAGGCCAGTTCTCCGCCGGATTCAACGAGCGCCAGCGCCACGCTCTCGACCTGCAAGGCGCGAATGGTCTCTCTCAGAATGCACTGGAGGAGTTCTTCCATGCTCATGGCGGCGTTGATGGCTGCCGCCGAGGCGGCCAGGGCTGTCATCACCCGCGCCTGGCGTTGACTTTCGGCATACAGGCGAGCGTTGAGCACCGCAATCCCAGCCTGGTCGGCGATGGCCTTCATCAGGTTGAAGTGATCTTTGTTGTATGCCCCTGGTTCGGGGTGAACGAGGGTGAGTACTCCCACCAGTTTGTCGCGTACCAGGAGCGGGACGCACAGAGCGGCTTTTGCCCCGGAGCGTTCGGCAGCGTCGTCCGGCAGGTGCAGCCAGCGTTCGTCCTTGGTGGTATCCGACACCCAGGCCGGCTGGCGATTGCGCACCACCCACCCGGCCAGGCCGCGCTCAACGGTCTCGCGCAGGCTCTGGGTCGTGCTTTGCTGGATTTTGCGCCCGAACACGATGGCCGCGTCGACCGTTTTGCCGTTATCGTCCATCACGATGACACTCGCCCGTTCCCCGCCGACATATTTCAGCGACTGGAACAAGACCCGCTGGAGCACCGTACGCAAGTCGAGGGCCGAGGCAAATTCACGGCTCACCCGGTAGAGCAATTCGAGAGAGGAAAGAGATTCTTGTCCTGGCATAGATTCCTGTTATTTCAACCTCTTGGAACAGAAAGACATCCGGCTTTGTTGCCTTCCCTTACTTCCCAACTGCCAGTTAATCATCGCCGGGTTGTCATTCTGCTTGCCGTAACCATCGAGCACAGGATGAGAGAATAAAAGCAGAGGGTGGATTCATCCAAAAACCAGCGCTAGTATAGCATAAATATCATCGAAAGGCACTTGACGAAAAATTTTTATTAGATTATTATCTAACACATTAGGTAATAATCTAATAGTGTGCGCCTATGTCTGCTCTACTCAGATGGATTCCCGGCACTGCCTGCGACTTGTTTATGAGTCTATTTGTACTGCACCACGCAGCAGAATTTGGCGTGCGTCCGGCGTGGGCGGCGGGGGTCCGTCAGCGGCTCTCGACCCGTAGCCGGGAGACCCTCGAACGCATATTCTCCTTCTCCACCGTGCCGCTTCCTTGGCTTGGCACCTTGGCCGAACCGCTGGATGGGCAGACTCTCCTCCGGGCGGTCGCGGACCTGGAGCCGGCCCGGCGGCTGCCGCTCCTGACGCTGCCAGGGAAGTTGTCTGTCGAGGCGTATCGCCTGCTGGAAGAAATTGCTGGGCGCGGCTCCTGGAGCGCCGAGGATAAGGCGCGGCTCATTTCCATTTACGGACATGGTCGTACCCCCTCCCCGGCCGGTTTCGACAATATCCTGAACACCTGGGCAGACTTGCGCGGTTACGGCGAACGCTACCTTGATGCGTTGCAGGAATATTACCTGGTTTATTTTGCAGATGAAGAGGCGCACCTCCGCCCGGTAATTGAAGGTGAGTTAAGAGAAGCGCGCGCATTGGCAGAAAGACTCCCGCTGGCGCAACTGGTTGAACGCTTGTCGCATGGCGTCCGACTGCAGGATATTGACCAATTAACCGGCGTCGTCCTCCTCCCCTCCTGGTGGGTCGCTCCGCTCGTGTTCCTGGAGCGGGCGGGGACAGAAATCTTTATTGCTTTTGGCGCCAGGCCTCAGGTCCAGGGCGGGGCGGATGGAAGCGAAGCGCCGGACGGGCTGGTGGCCGCGTTCAAATCACTTGGCGACCCAACCCGGCTGCGCATCCTGCGTTACCTTTCATCCGGTCCCCTTTCCCCCTCCGAACTGGCGCGCCGCTTGCGGCTGCGCCCGCCAACCATCATCCATCACTTGCATGCCCTGCGCCTGGCGGGGCTGGTGCAGATTACGGTCGGCGCAGGCTTCGAGAAACGCTACGAGGCGCGGCTGGAGGCTTTGGAAGCAATCCATCAGTTGGTAAAGGATTACCTGAACATTCATGTCTAACGTGCTCAAAACCTACCTGTTTCGCATTCGACAATTTTCCCGCAACGCGCGCCTCTACCTGATCAGCGCCATTTTAAGCGGCGCGGCGTTTGGCGTTTATCGGTTGCTCTTCAATTTCTATGCCCTCAGCCTCGACCTGGACCAGAGCATCATTGGTCACATCATCACTATCAATAGCATCACTGCTCTGGCGCTGGCCCTCCCGCTTGGTTACCTGGCCGATATGCTGGGACGAAAAGCCTCCCTCCTGGCCGGCGGCGCGCTGACCTCGCTGGCGGTGGCGGCCATGGTTCTGTGGCCCTCGCAGGGATTGTTCTACGCCATGGCGGTGGTCATGGGCGCGGCGCAGAGCCTCTCGGCAGTGACCATGGCTCCCTTCCTGCTGGAGAACAGCGGCATGGAGGAGCGTACCTACCTCTTCAGCCTCAGCCAGGGATTGACCATGACCGCCTCTTTTGTCGGCAACTCGATTGGCGGCTACCTTCCGACCTGGATTGGGCAGGCGCGCGGCGTGGAGGCCACCAGCAGCGCTGCCTATGCCGGGGCGCTGGGCATTATCGTTGTCGTTTCAGCGCTTGCCATCCTTCCCCTCCTTGCCCTGCGCACCCCGCGCCTGACCACCGCTGAACGGTCGCTGTTTGCCCCGGTGAGTTATGCCGTCAGGAACATCGGCACGATTGGCAAGATGGTGCTGCCGATGCTCATCACGTCCATTGGCGCAGGGCTGTTCATGCCCTTTATGAACATCTTCTTCCGCGTCGTCTACAACCAACCCGACCCCGTCATTGGGAATGTGCTGGCCTGGGGCGCGCTTTTCATGGGCATCGGTCTCATCATTGCCCCGCCAATTGCCGAACGGATTGGCAAGATCCAACTGGTGGTCATCACGCAGGGACTTTCCATCCCATTCCTGGCTTTGCTTGGCTTTGCGCCCTGGTTCTGGATGAGCGCGCTGGCGCATTACGTGCGTCTCTCGCTAATGAACATGGGCGGCCCGGTTTACAACGCTTTCGTGATGGAGCGCGTGGAACCCAAATCGCGCGCTATGGTGGCCAGCCTGACCAGCATGGCTTGGAATTTTGGCTGGGCGTTCAGCCCATCCGTCAGCGGCTGGATGCAGGTCGAATATGGTTTCGGCCCGGTATATCTCTCTGTTATCGCCATCTACACACTCTCCGTCTTTCTCTACTGGGCCTTTTTTTGGAAGAAAAATCCGGCGGAGGTTCCCAACCCTGTTCCCGCCGATTGAAAGGAGGCGCCACGATCTTTCCCCCAAGACCCGCAGGACGGCATCCCGAGTGCCGTCCTGCGTGGTTTTCTGCTTGGTCCCTTCACCGTCCGCACCGACCAGCCGCCGGCCCCCTCGGCTCCCACTCCCTTTGCCACCTTCCTGGCTTCCATCGGCGCCTGCGCCGGCATCTATGTGCTGGGCTTCTGCCAGCAGCGCGGACTGTCCACCGAGGGCATCCGCATCATCCAGCGCATGTACAGCAATCCTTCGCAATTTCCCGCCTCCTTCCCGGAAAAATACAAGGATGCCGTCATCCGTTCTGCAGAATTGTGCGCCGTCAAGAAGCACTTCGAGGAGCCGCCGCAGTTCGAAGTGACTACCAAAACTGTGTAATTGAGACCTCCCGGATCAGCAGCGCGGATGTTCCCACATTCGCGCTGTTGGCGTTAAAATGGGCACACCATGCGTTACCTCGTGGACGGCCACAACCTCATCCCTAAATTGGGCCTGCGCCTCGACGCGCTCGACGACGAGGATGCTCTTCTCGCCCGTTTGCAGCAGTTCTGCCGCCTGCGCCGGGCGCAGATCGAGGTCTATTTCGACGGCGCGCTGCCCGGCTTCCCGCCGACGCGCAAATCAGGCGCCGTGACCGCCCACTTCGTGCGCCAGGGCGCGTCCGCGGACGCAGCCATCGAGGTCCGGCTCGACCGGCTGGGGAAGCAGGCCCGCAACTGGACAGTGGTCAGTTCTGACCGGCGCGTCCAGAATGCTGCCCGGGCTGCCCACGCCGGGGTGCTCACCTCCGAAGAATTCGCCAGGCAGATCTCCCTCGCCGCGCAGCAAGCGGCCGTCTTTCAGCGGGAGGCCAGCCTGGGGCCGGAGGAAGTCGAAGAATGGCTGAAAGAGTTCAATTCCCGAAAAGAGTGAAACTCTTATTTTTTATTAATGCAATCAGGATAATTTTGATGTAATATATCCGCAAGACACCTGTCCTCCCTTTACTGGTATCCCAGGTGTCAACCATCGCAGGCCTGCGTGTTCCCCCCCATGCCGGCCAGGAACGGTGGTGTCCCCTCCCCCTGATCACCGGGCGCACGCCCGGTGATCGCGTTAACGAAGAGTTTGTGGTTTAATAAGACATATGCTCGAAGATGTGTTGCGCGCCGCCTGCCAACTCGACCCGGCCCGCCCAGTGCTGGCGGGCATTTCCGGCGGACCGGACAGCCTGTGCCTGCTGGATGTGCTGCATGCCGCCGGGTACCGCGTCATCGTGGCGCACTTCAACCACCAACTGCGCCCCGAAGCGGACCGGGAGGCTGCTGCCGTTGCCGGACAGGCGCGGACCCTGAACCTGCCATTCGTGACCGAGGCGGGTGACGTCCGGCAGTTTGCCCGCGCCGGGGGCCTGTCCATCGAAGAGGCTGCCCGGACGCTGCGCTACCGCTTTCTCTTCGCCGCCGCGCGGCGGGAGGGGGCGCAGGCTGTGGCGGTCGGCCACACTGCCGACGACCAGGTGGAGACGGTGCTGATGCACTTCCTGCGCGGCGCGGGGCTGGCCGGGCTGAAAGGGATGGAGTACCGCGCCCTCCTGCCGGTCTTCGATGATGAAATCCCGCTCGTCCGGCCATTGCTTTCGCTCTGGCGCGCCGATACCGAGCAGTACTGCCGCGCCCGGGGGCTGGAGCCGCACTTCGATGCTTCCAATGCCGATGAGACCTACTTCCGCAACCGGCTGCGCCACACGCTCATTCCCGAACTGGAAAAATACAACCCGCGCTTCAAGCAGGCGCTGGCGCGCATGTCCCGCGCCTTGCAGGGAGATTACGCCGTTGTGCAGGCGGATGTGGCTGCCATGTGGGAGGACGTTGTCACCGCGACAGGCGATGGCTGGGTGGCCTTCGACCCACCCCTGCTGACCGCCTGTGAGCCCGGTCTCCGGAGCGGTCTGTTTCGGCGGGCGGGAGAGACCCTGCGCCCGGAGAGCCGCGACATCGGCTTCGAGGCGCTGGAACGCGCCGCGGCGTTTGTAGAGAATCCCGGCGCCAGGCAGGTGGATTTCGTCAATGGGCTGTACCTGTTTGCCGAAAGTGGGAAGGTCTACCTGGCCGCTTACGAGGCCGACCTGCCATTTGCCCAGTGGCCGCAGGTTAGAAACCGGTCCTCAGTGAGCAATGGGCAGTTAGAACTGGAAAATGGCTGGGCGCTGACAATAGAAACGCACGATACTGTTCACTGGTCACGGGTCACTGATAACTGGACAGCCTGGCTGGATGCCGATTTAACGGCGGGCAGGCTCACGGTCCGGGCACGGCGCGAGGGGGATCGCTTCCAGCCGCTGGGGATGGAGCAGGGATCGGTCAAGTTGTCCGATTTCTTCATCAACGTCAAACTCCCGCGCCGGGCACGTGATGGGTGGCCGCTGGTTTGCGCCGGTGATGAGATCGTCTGGATTCCCGGTTATCGCATTGCCCACCGCTTCCGGGTTATGGAGAAGACTCGGCGGATCTTGAAACTCACTTTGCGAAAGTTGTAACTTTTTGGGGGTGTTGTCATCTAAACACTCGGAGGTCGAAATGCCGCAACCGCGTGTAATCGTTTTTTCTACACCTACTTGTTCTTTCTGCAACATGGCCAAGAGATATTTTCGCGAGAGAGGCATCCGCTTCACGGACGTGGATGTCAGCCGGGACGCGGCCGCGGCGCGCGATATGGTGCGCCGGTCGGGCCAGCAGGGCGTGCCGGTGATTGATATCGGCGGGAAGATCGTGGTCGGTTTTGACAGGCCGAAGGTGGACAAACTCCTTGGCCTGAGATAATTCTACGTAGGAGAGATAAAGATGACAAAAATTGAACCTTTGGGAACTCGTGTTCTAATCCGCCCGCTGGAGCAGGAGGCCAAAACTTCCTCCGGCCTGCTCCTGCCTGAAACGGCTAAGGAAAAGCCGCAGATGGGCGAGGTGGTCGCTGTGGGCGACGATGAAAGCATCAAGTTAAAGGTCGGGGACAAGGTGCTGTTTGCCAAGTACAGCGGCACGGAGTTTAAACTGGAAGGGACGGAGTACCTGCTGATGGAATGCTCCGATGTGCTGGCCCGCCTGAAAGCGTGATAAAAAAAGCCTCCCGACGGAGGCTTTTTTATTTGCAGGGGTGATTATTCCCGACCTGCCAGTTGGCGCAGTTTCATGTTGATCTCGCGCCACTGAATCTTGGAAATTCCCAGTTTCTGGCGGATCTTTTCGGGTTCAACATTGCTGACGTAATCCTGCAGGGCCGAGGTCCAACGGCACATATCGAAGGAAAGATGCTTACTCAACCCGGCATCCCGTCCGATGTCCTCAAGCAGATATTCCAGCCGGCGCGGCGACCAGGGGAAGAGCCGGTCGGACGGGTTGTACTGGGAGAGATATTCCTCATAGGCGGGCACCCAGTCTTCGGGCAGGGTTAGTTTGCGTTCCTTGTAGCGGTTGGTGGGGCTGGCGTAGCGGATGAAGATCTGCGGTCCTTCGGGGGCGTTCAGGTCAATGTGGTTGAGGTGGATTCCCAGGCATTCCGATTTTTTGATGCCGGTGGCAAGCAGGAGGGCGACCAGCGTGTAGGGACGCGCATCCGGCTTGGACTGGCGGCGGCAGCGGTCGGCGGCGAGCAGCACCGCTTCGCTTTCCGCCTCGGTCAGGACCTCGGGCAGGGGACTCAGCACCGAGCGCTGGACGACTTTCTCGCCAGGATCGGCCACCAGCACGCCGCCCTTTTGCAGCCAGCGGAAGAAGGATTTGACGGTGGTGACGCGCCGCGCCAGGCTCTTGGGCGAGCAGGGAACGCCGCGTTCGTGTTCCAGCCAGCGGAAGAAGTTATTCAAGTCGGCAGTTGTGACGGCGCCCAGCGTCTGATCGGGGGGCAGGTAGTTGACCAGCAAGCGGATGTCCGACAGGAAGGCTTTGACCGTGTTCGGGGAGCGCCCCTGGTCATAGAGGTAAATCTCCCAGGCGTTGACGGCGGGAGCGAGTCCGGTACGGGCGGTCAGATGGGCTTCGGACATAGAGCACCTCTTTTTGCGATTCACATCGCGTGTAAAGACGATATTCTGCGCATAGTTTAGCGTAAAGGAGGTGGAATGTCAAATAAGGGAATGGGAGTAAAACAAGACACCCTCCAAAACTGGAAACTAAACTCGGAACGGTCTTATGAAACGCTGTACTTAGTGGTAATTTTTGAAGTTTTAGGGTATCCTTGGAATAAAATTATCCCCTCCAGGAGGCTGCTGTGATAAAGGATATTTTGAAAGATGCTGAAGCCCGTATGCAGGCCGCTGTCCAGAGCCTGGATGACGACCTGGCCGGTATCCGCACCGGCCGCGCCACTCCCGCGCTCGTGGAAAAATTGTCCATCGAATATTACGGCACCCCTACGCCCCTGATGCAACTGGCCGCCATCAGTGTCCCTGAAACGCGCTCGTTGTTGATCAAGCCTTTCGACCCGTCTTCCCTGAAAGCGATCGAACGCGCCATCTTGGCCTCCGACTTGGGATTGACCCCCAACAACGACGGCAAGCAGATTCGCCTCAACCTGCCAGCCCTCACCGAGGAACGCCGCCGCGAACTGGTCAAGGTGGTGCACCACCGCCTCGAGGATTGCCGCGTCGCTGTCCGCAACATCCGCCGTGACCTGCACAACGATATGCGCGATTTCGAGAAGGAGAAACTGATCTCCGAGGACGACCTCTCGCGTGGCGAAGAAGAACTCCAGAAGGCCACCGACCGCTGGATTGAGGAGATCAACAAACGCGGCCACAAAAAAGAGCAAGAGATCATGGAGGTCTAAGGCGGAACAGGTCCATCTGTTCACGCACACGATTATGGTACAGAAGCCCTCTCCTCTTCCTGCCCACGTTGCCATCATCATGGATGGCAATGGGCGCTGGGCGATCTCCCGCGGCCTGCCGCGGCTGGCTGGTCACCGCGCCGGCACTGAAAACCTGCGCCGCATCATCACTGCCTGCGTCGAGTTCGGCATTAAGTACCTTACCATCTACGCCTTCTCGACCGAGAACTGGGGCCGCCCGCGTGAGGAAGTGGAAGGTTTAATGCACATCCTCGAAGATGTCATTGACCGCGAATTGAACGAACTGCACAAGGAGGGCGTCCAACTACGCCACATCGGCCACCTGGAACGTCTTGCCCCCACCATCCAGGAAAAAGTCCTCCAGGCCATCGAACTCACCCACAACAACGACCGCCTCATCCTCAACGTGGCCTTCAACTACGGCGGGCGCGATGAAATTGTCTGTGCCATCCAAAAGATGCTTCGTGATAACGTCAAACCTGAAGAAGTGACCGCTGAACTCGTCAGCCGCTACCTCTTCACTGCCGGCGTGCCGGACCCTGACCTTATCATCCGCACCTCCGGCGAGTTGCGCGTCTCCAACTTCCTCATCTGGCAGGGCGCTTACTCCGAATGGTACGTCACATCCACCTATTGGCCCGATTTCGACAAAGAGGAATTCCGCAAAGCGCTGGATACGTTTGCGCAGCGCGACCGCCGTTATGGCGGCCTCTCCGAGACGGTCAAAGGGAATTCCTGATATGCTGAAACGCATACTGGCGGCCGCTGGCCTGGCCATCATAGGCATTCCGGCGGTGTTGCTCGGGGGCGTCTTCTATTTTGCCATTATTGCAGCCCTGCTGGGCATTGCGGCTTGGGAATTTGGGCGTATCTTCCACACTGCGGGATACTGCGCCGCCTCCCTCCCGCTGGTGGGAGGCGTGTTGTTGATCCTGGCGGCGCGCACGTTCCTCCCGGACCTCGCGCCTGCCGCGCTGACCCTGAGCGTGCTGGCGGCGATGACCTGGCACCTGCTCGACTACGAAAAGGGCCGCGATAAGGCTGCCACTGATTTCGCCGTCACAACGACAGGCATCGTCTATCTCGGCTGGATCGGCTCCTACCTCATTGACCTGCGCAGCCTCGAGAATGGCGTCTGGTGGTTCTTCATCGTCCTGCCGTCGGTCTGGCTGGCCGATTCGTTTGCTTATTTCATCGGCGTGCGCTTTGGCAGGCACCGTCTCAGCCCGCGCCTCAGCCCCAAGAAATCCTGGGAAGGCTACTGGGGCGGGGTCATATTTGGCACACTGGGCGCCGCGGCTCTGGCAGTTCTGCTGGGCAGGCTCGGAGGTCCGGCCCTGACCTGGTGGAAAGGGGCTGCGCTAGGAGCCGCTTTATCCATCCTGACCACCTTGGGCGACCTGGGCGAAAGCATGCTCAAGCGGCAAGCGGGTGTCAAAGATTCCAGTAACATCATCCCTGGCCACGGCGGTGTGTTTGACCGGCTCGATTCGTGGCTCTGGGGAGGCGCTATTGGTTATTTTCTCATCGTTTGGTTCCTGCTCTAGGAGGAAATATGGCTTCTGAACCGACAAGAAACTTGGCCCTCGAACTCGTGCGCGTGACCGAAGCGGCAGCCTTGGCGGCCGGGCGCTTCATGGGCCGCGGCGACAAGATTGCCGCCGACCGCGCTGCGGTGGACGCCATGCGCGTGGTGCTGAACTCGATTGCCATGAATGCCATCATCATTATTGGGGAGGGGGAGAAAGACCAGGCCCCGATGCTCTACAACGGCGAGCGGGTGGGGACGGGCGAAGGCCCGGCCATGGATATTGCCGTTGACCCCATTGACGGCACCCGCCCGCTTTCCAACGGCACGTCGAATGCTATTGCTACCGTTGCGCTGGCGCCGCGCGGCACCATGTTCGATCCCGGCCCGTTCCTGTACATGAACAAGATTGCTGTCGGTCCGCAGGCGAGGGGAACGGTGGATATTGAAGCGCCTGTGGAGCATAACCTGAGGGCAATTGCCCAGGCTTCCGACAAGAAAGTGGAAGACCTGACTGTTGTGATTCTTGACCGCCCACGTCACACCGAACTGATCGCCGAAGTGCGGCGCTGCGGAGCGCGCATTCGCCTCATCCAAGATGGCGACGTGGCTGGCGCTCTGATGACCTCCTGGCCGGACTCCGGCATTGACGTGTTGATGGGCATTGGCGGCACGCCCGAAGGCGTACTGGCGGCCTGCGCCCTGCGGGCCATGGGTGGTGAGATCCAGGGCAAACTATACGCCCGCAACGACGATGAACTCCGCCGCGGGGTGGAGATGGGCTACGATTTCAAGAAGACTCTGACTATGAACGACCTGGTTGCCAGCGATGATGTCTTCTTCGCCGCTACTGGCATCACGGATGGAGAGTTTCTGCGCGGGGTCAAGTACTACGGCAGCGGCGCCCGCACCGACAGCGTGGTGGTGCGCGGCATGACGGGCACGGTGCGTCAGATCATTGCTACCCATCGCTGGGACAAACTTAGCCGATTCAGCGCCATCAGGTATCAGGGGAATACCTGATGCACACATTTATTTTCCAAAAAACACCTTTTTTGTCCTTGTCAGGGACTACCCTCTCGAATATACTCCTGACTAGAGGTGACATTCAAGCATGGCTAAACAACGTATTCTTCTGGTAGATGACCATGAAGTCGTGCGCCTGGGTTTAAGGGCGCTTTTGGAGCGGCATCCACAATTCGATATTATCGGTGAAGCCTCCACGGCGCGTGAGGCACTGGAAATAGTGAGCAATTACCACCCAGACGTGGTGGTGATGGATATTCGCCTGCCGGGAACGTCTGGCATCGAGGCTTGCGAAGAAATCACCACCCGTTACCCGGAGACCCGTGTCATCATGCTGACCTCCTATGCGGAGGATGAGATGCTCTTCTCGGCCATCCGCGCTGGGGCGGCGGGCTACATCCTGAAACAGATTGATAGCGAGGCCCTGGTGCGGGCGCTGGAGGCGGTGGGGCGCGGCGAGGCGCTGCTGGATCCGGCTGTCACCCAGCGGGTGTTCCAGGAAGTGCGGCGAGCCGTCAAGGAAGAGGAGGCCTCGGCCTTTGCCCATCTCAGTCAACAGGAAAAACACGTGCTCCTGCTCGTTTCGGAGGGCAAGACCAACCGCGAAATCGCCAAGGCGCTCTTTCTGGGGGAGGGGACGGTGCGGAACTATGTCAGCAGCATCCTCTCCAAACTGGGCGTCAACAACCGCGCTGAGGCAGCAGCCTACGCGGTGGAGCATAACCTGCGCGAATACATTTCCATGTAGCGCGCGTTTTGGTTGACAAAACTGGAGTTTCGGATAAAATACACCCCGCACAAGATACAGTTGCCGAAGTGGCGGAACTGGCAGACGCGCTAGGTTCAGGGCTTAGTGGGCATTGCGCTCGTGAGGGTTCAAGTCCCTCCTTCGGCACAGAAAACCTGCTGAAAAGCGGGTTTTTTATTTTCGAGGCGCTTGCCAAACGTGCGGGGAAAGGGTAAGATACGGGCATGAAGATTAGGTGGCGTAATATCCTTTTCATTGCCGGGATGTTCGTCCTGGTGGTGCTGTTGATGGATTTCAGCCGCCGCATGGATGAATTGGACCGTCTCTCGCGGCAACTGGAGGCGATGCACCAGGAGGCGACGGCGGTGATGGAAACCCAGGTTGCCCTGATGACCCAGGTGGCATATTCCTCCTCCGACCAGGCTGTCGAACAGTGGGCCTATGAGGAGGGGAAATGGGTACGCCCTGGCGAGTCGCTGGTGGCAGTGGTGCCTGTTGGCGAAGTCCCTTCCACGCCCGAACCGGTGGCCTCGCAGAATGAGACGCAGCCAAACTGGCGCGTCTGGTGGGAATTGTTCTTTGGCGAAAAGCCATAGTCTCTGCTGGAGCAGCAAGTAATTTCTGCTCCTACTCGTTCACCCCGTACACACTTCCCCCTGTGCCCTGCGCCTTGGCAACATGCTCGGCTTTGGATGAAGATATCCACGCTGCGCAGAATCTCGGCCACCACCCGGACAACAGCCTGCAAGCCAACCGCTTACGGGTCCTGTATCTGCGCGGCGCGCAGGGTATTCTTCATTAACATGGCAATCGTCATCGGGCCGACCCCGCCGGGGACGGGGGTAATGAACCCGGCCACTTCTCTGGCTTCCTCGAAGTTTACGTCACCCACCAGGCGGTAGCCGGATTTCTTGGTCGCGTCGGGCTTGGAGTTGATGCCCACGTCAATGACCGCTGCGCCGGGCTTGATCCAGTCGCCGCGCACCATCTCCATTTTGCCGATGGCCGCAATGAGAATGTCTGCCTGGCGGACAACGGCGGGCAGGTCGCGGGTCCGCGAGTGGCAGACGGTGACGGTGGCGTTCCTGCTGATGAGCAGCAACGCGGCCGGCATCCCGACGATGTTCGAGCGCCCCAGCACCACCGCGTTCGCCCCCTCGATCTTCACCCCGGCCTGCTCCAGCAGGTAGATGCAGCCGTAGGGCGTGCAGGGGACGAAGAGCGGCTCGCGGCCCTTTTGCGCCAGGCGGCCGATGTTGATGGGCGAGAAACCGTCCACGTCCTTCTCGATATTGATGAGCGACAGGACATGCTCCTCGTCGAGGTGCGAGGGGAGGGGCAGTTGCACCAGGATGCCGTTGACCTGCGGGTCGGCGTTCAGCCTCCTGACCAGTTCCTCCACCTGTTCCTGCGTCGCGTCGGCGGGCAGGTGGTTGTGGAAGGAGACCATGCCGAGTTCCTGACAGGCCCTCTGTTTGGAGGCGACGTAGGTGGCCGAATCTACCCGGTCGCCGACCAACACGGTGGCAAGACCGGGAGGCTGTTTCCCGGCTGCGGCGCGTTTCGCCACCTCCGCGGCCACGCTCTCGCGCACCTGCTGGGCGATGGCTTTTCCGTCAATCAGTTGGGCTGTCATTTTTGCTCCTTGGGCAATCAGGGATACAATTCCGCGTTCCTGATTTTAACACGCTGCGTGAATTTCCGCATTCATCCGAGGTGACCGTCACGTGCTAACCCGGAAACAACTTCTCGTACACCTCCGGGCAATATTTCTGCACCATCTCAGACGTGAGGCCGTTCTCCTTGCAGATGGCCGCGTACAGGTCCACGGACGGGCGCTTGCGGCGCGCCTGTGTCTCCACGTCCAGTTCCCACAGGCCGAAGCGCTGCGTCCAGCCGCGCTCCCACTCGAAGTTGTCCACCAGCGACCAGTGGAAGTAGCCCTTGACCGGCCAGTTGAAATTGACCGCCCGCCACATCTGATGAACGTGCTGGGCCAGGTAGCGTGGGCGCATGGCATCCTGGCTGTCTTCCACGCCGTTCTCGGTGACGAGGATGGGCAGGTTTGGGTAAGTATGCTGCACCCAGCGCAGGCTGTCGAACAGGCCGGTGGGAATGTTGGCGATGAAACCGGCCGGGCTCAGGTCGGAGTCGGGCGGGTAGAAGGCGCGGCTGAAGAGTTCGCGCGGCCGGCGCAGGTCAAAGGCGACCGTATCTACCGAATAGTAGTTCAAGCCGAAGTAGTCCTGCGTCCCTTTAGCCTCTGGAATGCGGAAGTTGCCCAGCGGGGTGCGCATGATGCCGGTGCTGATGCCGGTCGGGAAGCCCAGGTTGAGGCCGCTGTAGCGGAGGCTGCGCATCAGCCGGTCGAGCGGCGAGGCGGGATGGGCCGGGACCTGCGGGCGGTAGTGCAGGGCGTAGCCGACCCGCGCCTCGGGCTGGGTCTCGTGGATGGCACGGTAGGCGGCGGCGTGAGCGCGCAGCATGTTCGCCAGCACCCGCACGGCCAGCCGGTTGTCCTGCTTGCCGGGCGGAAAGTTGCCGCTCAGATAGCCGCTCAGGGCATAGACATTCGGCTCGTTGATGGTACACCAGAGGGTACAGTACTCTTTGAGCGCCTCCACCGTCTTGCGGACAAATTTCTCGAACAGCGGCACGGCGGCCTCCCTCTCCCATGCGCCCATCTCGGTCAGCCAGAGCGGGTCGGTGAAGTGGTGCAGCGTGACCATCGGGGTCAGACCGCGGTCGCGCAGGCCGCGCAGCATGACACGGTAGCGCTCGAGGGCGTCTTCGTCCCAGCGGTCGGGCGCGGGCTGGATGCGGCTCCACTCGACCGACAGCCGGTGAGCGTTCTGCCCCGCCTCGGCGGCGCGGTCGAAGTCTTCCTTCCAGCGCCCGCCCCACCAGTCGCAGGCCAGGCCCGATTTGTGGACGGTGTGGCTTTCTTGTTCCCAGCGGTACCAGTTGTTGTTGGTGTTGTTGCCTTCCACTTGATGGGCCGCCGTGGCGCAGCCCCACAGAAAGCCTTTGGGGAAATGAAATGATGCAGAGGGCATGGGGAAATCTCCAGGGAGAGATGGGTGAATAGGTGGTAGTTAATCAGTTGTCTGTCTTCTGTCTGACCAGGTAGGCCAGGTATAGGGCGACGGAGCCGGCAACGGCAGCGTTGAGCGATTCGATCTTCCCCTGCATGGGCAGGCGGACGAGAAAATCACATTTCGATTTTACCAGCGGACGAATGCCCTCGCCCTCCGAGCCGACGATGATCGCCAGCCCGCCCGTCAGCCGGACCTGGGACGGGTCGCGCGAATCCGGGCCTTGATCCAGGCCGACGGTCCAGACATCCGCGGCGCGCAGTTCGTCAATTGCCTGAGCGAGGTTCGTCTGGGCGATGAGCAGGTGCTCCGAGGCGCCCGACGAGGCGTTGACGACCGCCGGGGTGACGGCCACCGTCCGCGCCAGGGGCAGGATCACGCCATGTACCCCCACCGCTTCTGCCGTGCGCAGCAGCGCGCCGAAATTCTGTGGGTCGTTGAGGCTGTCAAGAATGAGGATAAAAGGCGCCTCGCCGCGCCTGGCGGCCAGGTCGAGGATGTCGGACAGGTTGCAATAGGGATAGCCGCCGGCTTCGAGGATCACGCCCTGGTGCGCCGGGTGGATCTTGTCCATGCCGGCGCGCGGCGCGCTGAGGACGGGTATCTTCCGCTCGCGCGCCATTCGCAGGATGTCGAGGAGGCGTCCCTTTTCCTGCACTCCCTGGGCAATTTCGAGACGAAAGACCTGCCGCCGCTTGGCGCGCAGGGTCTCATAGACGGCGTTGCGGGAGTAGATGAATTCTTTCATAGGCTGTATTTTACCCGTAAAAAAAGCCTTCGGAAGTCTCAAAGACTTCCGAAGGCTGGGGCATTCTATTCCGACAACATCCACGGCCCGTAGATGGCCTGCTCCAGCGCGTCCATGATGACCCTGTCCGCCTGGGCGCTGCTCAGGTTTCCCGGCAGGACAACATTGCTGTAGAAATATCCCGCCGGGCCGCAGGTGAAGTCCAGGCCGGGGTAGAGACCGGCGAGCTGCTGTTTGGCGCGTACACAGTTGGCTTCCAGGTTCGCGGACGGATCCACCCGGTAACTGGCTATGGTCACGCTGACGGGCTCATTGCCATAATCGTCCGTGCCGACCGCGAAGCCGAGCGTGAAGCAACGGTAGGTACTACTACTCGTGGATGGCGATTTGGCGTTATCTAGGCTGTAGCCTTCGATGGGCGCCTGTACGCTGCCCGCCGTCATTGTAACACCCCACGGGTTCCAGTCTTGCGTATCAGGGTACTGGGCGCAAATATGGACGCTAGTATAGTCAGCAGTCTTCTCCACGCTGGTCAGTTCGAGCGAGATGCTGCCTGGGTTGTAAGAACCGACGGTTACATTTCCCACCGTGAACGTGACCCACACATCGTAGCCGTCACCCGAAACGATCTGACCGGCGGCGGTCTGCATTTGCCAGTGGAACGAGTAGGTGCCGTCAACGTCCGGGGCTTGCAGGGTCACCGCGATCTCCACTGTCTCGCCCGGCGCGACCGGCTTCGGCAGGCTGATCTCAGCCGGTATGCTCATGCTTTGCCCTAGCAGGTAAGACGTGGTGGTCAGTTTCAGGGAATAGCCGGTCGTCCAAGTGGTCGTCCCGGCGTTGCGAAACGTCCAGGTTTTTGTGAAACTCGTCCCGGCGGGGATGTTCGTCCAATCGGGGTAGGTCTCGCTGACTAACTGCGCCACATCCGCAGTGGACAGGCCCGCCGTGGAGACAGGCTCCGGGGCGGAGGTTGGCTCGGAGGTTGGCGTGGCCGCTTCCCCGGTCGGGCTGGGATCGGCAGCCAGGTCCGCGGTTTGGAGCGGGGTCGCCTCCGGGAGGGCGCCGCTCCGTTCGTCCGAGGTGGCGATCAGGGTCACGACGACCACCAGCGCGGTGGTCAGGATCAGGGTCCCGGCGATGTATAGAAAGTTTTTCATGGGGATACTCCGCAGTGAAAAAGATTTGCTACCATTGTCGTTTGTTTTGACGTCCTTTTCAACTGCGGATTTCCGTATGATTCCTGCAGGAGGCTCACCTGTGGATTCCCGCAGGCCGCTTTTGGAAAGTTTCAACACAGCCTCGGTGCGGGAGGTCACGCCCAGTTTGGCGTAGATGTTGCTCAGGTGGAATTCAACGGTTCGACCGGCAACGTGCAAGGCCAGGGCGATCTGCTTGTTGCTTTTGCCCTGGAGCAGGAGGTTGATGACTTCTTGTTCGCGGGTGGAGAAGGGTTCTGTCATGGTTGATTTATGCCTCTCCCGTGATGTGAAAGATCCCCGCGCAGACCGAAACCTGCCGGTATTCCGCCCGTATCCCGGCTTCCTTCAGCGCAGCGAGGGACTCATCCGCCAGCCAGTAGAACTCCTCGTCCCACGCCTCGCCCGCTTCCTCCCGGACCCGTTCCCTGCCTGCCGCGTCCGGGAAGACGACATCGCCGATGACAATGCGGCCTTCGGGGGAAAGGTGGTGTGTGGCGAGTGACGAGAGAATGCGGATTTTCTCCTCGAGGACAAAATGGTGAAACACGTAGGCCGAGACAATGCGGTCGAAGGGACGCTCGAATTCTGCCGGGAGCGGGGCGCGCAGGTCGTGGAGGGCGAAGTGGGCGGCGGGGAGTTTCCGGCGCGCTTTGGCGAGCATCGGTTCCGAGAAGTCGGTGCACCACACGTCACACCCGGCGCGGGCGAAGAGGACGGCCAGGTTGCCGGTGCCGGCCCCCAGGTCCAGCACCGAGAGGCCGGGACGCGGCGCGGCCAGGGTAACGATCTGCGCCAGCACGTCCGGGTAGCCGTGGAACGGGAACTGGTCTATCGCGACCGAGGCGTCGTACGTCTCGGCCCAGTCGTCGAAATCGGAGGCGGGGAAGAGGTCGGTCATCACCAGGCAATTATATATGCGAACGGCAGGGCGCGGAAACGGAATCGGCAACCCCGGCCGTAATTATCGTATAATGTAGGCATTCTTTTGGATGCTTTCATGCGTGCTACTTCTCCTTCGAGCCCCGATCTGACAGCGGGAGCCTTTCGCAAAGCGTGCGCGTCAGCGACACGGTGTCGCGGCTGGCCGGCGATGAGTTTGCTCTCATCGTGTACGACGTGCATGGGCTGGCAGATAGCGAGACCGTTGCCCACAAGATTGCCTCCGCCCTCAGCCGGCCGCTGCAGGTGCTGGAGGGCAGGGTGAGCATCACGGCCAGCGTCGGGGCGAGCCTGTCCCCCGACCACGGCCTGGAGCCGGATTTCCTGCTCCGCAAAGCCGACCAGGCCATGTACGCTGCCAAGAACGCCGGGAAGAACAAGTACGTACTGACGGAGTAAAGATTTTGTATTTCCGACTCTGCCGCAAAAAGGCTATTGCACCGCGCAGCACGCGAAGACCGTCAGGAAAATGCAAA
>DYKZ01000002.1:56274-81373 GCA_020722345.1 Anaerolinea thermophila | reverse complement strand
ACCAGCCGCGATCGATAAGCCCTGGCCGCTCCATTAGTTAAACCAGCCGCGATCGATAAGCCCTGGCCGCTCCATTAGTTAAACCAGCCGCGATCGTTCATGGCGCGCCCGCGCGTAATGGGTGAAGGGTACTTATTAACAATTAACAAAATTAACTTAGTGTATATATAGGCTTACTTAGGGGACCCCCCTCCCCTCCCCGGCGCACTAGGCCGACAGGGAGGGCGCGTTGTTCTGCCGCCCTTGTAAACCCCTCTCTACCCTTACTCTTGTAATGCAGGGGCCTATGCCTTAGCTTACGCATGTTCCATTCACATTCACGGAGTATCGACATGGCACAGTTAAACTTTGACGCGACCGCAGTCGCACCCGCGCAAGACCCGGAGCAGATTGATCCGATCAGCTTGCTTATCAACATCGACAACGAAGACCCCAGCGAAGAGTCCATCCTGCAATACCTGCACGCACTGCACGCGCACGCATACGCACGCGGGGAGCAATGTCTGCCTGTGGAGCGTTTCTATGATCAAGGCGCGTTGGCGGTGTGGCACGCTGCCTGGGCAGACCGTCCGCAGGACGTGCCGATTCCACCGCAAGCGGACCTCCTGCATATCCGCCTACTTCTGACCAACGCGCTGACGCCGTTTCGTGACCCAGCCAGCGGGCAGGACGTTGTCACGTTTGTGGACCGCGTGCGGAGGGCGCATGCGGCGCTGTCGGCGTGGTTATCTTCCACCGAATCCGAAACGCCTCAACAGAAGCGCGCACGTCAGAACCGAGAAGCTCAGCAGCGCTATCGCGCACGCATGGATCCCAACGACAACAGTCCGCAGGCTCGGCACGCCCGCGCAGTCAAGGCGGCCTACGACAAGTATCTGGAAGCGTGCAGGCAACGTCGGGAAGCCATGCAGCAGTGGGCTCAGTATGTCGACGACCAGAAGAAAGCCTGGGAATCGCTCAAGAATCAAACTCCGCAGTGAGCCACTAAACAACTGTTGTGATACTAAAGCGAATGCGCTACACTGCGGATCGTCGGGTGCGCGTTCGCGCTTTTTACTTCGCTCCGGGGGACAGTTACTATGAGTCAAAGCCTACCGTCGGCTCAGCAAGAGTTTGACGACACCTATATCACATCAAGCGAGATTGGCAAAGAGCTCAACGTGAGCCGCGCCGCCATTGTGCAAGCGCGCCGCAAGGGCCTGCTCCCGGATCCGATCGTTGTCAACGGCGCACAGATCTACATCTGGAAGCGTGCAATCGTTCGTCCCTACCTGGATGCCTGGAAACTCATGTTGCAGGCCAGGAGGCGTGAACTGGTATGACCACACGCGCTCACGCATGGGCGCGCCTACCAGCCGAGCTGAAATACCTGCGCCAATGGTGCATCGCAGGGAAGGATAAGGCTCCGCTGTCGGCTGGCCCCGATGGAAAACTGTTCAATGCGAGCGTGACCCAGCCATCTCAATGGATGGACTTCGACACTGCTGCGCGTATCGCTTACGAGCGCGGATTCGACATTGGGTTCGTGCTGCACGAATCCGACCCGTACTCTTGCATCGACTTGGATGTCAAGGACGTCGAGAACTGCCCCGACAAACCTGAGCTCTGGACCACGCCGGAACAGTACGATCTGTTCTATCGCGTGATGCTCAGCTTCGACAGCTATACTGAAGCATCGCGCAGCGGTAAGGGCCTGCACATCTGGGTCCGAGGCAAGATTGGCAAGGGTGTCCGGCGCGACGGCATCGAGATCTACTCGCAAGAGCGGTTCATTATCTGCACGGGCAGCATTGTCCAGGACCGCCCCATTCGCGAACAGCAGCCCATGCTCCTCAACATGGCGTCGCAGATGAGGCCCAAGGAACAGGCGGCCGACTTCCAACTGGTGGAGGTGGAACCCGACGAGGACGATTGGTCCATTCTGGTGCGCGCGGTCAGCGCGTCCAACTCGGACAAGTTTTGCGAGCTTTGGCAAGGTCACTGGGAGCGCCTGGGCTTCCCTAGCCAATCGGAAGCTGACCTCGCTCTGATGTCCATGTTCACCTTCTACAGCCCGTCGAACGCGCAGTGCAAGCGCTTGTTCCGGGACTCGGCGCTGGGTAAGCGCGAGAAGGCGATGAAGGACGATCGCTATCTGAATCGAACCCTGTCCATCATTCGCAGTCGCGAAGCACGCGAGAAGGCGGCAGACGTCAGCGCGCTGGTAGCGGCCGCGGACACTATGCTAGAGGCCCGCAAGCTCGCAATGCAGGAGGTGCAGCGACTACAGGGAGGCATGCCCGCAGCAGGGGCCCCACAGCCGCGCACAGCGGTCCCGCTGCACGTACAGGGGCAGGGTGATCCGGTACAGCAAGCACCGCAGCCCACGCCTGTGGCTGCTACCATGGCGGGGCCGGTTGCTGCGCACGTCATCCAAGCGGGCACGCGGGGCCTACCTTGGCCGCCAGGGTTCGCTGGTCGCATTGCGCAGTTCATCTATCAAAGTGCCCCGCGCCCTGTCAAGGAAGTCGCGATCGTCGGTGCGCTGGGCCTGCTGGCGGGCATCTGTGGTAAGGCATGGCACATTCCGCAGTCTGGTCTGAATATGTATATCATCCTTGTCGCTCGCTCCGCGGTGGGCAAGGAGGCGATGCACAGCGGGATCAGCGCGCTCATTCGTGCCTGCACGATGTCCATGCCAACCTTTCACAACTTCATCGACTTCACGGACTTTGCGTCTGGCCCGGCACTCGTGAAGGCGTGTGCTGCCAACCCGTCGTTCGTGAACGTGTCTGGTGAGTGGGGGCGTAAGCTAAAGCGCCTTGCCAATGATGAGCGCGATGGCCCGCTGGTAACGCTGCGCACGCAGATGACGAACCTCTACCAGAAGTCGGGCCCTCAGGCCATTGTGGGTGGTATCGGGTACTCGAACAAGGATAACAACATCGCGTCAATCAGCGGGGTGGCCTACAGCATGATCGGGGAAACCACACCGGGCACGTTCTACGAGTCGCTCACGGAGTCGATGATGGAGGACGGGTTCCTGTCGCGTTTCCTGATCATCGAATACGAGGGTGACCGTCCGCCTATGAACACGTCACAGATTATGGTGCCTGACAAGGCGCTGGAGGATGGGCTGGTTAAGCTGGCGTTCCAGGCGCAGAACCTGATAGGCGGGCAGCAGTCCCAGCCGTTAGGGCGCACGGAAGAGGTCGCGAAGGCCATGTACGACTTCGAACAGGAGTGCGACCGCGAGATCAACAGCACGGACGACGAGTCCAGGCGCCAGATGTGGAACCGTGCAGCGCTGAAAGCTCTCCGTGTGTCCGGTCTGCTGGCAGTGGCGGACAATTGGGTCAACCCCTGCATCACGATGGAGCACTACGCCTGGGCTCTGGATGTGATCCGTCGCGACATTGCTATCATGAACCGGCGCCTCGACACGGGTGACGTGGGCACAGGCGACAGCGCGCGGGAACGCAAGCTCATGGCTCTGCTGCGTGCGTACCTTACCGACGCGCTACCTGCCAGCTATAAGGTGCCCGAGGCAATGCGCCAGAACAGTATTGTCCCGCGCAGCTACCTACAGACGCGCACAGCGCGCGCCAGTGCCTTCTACAGCCACCGCGCAGGCCAGAACGCTGCGCTTGACCTTGCGATCCAGTCTGCCATCAATAACGGGTATCTGATGGAGGTAGCAAAGGACAAGGTGGCAGAGGCATACAACTATCACGGCAAAGCATATCGGATCATTAGGCTGCCGGATTACTCTGCAGAGAGCAAGAAATCCTAAGTAGAAGCAAAATATCAGGAAAACGGGCTTGCCCGCTCCCGTGCGTTGCGCTACATTAACACTCACGCAGTTCAACACCACAACTGGAGGTAAGATGGAAATCACAATCACTCACCCGGAGCTCGTGGAGGCCCTCGCCAAGCCGGGCAAAGACATCCTCGCGAGCCTGACGCCCGAGAAGTGCCACCAGTGGCACATGGCGTCTTGCATCCCGGGCGAAGCCGGCGAGCTGTTCGATGCGGTCAAGAAGCATGTCATCTATGGCAAGCCGATCGACCGTGCCAATGTGGTCGAGGAGCTGGGCGACCTCGAGTTCTACATGGAAGGCCTCCGCCAGTCGCTGGGCATCACCCGCGAGGAGACCATCGAAGCCAACGTCGCGAAGCTGACCACCCGTTACGCGGGTCTGAAGTACAGCGACAAGGCTGCCCAGGAGCGCGCGGACAAGCATCCCGCCGCAGACCGTAACTTCATCGGCCAGTCGCAGCTGAACCTGAGCGCGGAAGCCGAGCAGCCGCAGGGGTGAGCAAGGTGAACGACATGGCCCAGATCCCGGAGAACAACGTCACGGACGCTGACCTCGCGGAATGGTATCGCTTGCAAGACCAGCTCAAGAAGGTTAAGGCCGCGGAGATGCTTCTTCGGACCAAGATCTTCAAGGGTTTCTTCCCCAATCCGCAGGAAGGCACGAATAACCACAACCTCCCGGACGGGTACGTCCTGAAGGGCAAGCACACCATCAACCGCGAAGTCGACCCCGGCGCGTTCCAGGCGATGCGTGAGCAGTTTGCCCAGGCCGGTATCCACCCGGATTCGCTGGTGCAGTGGAAGCCCTCGTTGAAGCTCGGTGACTACCGCGAGCTGACTGCGGAGCAGATGCACCTGTTCGACCAGTGCTTGATCATCAAGCCGGGTTCGCCCGCGCTCGAGATCGTACTGCCTGCGAAGGCCAAGAAGGCGAAGGAGGCGGCTCAAGGTGCGGGTGACAATCATAGCTGATGCTTCGTTCTGTCCAGACACGAACGCGGCAGGCTATGGTTACTGGATCGCATCCGAGAGGGGCAAGCAAGGTGGAGGCGGAGAGTTAAAGGGTCGTGTGGCTGGGAACATTGCCGCGGAGATGTATGCTGTCGTCAATGCGCTCTACATTGCCCTCAACCGCCTCCAGCTTGTGCAGACCGGGGACGAGGTACTTATCCAAACGGACTGCATGGCTGCAATCGATGCTTTCGAGGGTAGACGTAGGCAAGTCCCGAATCAGGAATGGGAAGCGGTGAAGCAGATGCGCCGCCTGTGTTCCGAATTCGGCCTGCGAATCGTGTTCCGGCATGTGAAGGGGCACACCAAGAATAAGGAGGCGCGGTACGTCACGAACAAGCTCTGTGACCGCCGTGCTAAAGAAGCAATGCGCCGGGCACGCGCCCGATTTCAACTGGAGAACTTGTAATGCAACAGAAACATCTCTTGGCTCTGCTGCAAACGGGGTACACCACGATCGAGGTCGTATTCACGGACGGTCATTTGGACAGCCTGGGTTCCGGGCGCACCCGTTCGAAGCCGTACACCTACAAGGCTCGCCTGGAAGACGACCTGAAGGTTGATGACGTTGTGGTCGTCGACAGTCCGTCCAAGGGCCTCACGACTGCCACGGTCGTGGACGTCCACAAGGCTCCGAAGATCGACCTGGACGCGCCGTTCACGTACAAGTGGATCGTCCAGAAAGTGGACCGCACCCGCTACGACGAGACGCTCGCTCGCGAATCCGAGTTCATGGACACCATGATGGAAGTCGAGCGCGTTCACCAGCGCGAGCTCCTGCTGGGCAAGTTCCGCGATCACATGCCGGAAGGTAGCGAGGCGCGCAAGATGTTCGACAGCGCCACGCAGAAGGTGATCGGCGTGGACGTGGTGGAGGGCGCGAAGTAATGAGCGCGACTCCGAACTACAAAGGAAAGGGCGTGTTCGCGAGGGACGTGCTTGACCACGGTTTCGTGGCGCTGCGCAACCTCGCGGGCCCGACCCGCCGCCCGGGTGACCCGTTCGACGCGGACGACGTGGACCCTGCGCAGGCTGCTCGTATGTCCTTCGACCAGATGGACAGCGAGCGTCCATACGCTGACGACATGCGTCTGAACGAGTACCTGCTCAAGAATCTCCACACCAGCCCGTTCGAGATGATCCAGGTATGGGTGGAGGTCAAGGTGCCTATCTTCGTTGACCGCCAGCTCGTGCGTCACCGCACGTGGCGCCGAAACGAGTCCAGTGGGCGCTATATCGTGCTCCCGGAAGAGTGGTACATCCCGGAAGTCGTGGGCGGCAAGGCTCCGAACAAGAAGCAAGGCCAGGAAGACAACCTGCCCGCCGACGTGCAGAACTATTTCAAGCACAACCTGGCCGCAGCGTGCAAGCGCGATTATGACACCTACGTCGAGATGATGGGCCTGGGTGTCGCCCCTGAACATGCGCGCATGTTCCTCCATCTCAACCACTATGTCCACTGGCTGGGCAATGTCGATCTCGGGAATATGTTCCACTTCCTGAGTCTGCGTGCCCACAGCCACTCTCAGGTTGAAGCACAGGCCTACGCCTGGGCTATCATAGAGCTGCTGCGGCCGCACCTGCCGGGACTCATGGAACTGTTCGACAAGCATTGCCGGAGGCCCTGACATGAAGCCCATGCTCGCGGTGGAAGCACCGAAAGACATCAAGTTCCCCGTCTATGCTAGTGCCAAGCTGGACGGTATCCGCGCAGTCGTCAAAGACGACATGCTGCTGTCGCGCACACTCAAGCCTATCCCGAACGGGTACGTGCAAGACGCGCTGGGCCAGGCGCTGTTCAACGGCCTGGACGGTGAGCTCACGGTAGGCCCGGCCAACGACAAGAACGTGATGCAGGCCACTACGTCCGGCGTTATGTCCCGCGAAGGCGAGCCGGACTTCACCTTTTGGGTGTTCGACTTCTGGAACAACCCGACCATGGCCTATGGCGAGCGCCTGCGCCTGATGGAGCGTGCATTCAAGGACGGTGCCCTCGCGTCGTACCCGCGAATCAAGCTGCTAAGGCAAGTCATCATCAACAGCGAGTCCGAGCTGCGCGCGTTTGAGGCGACCACACTGGAGCAGGGCTTCGAGGGTGTAATGATCCGCAGCCCGCTCGGCACGTACAAGTTCGGACGCAGTACCGCGCGCGAAGGCTATCTGCTCAAGGTGAAGCGGTTCGCGGACGGCGAAGCTGTGGTCATCGGCGTGGAAGAGCTCATGCACAACGCCAACGAGGCTACGCTCGACGAGCTCGGCTACACGAAACGCAGCACGCACCAGGCCGGCAAGGTGGCGATGGGTACGCTGGGGGCGCTGCGTGTGCGAGACCTGTCCACGGACATCGAGTTCAACATCGGTACAGGCTACACCGCCGCACAGCGCGCGGAGCTCTGGGCCATGTTCCAGAATGGAACCCTGCTCGGCCGGATTGCCAAGTACAAGCATTTCGAGGTTGGCGTGAAGGAAGCTCCGCGCTTTCCCGTGTTCCAGGGCTTCCGCGACCCTCGTGACATGGGAGAAGTGAAATGAAAGCTATAGCACTCAAGCCTGTGCCCGTGATGCCGAGCAATTTCTCGAACGAGGAAGCGCTCAAGCACGTCCGGCACTACTACCCGAATCCAGGCCCCGTCCTGGAAGACTTCATCAAGCGCTTCGAAGAGCTGCTGGATGGTACACCGGACCAGGACGAGCTCGAAGAAAAGGCAGGCAAGCTCGATGACCTCCAGGCGACCGATCACGAAGTGCGGTGCCCGAACTGTGGCTCCGAACTCGAGATCCAACTGGAGCTCGGAACATGAAAGAAGCCTACATCGACGCTCCGCGGTTCCACAAGGCATCGCTGAAGCTGATCGCTATCTGCGACGACATCGTCACCGACTACAGCGCCCAAGGCTACTCGCTCACGATTCGCCAGCTCTACTATCAACTCGTGGCGCGAGGGCACATCGAGAACACCGTCCGCAGCTACGACAACATCGTGGCGCTGATGACGAACGCTCGACTGGCAGGTCTCATCGACTGGGACGCAATCGAAGACCGCACGCGCGGCATTCTGGAGCGCCCGCACTGGTCCAGTGGAGGCGACATCCTCCAGGCGTGTGCGCAGTCGTATCACGAGGATTTGTGGTCCGACCAGCCGAACCGCGTCATCGTTGTAGTTGAGAAGGAAGCTCTGGCTGGCGTGCTCGAACGTACCTGCAAAGAATGGGACGTGCCGCTGCTGCCCGCCCGTGGATATCCTAGCGCTACTACGTTGCGGGAGCTGGCGAAGACCCGTATAATGCGGGCAAGCCAGGAAATTGTGGTCTTGCATCTTGGGGACCATGATCCTAGCGGCATCGATATGTCGCGCGACCTGGAGGAACGGCTCAGTCTGTTCTCCCGACATCGTGTTCAAATCGACTTCCGTCGGTTGGCCCTGAACATGGATCAGGTGGAGGAGCAAAACCCTCCACCGAACCCTGCCAAGGTCACCGACAGCCGCTATGCTGCGTATCGTGCGCAGTATGGTGACGAGAGCTGGGAACTCGACGCGCTCAGCCCTCAATACTTGCATCGGCTCGTCAGCCGAGAGGTTGAGTCTCTCATTGAGTTCAGCCTCTGGAACGAACGGTGCAAACAAGTCGAGGAAGTGCGCCGTCGGCTGCAAGAGCTCGCCGACAACTTTGATAAAGGGGAAGGCTAATGCCATTGCAGTTCACCACAGCTGAGCAGGCGTCGCAGGTCTCCGGGGTCAAGGTGCTGGTCTATGGTGGCGCGGGTATCGGCAAGACAGTTCTGTCTGCCACCTTGCCCGCACCGCTGCTGATCAGCGCCGAGTCCGGTGCCCTGTCGCTGCGCAAAGCAAACCTCGAGCGGTTGTTCGGTGTGAACAACCCTCACATCACGTACAACATGCCGATCATTACAATCACGAACGTGGATGATCTGCGGGACGCCTATGAATGGTGCGCTCGCAGCGCGGAAGCGCGGCAGTTCGCCAGCATCGGGCTGGACAGCATCTCCGAGATTGCTGAGGTTGTGCTCAACAACGCCAAGCGGCAGGTCAAAGATCCGCGCCAGGCGTATGGTGAGCTGATCGAGAAGATGGAGACGCTCGTTCGCCTGTTCCGTGACCTACCAGGCAAGAACGTCTACATGGCTGCCAAGATGGAGCCGATGAAAGACGAGATGACTGGTGTGGTGAAGTATGGTCCGTCGATGCCCGGTTCCAAGCTGGGTTCGAAACTGCCCTACTTCTTCGACGAGGTGTTTCGTCTTGGGGTGAACAAAACGCCCCACGGCGAGACGTATCGGTTCCTTCAGACTCAGCCCGATCTGCAGTTTGAAGCAAAGGATCGGAGTGGCGCACTCGCTCCGTTAGAACCTCCATTCCTGAGTGCAGTCTTCGCCAAAATCCTAGGAGCTTAAGAACCATGGCACAGTTGAACTTCGATGCAACACAAGTCGCCCCGGACATGGGGTTCGAAACCATCCCGGCGGGCTGGTACAACGCAATGATCGACGAGTCGGAGATGAAGCCGACGAAGGACGGTTCGGGTGCCTACCTGAACTGCCGCTTCAACATCATCGACGGCCAGTACGCGAACCGTAAGGTCTTCATGCGTCTGAACCTGCGCAACGCCAATCCGACCGCCCAGGAAATCGCCTACAAGCAACTGTCGGCGATCGCGCACGCTGTCGGCGTCCTGCACGTTCAGGATTCCGCTCAGCTGCACGGCATTCCGATGAAGATCAAGGTGAAGCTCCGCAAGGACTCGACTGGCCAGTACGAGGACTCGAACGAGATCACCACGATCAAGAACATCAACGAGCAGGTCGACATGGGCGGCGGTGCTCCGCAGGCCGGTGGCTTCGGCGGTTCTCCGCAGGGCGGCATGCCTCCGGGCCTCGGTGCTCCGCATGGTGGCTTCCAGCAGCCTCAGCAGGCGCCGGTCCAGCAGCAACCCGCGCAACAGCCGTGGCAGCAGCCCGCACAGGCTCCGCAGGCCGCACCGCAGCAGCAACCCTGGCAGCAGCCGCAGCAACAGCCCCAGCAGCCGGCACAGCAGCCCCAGCAGGCTCCCGCGCATGGTGATCCGGTACAGCAGCCCTGGCAGCAACCGAACGCCCAGCAGCCCTGGCAGCAGCCGGCGCAGCAGGCTCCGGTTCAGCAACAGGCACCCGTTCAGCAGGCTGCTCCGCAACAGCAGGCCTCTCAGGGGAACTTCAACCCGCAGACCGCTGTTCCGCCGTGGGCTCAGCAGGGCCAGTAATCAGCTGAGCTGTCCTGGGGCGCACTCGAGAGGGTACGCCCCCTATTTTCTGAGACTCCGACTATGGTAGATGAGGTTGACCGCTCATTGATGGACGCGGAGGTGCTGGACGCCGCTTCCATCGAACTCATAAGAAAGCAAGCCTCCGCCATGCCCAAAGGTGAACCGGGTGAGTGCGAGAATTGCGGTGAGTATTTCGTCCGACTGGTGCGTGGCCATTGTGGTCGCTGCCGTGATGCTCTAGGGCTCCCATGAAGGATCGTATCAAACGCGCCCACATGCGCGCCGCTGGTGTCTATGCGTCGTTGAGCTATGCACAGCGGCGCCAAGTGGGCTGCGTTATCGTCAAGGATGACACCATCATCGCTATTGGATACAATGGCACGCCTCCTGGCTGGGACAATGCTTGTGAGGACCGCGCCACGGGCGCTACACTGCCCGAAGTGATACATGCAGAACAGAATGCTCTAGACAAGATTATTCGGAGCAGCACATCGAGCGTTGACGCACACGTGTTCGTCACTGCGCAACCTTGCATCGAATGTGCAAAGCGGCTGCTCGGTGCGCGCATTCGCGCGGTGTACTACCGAGACGCCTACCGTAATGAAGACGGTGTGGACTTCCTGCGCAAGGCGGGCATCCATGTCGAACAAGTCAACGAGGACACTTGATGCCGAACGTAACTCTTGCGACGCAGACCGTCGCGAAGATCGATGGGATGATCAAAGCTGACCAGGGCTCAGCATACCGCGAGTGGCTGGGCAAGGTGATTGGGCACATCGGTGACGCCTACCGAACCGGCAACGACGGGCACCGCTCCCACATGGGCGCATCGTTGATCGGAGGCGAGTGTGCTCGCGCGATCTGGTATAACTTCCGCTGGGCAACGAAATCGAACTTCGAAGGGCGTTTGATTCGCCTGTTCAACCGCGGGCACCTGGAAGAAGCACGGTTCATCGCAATGCTTCTGATGATCGGTTGCGAGGTGTATCAGCAGGACGCGAACGGAAACCAATTCCGAATCAGCCACGCGGAAGGCCACTTCGGTGGCAGCGGCGACGGTGTGGTCATCGGCTTGCCAGATCTGCCTCCCGGAACTGCCGCACTGAGCGAGTTCAAGACGCATAACGACAAGTCCTTCAGCGAACTGAAAGCAAAGGGCGTGCGCGATGCTAAGTTCGAACACTACGTTCAGATGAATGTGTACATGAGGAAGATGGGCCTCGCGTGTGCGCTATACCTTGCAGTCAACAAGAACACCGATGAACTCTACGGGGAGATCGTCTACCTCGATAGCGCGGTGGCAGATCAGTTCCTCGACAGGGGCGAGAAGATCGTCTGGATGAGTGAACCGCCGAACAAGATTAACGAGTCTCCGGGCTTCTTCAAGTGCCGGTTCTGTGACCACAGGCCTGTCTGCCACCTCCGCGCAGCGCCTGACAAGAATTGCCGGACGTGCGCGTACAGCGAGCCGGCTCCAGGCGCTCATTGGGTGTGCCGACTGCACGACCAGCACATCGACAAGGAGACCCAGCTCGTCGGGTGCAAGGATTACACTGCACGGAAGGTCTTCGGATGATCCAAGGCCGCTCTTATCAGATCGAAGCGGTCAGCTCGATCTATAACTACTTCGGAACGAAGTCCGGGAACCCCGTCGTCGCAATGCCGACGGGTACGGGTAAGAGCGTCGTCATTGCGATGTTCCTCGAGTCTGTGTTCCGGTACTACCCGAACCAGCGCGTCATGATCTTGACGCACGTCAAGGAGCTGATTCAGCAGAACTATGAGAAGCTGATGGGCATGTGGGCGTTCGCGCCTGCTGGTGTGTACAGCGCAGGGCTGAACCGTCGTGATGTGCATGCGCCTATCACCTTCGCTGGCATTGCTTCGGTCGCAAAGAAGTGGGCCATGTTTGGGCACATCGACCTCGTGATCATCGACGAGGCGCATCTTGTAGGCCCGAGCGAAGCGACTATGTATCAGAAGTTCCTTGCGGGACTGCTGAGCATCAATCCGAACTTGAAAGTGATCGGTCTTACCGCTACCCCGTGGCGCTTAGGACACGGCAAGATCACAGACCCTGTCAAGAACGACAAGGGTGAAGAGGTGCCCGGAATTTTCACGGACATCTGTTTCGACATCACCGGCATCGAGGCGTTCAATCGGTTGATCGCTGAGGGATTCCTCTCTCCGCTGGTGCCAAAGAGTACCGTGACGAAATTGGACGTTGATGGCGTCCACATGCGAGGTGGCGAGTTCATCACCAGAGAGCTGCAAAACGCAGTCGACAAGACTGATGTCACAATCGCAGCGGTCCGAGAAGCCTTAGAGCTAGGGCACAACAGGAATCACTGGCTCGTGTTTGCGGCCGGTGTGGAACATGCAATCCACACCGCCGAGATCATGAACGACATGGGCATCCCGACGGTCGCCATCCATTCCAAGATGACCGACAAGGAACGAGATGACGCCATTGCGAAGTTCAAGGCGGGATACTATCGCGCAGCGGTGAACAACAATGTCTTGACCACAGGCTTCGACTTCCCTGCCATCGACCTGATTCTGTGCCTGCGCCCTACAGCGTCAGCGGTGTTGTGGGTGCAGATGTTGGGACGCGGTACGCGCCCAAGTCCCGCCACCGGGAAGGAGAACTGCCTGGTGTTGGACTTCGCAAACAACACTCGCAGGCTTGGACCCATCAACGACCCTGTCGTTCCGCGTCGCAAAGGTGAGAAAGGCGGGGATGCACCCGTCAAGGAATGTCCGGTGTGCTCAACATGGGTGCATGCCAGCCTACGCTGGTGCAACGGCGTCATGAAAGACGGCAGTGCGTGCAAGCACGAATTCAAGTTCGAGACGAAGCTGAAGCAAGGCGCCAGCACTGCGGAATTGATCAAGGGTGACATTCCTGTCGTCGAGGTGTTCAAGGTGGATCACATCACTTTCATTGAGCACCGCAAGGAAGGCAGGCCTCCTATGATGAAGGTGAGCTATTATTGCGGGTACAGATCTTTCGAGGAGTTCGTGTGCTTCGAGCATGTGAACTATGCCGGCAAGAAGGCACGTGACTGGTGGCGTGCGCGCAGCAATGAGCCCGCGCCCACTACTACGGCAGAGGCGCTCGACCGTGTTGACAGCGCACGCGCTCCCACGCACCTCCGAGTCTGGATCAACAAGAAGTATCCGGAGATCCTGGCAACGTGCTTCGACGGGACTGCGTTTGGCAAGGAAGAACCGTCAGACTCGTACGAAGGGCCTACGGTGCAGACACACCACAGCGCACCGGAGCGCAATCAGGCGCCACAACAGCAGGCACCTAGCTATGACGACATGGACGATGACGTCCCATTCTGAACCGTCTATGAACAAGTGGATGTCGATTAAAAACTTTTACGGGCAAGCCCGATAAAAGGCTTGCATCTTGGTCCAGTTCGTCTATAGTTACGTTCATGGATGTAACGGTGCATCTAACAACGGTCGGAAGACCATCAACCTCTAGGAGAAACAACATGAGCAAGTTCGACACGATGGGTAAAGAAGAGCTGCGCAAGGCCTGCCGCGAAGCCGGCATCAGCTACGGCAAGCTGAATAACGACGGCATGCGTGCCGCGCTGAAGGCCAAGGAAGAGGAAGCCGCTCCCGCCGCTGCCCACACCGAAGACACCGCCAACGTGGTCACCCAGGAAGCGCCCGCCGCGGAAGCCCCTGCCGCTGAGGCCTCCGAGACCTCGGCTCCGAGCGGCCTGGCAGCGATGGTTCGCCAAATGACGGGTGCCAACACCAAGAAGGAAGAGGAGCGCGCTCCCGCCGTTGCCAAGCGCACCAGCAACGGCATGAAGATCGAGAAGGATCGTGAAGAGCGCAACGGCGTGAAGCGTCCGTCTGTGGGCGGTATGTGCCGCGCCGTGTGGGACGCGCTGGACGCTGCGGTGGCCGAGGGTAAGACCCCGACTGCCAAGGACGTCAAGGCCCTGGCTGAAGCCAACGGCTGGAATCCGAACAATGCCTCTATCGAGTTCTACCAGTGGAGGAAGTTCAACGGCATCCGCGGTCGCCAGTAAGCCGCACGACGCGCCCGGTCTGTCCCGCCGGGCGCTCGTCCTACCTCTGGAGGAGTTTATCATGCGTCTGATCCTTGTTCTGCTTGTGATCGTTCTCGCCCTTCTGCTACTGTTCCGCTGGGCTGTAGGGCTCGGCGAACAAATCAAGCGCGCCGGCGAACAAATCAAGCGCGCCGGCGAATGCCGCCTCGAAGCCGCTGCCTAAGTTCACGGGGGGGGGCAGCGCCCAAGAATTTTCGAAGTGTGGAGCGAATCATGTACGTCAGCATTGACCGCGATAATATGCGGTTCCTGCACAAGCACCCGGATTATTCAACCGTCTCGAACGTGTCCTGGATCGAGGCTCCTCACGTGAGCCTGCTGGTGACTCCGATTGACTACTCGCATTTCCTCAAGGACTTCACGGACCTGGAACTGCGATTGCTGTACCGGAACACGACGGGAGTTGACCACACCGCCTATGGCGGAGACGCATTGCGAGCCATTCTCCAGGAGTTGGCTGAGCGACTGCCGGACACTGACGCGGACCCGAGGGAAGCCCGCCTCCAGGCTGATTACATCGACCAGGATAATCAGGAACCCTTCGTGTACGTCAAGGGCGCGCTTCGACCGGCTAAGTCGGGCGACTTGTGGGAGCCTGAAGCTCTGAAGGCCCCGCGCAGCGACAACGAAGAGGTGATCGCCGCTGCGGTACGGCTGCGCCCCGCACAGCCGCGCGCTACTGCTGCCAGTACCCCAGCGGCGGCAAGCACGGGATCGCGTGCTGCGCGGCCCGCTGCCGCCCCGCGCACCCCTACCGCACCTCGCCAGGGCGGTGTGCGCGAGAAGATCTGGGCCAGGGCTGACAGCATGTGGGAGGAAGCGGGTAAGCCGACCGACAAAAGCACCGTCTTGGCGCTGCGTAAGCGCATGATGGACGCGCTGGAGGAGGAGGGCGTGAAGCGCACCAGCTCGAGCAACGAACTCGGAAACTGGCAGAAGGCCAGGATTCCTTAAAGATATCCGATTTCCGGGTTGCACGCTGGGCTCACGACGTGCTACAGTTCAACCCGTCCATCCACCGGACACATTTCACTACCTGGAGAAATACCATGACCGAGAAGACCGCTGAACAGATCGCCGCTGAGAAGGCTGCTGCCGAGCAGAAGAAGGCCGAAGAGAAGGCTGCGAAGGAAGCCGCGAAGGCCGAAGCCAAGGCCAAGCGCGAGCAGGAAGCCGCCGAACGCAAGGCCGCCAAGGAGGCCGAGAAGGCGCAGAAGAAGGCCGCCAAGGAGGCCAAGAAGCGGGCGGACAAGGAAGCCAAGGAGAAGGCGAAAGCCGAAGCCAAGGCTGCTCGCGAAGCTGCCCGCATGCCCGAGCAGAACGGCATCCGCCGCCCGAAGCCGGACACCCTCTGCGGCAAGGCCTGGGCGATCTTCGATCAGGTCAGCGGCAAGAACGGCGCCCCCGCTTCGATCGGCGAATCGATGGGTATCGCGAAGGCCCAGGGCCTGAACGAAACGAACGTCCGCGCCGAATACGCCCGCTGGCGCAAGTTCCACGGCATCTCCGGTCGCATCGAAGCGCCCAAGGCCGCCCCCGCTGCCGAAGCCGGCGCCGCTGCTGCGGAGTAAGCCACAACCTGCTACACTGTAGCGCCCTGGGCGCATTGCCCAGCGGGAAACCTGCACGGGGCGCCTTCGGGCGCCCCGCTGCTACCTACCCCGGAGGTTTTGATGAACGTACAACCGATCGAGAAGCGCGTGAAGCGCTCCGACGGGATGCTGGATGTCCACAGCATCTTTCTCACCATTCAGGGCGAAGGCCCTTTCTGTGGCACCCCGGCGGTCTTTGTCCGCCTAGCAGGTTGCAACCTGCAATGTCCAGGGTGCGACACCGACTACACCTCGAACCGCGCCATGATGGAGCCCTACGCCATCCTCAGCGAGGTAAACGAGATGATGCGCAAAGATCGCTGGAGACCCGGACTTGTGGTCATCACTGGCGGCGAACCCTTCAGGCAGGACATCACGCGCCTGCTGACAGTGCTGGTCGACGCGGGTTATTACGTCCAAGTCGAATCTAACGGCACCCTCCAACCTTGCGAATACCCCTTCAGCACTATGACCGACATCCGAACGGGTGCCTATGTCGTGTGCAGCCCGAAGGCAGGCAAGGTGCATCCGCGCATTGCAGAGATCGCGTGTTGCTTCAAGTACGTTCTGGCGCATGACAGCGTTCACCCCGAAGATGGGCTGCCGCTGCGTGCGCTGGAGCACAGCGCCCACCCTCACGTCGCCCGACCGCCTGTCGGATGGGTACGTCCTGTCTATCTGCAACCGATGGACAGCAAAGACCCGCACGTCAACGAACTGAATCTGCGCGCTGCGATCCAGTCCTGCATGACGCACGGATACATCCTGCAATTGCAGGTCCACAAAATCATCAACATGGAGTGATCGTATGTGCGCAATTATCGGGGCCCTCGTATGGGGGCTGACCACACCTGAGCGTCGCGAGGAGGCCAACAGCCTGCTGAACTATATCATCCGCGCAAGTCATGAGCGCGGGCGTGACGGGCGCGGCTTCATGATCAACAGCGGTTCCGTCGACCTGGACGAACGCGACACCCGCCGCGCTGACGGTGCGGACTGGCGCGACCGGGAGTTCTTCCGCAAGGACGTCGAGGCCGCCACCTTCATTAGCAATCTGCGCGCCGAACCGACGACTGAATACGTCGCGGAGAAGCGGGCATCCGATCAGCAACCCTACACCTCCGGAAGCTGGTCCATCGTTCACAACGGCACCATCGCCAACGACAAGGATCTGCGCACGCACACCGTCGAGACCCGCATCGACAGCGCTGCGATCGCTGAGACGCTGGACGCACCTGTGGACGCTCAGAACCCCTACCGTGTCGCGCAGCACTTCCTGGCAGCCGTCAAGCGCCTGAAAGGCAGCTTCGCTATCCTGGGGGCGCACAGCGCGCAACCGAATCACCTTCTGGTGGCAGCGAACTACCGTCCGATCTGGTTCGTGAGAACCGGTGTAGGCGTGTTCTTTGCCAGCGCTCGGCATTACTTCCCCGACAACATGACCCCGCGCATGGTCGAACCCTATTCGATGCTGAGCTTCTACTACGGAGAAGACCTCGAGATTCGTGGGGACACCTTGCGTCAGGAAGACGCCAAGCGAAGGGCGCTGGTCGTCTGCAGCGGGGGCCTGGATAGCGTGGTCGCCGCCACGTGGGCTATTCGCAGCGGGTTCGACGTTACGCTGGTTCATTTCCGCTATGGCAGCCGCGCAGAAGGGCCGGAGGTATCCGCCATCCGGAAGGTGGCAGCGGAACTCGGTGTCGGTCTGTGGATACGGCATCTGGACGTCTACGAACCGACCGACTCTCCTCTGCTCCAGGCCGACAGCAAAATCGCAGGAGGCGAAGAGGGGGCGGAGTTCGCTCACGAATGGGTTCCCGCTCGAAACCTTGTCATGCTGGCGCATGCCACGGCAATGGCGGAAGCTAAGGGCTTCAACACCCTCATCCTCGGGAACAACCTGGAGGAAGCTGGTGCCTACCCTGACAACGAACCCGAGTTCATCGCCAAGTTCAACGACCTGCTCCCTTTCGCCGTAGGTGACGGAAAGCGCCTGGAAGTGATCATGCCGGTGGGCAACCTGATGAAGCACGAGATTGTCGCGCTGGGTCATCAACTCGGCGCGCCGCTGGACAAGACGTGGAGCTGTTACCGCGCAGGCGAGCAGCACTGCGGCACCTGCGGACCGTGCTACATGAGGCGGACAGCTTTCGAAATCAACGGCCTCGAAGAGGTCATCACTTACGCAAACGAAAAGGAGTAACCACATGCCCTGGCAAGCCAAGCGCTATCATGACATCAGCTGCGGCCACCGTGTTTTCCAACACGAGTCCAAGTGCGCGCACCTGCACGGTCACAATTATCGAGTTCACTTTACCTGCGAGGCAGAAAAGCTGGACAGCATCGGTCGGGTAATTGACTTCAACGACATCAAGTCACGCCTGTGCATGTGGCTCGAAGACGAGTGGGATCACAAGACGCTCATCTGGGAGAACGATCCTTGGGCAAAGGTTCTGCCCAGCATCGACCCCACGATTGTCATCGTGCCGTTCAACCCGACGGCCGAGAACATCGCGCGATACCTCGTCGAAGTCGTGGGGCCGCAGCAGCTCCAGGGCACCGGCATCAAGCTCGTCCACTGCGATGTCGAAGAGACGCGCAAGTGCTCCGCCTCTTTCCACGCATAAGGTGACCCAAATGAAGAAACTCAGTATCGGTGAACTCAACACGCTGGCCAAGCGCACGGCCCAGCAGATCAACAGCGCCCGCGTAGCGGGGCAGATCGCGGGGCTGGTGGCTTACCCCATACCCCGTGGCGGTGTCAGCGCTGCGCTGGCTGTAGTCGCCTGCCTCGACGGTATGGTGCTGACCGAGAACCCTGCCGAGGCGGACTTTTTCCTGGACGATCTGATCGACAGCGGCAGCACGATGGAACGCTGGTGCGACGAGCATCCGGGCAAGCCGTTCTTCGCACTGATCGACAAGAAGTCCGAACCCGAGTTTCGCGACCGCTGGGTCGTGTTCCCGTGGGAGGAGACTGCCGAGGCTGGTATCGAGGATCACATCGTGCGTCTGCTGGAATACGTCGGCGACGACCCATCGCGCGGCGGTCTGCTGGAGACGCCCAAGCGCGTAGCGAAGGCGTGGCGCCACTGGTGCGGCGGCTACGGTAAGGATCCGAAAGAGCTGCTCAAGGTGTTCGAAGACGGTGCCGAGAAGCATGACCAGATGGTGACGGTCAAAGACATCCCCATCTACTCACACTGCGAGCACCATCTGGCTCCCATCTTCGGCACCGCGACCATCAGCTACATCCCGAACGGAAAGATCGTCGGTCTGAGCAAGCTGTCGCGCCTGGCGGATATGTTTGCGCGGCGCCTGCAAGTGCAGGAACGCCTGACCGACCAGATCGCGGACGCGCTGTTCGAGCACCTCGGAGCGAAGGGCGTCGGTGTGGTTATCAAGGCCCGCCATATGTGCATGGAGTCCCGGGGCATCTGCCAGCAAGGGCACCACACCATCACGACCGCGCTGCGCGGTGCCATGCGCGATGAGCCCGACACCCGTGCCGAGTTTCTTCGGCTTGCCCAGTAACCGCTAGTTCTGCTACAATAACGGGACATTATCGATGTCCCGTTATTACGGAGGTCTCATGAATATATTCATGGCGGCCGTTTATACGAACGGCTACATGCCGGGGCAAACCCGACACGCCAAGCTGACTGAACACGAGCAGAACATCTGTAAGAACCTGCCGCACATTCTCGAATCGTATCACTACGTCGGGAAACAGAAATACGTCGATGACATGCGTCGCGATGGTGCTAAAGTGTTCCTCGACTCCGGTGCGTTCTCTGCGTACACGCTGGGAGTGGACATCAGCGTGGCTGAGTATTGCGACTATATCAATCGCAACCGAGACATCATCCGGGTTGAGGATGGTGTCATGATGGCGTCTGTGCTGGACGGCATCGGTGACCCGCTACAGACGTGGCGCAATCAACTCGAGATGGAGCAACGCGGGGCGAAGCCGCTGCCATGCTTCCACGCTGGTGAGGATGAGCGTTATCTGGAATGGTACGTCGCCAACTACGAATATATCACGCTGGGCGGCATGGTGGGCAGCTCCACGAAACAGCTCTGCATCTGGCTGGACCGCATGTGGGATCGCTACCTGACCGACGGTAGCGGGAACGCACGCATCAAGGTTCACGGGTTCGGCATCACCTCCATTCCTATCATGGAGCGCTATCCGTGGTATTCCTGTGACTCGTCCTCCTGGATTCAGTCTGCTGCGTTCGGTAGCATTGTTACACCGAAGCACGGGCCCATAAGCGTGTCCGAGAAGTCCCCCAGCAGGCATGACGCGGGGCAGCACGTAACCACACTGACGCAGCAGGAGCAGGACTACGTTCTGCAGATGCTCGAGGAACAGGGCTTCACCTATGAGCGCCTGTCGTCTGTGTACGAATCGCGTGCCGCGTACAACCTCTGGGCATTCGGTGTTATCAACACTATGATCAACGCTGCGAACTCCGAGAAGTTCAAGGCCCGTGTCCAGGAGCTTTTCTGATGCTTAAAGAACTCAAATTCGTACAGGGCGCGGTGGCGAAGAAAGATTTCGTCCCCGCGATGACGCACTTTGCAATCGAAGACGGAACCGTGCGCTCGTATAACGGCACGCTGGCGCTGTGCAGCCCCATCCCGTTCGATATCAACTGCAAACCGAAAGCGGGCCCGCTGGTGCAAGCGATCAGCAATTGTGATGACACCGTCACGCTAAGCATGACGCCTGCGGGAAAGCTCAGAATTCAGAGCGGCAAGTTCAAGGCGTTCGTGGACTGCATCGAGGGTGAGACCGCTCACGTACTACCCGAGGGGCAGGAAGTCGATTTTGACGGCGAGCAGATTCTCAAGGCGTTCAAGACGCTGTCACCGTTCGTGGGCGATGACGCCTCGCGTCCGTGGACGAATGGTATTCTGCTCCGTGGGCAGTCGGCCTTCGCGACGAACAACGTGTGCCTCGTGGAGTATTGGGTCGGCGCGCAGATCCCATTCACCGCCAACATTCCGTTCCAAGCAATCCGCGAAATGCTCCGCATCAACGAAGCGCCCACGCATGCGCAGCTCACCGAAGGGAGCATCACCTTCCACTATACCGACGGCCGCTGGATCCGCAGCCAGCTCTATAGCACCAGCTGGCCTGACCTGTCCCGCGTGCTGGACCGTGAGTGCGCACCTGTGGCCATCGACGAGCGTATTTTCGACGGTCTCGAGGTGATCAAGCCCTTTGCAGATAAGCTGGGCCGGGTGTTCTTCCACGGGGAAGCGGTCAAGACCCACATGGAAGAGGGCATCGGTGCTTCGTACGATATGCCCGGGTTTCAGGTTGAAGGCATCTATCAGATTGAGATGCTCAAGCTGCTGAAAGGTGTGTGTCACAAGATCGACTTCGCTGCGTACCCGAACCCCTGCATCTTCTTCGGGGATCGCCTGCGGGGTGCAATCATAGGCATGCGCCTGTAAGCTATACACCACAGCGCCACGGCCCGCTTAATGGCCTTTATTTGAGGAAAGTCAATGCGTTCAGATGCTCTTGGTCTGTTCTGGGAAGACAGACCGCCACCGCCCAAAGAGAAGGCCGAAAAGGCAAAGCGGACCCCGCCGGACCCTGTATGGCTCCGCCCTGACTATCTGCCAGGGCTAGAAGAAGCGCTGCGCATGCCCATCGGGGTGATGACGCAGGCGGAGATGGTGCAGGCTGCAATGGCACGCGACCGCATGCTGTTCGACATCGAGTGTTATGAGAACTACTTCCTGGCATCGTTCCGCTCGCTGACGACCGGCAAGGTCGCATTCTTCGAGATGTACGAGGAACACCCACTCGACATCAACACGCTGGGATGGGCCTTGCAGAACTTCCTGACCGTTGGGTTCAACTCGCTCTCGTACGACTTGCCAATCACCTATCTTGCACTCGCCGGCAAGCCTATGTCATTGCTGAAGCATGCAACGAACCAGATCGTTCTGGAGGGTTGGCGAGGGCAAGACGTGCTGAAACAGTACAAGGTGAAGGCGCTGAAGGTTGACCACATCGACCTGATCGAAGTCGCTCCGCTACGCGCCAGCCTGAAGATCTACGGCGGTAGGCTGCACGTTCCGCGTATGCAGGATCTGCCGTTCCACCCTGACACTATTCTGACACCCGAACAGCGTGCGATCGTTCGCTGGTACAACCTCAACAGCGACTTGACGAGCACAGGGTTCCTCCATGAGTGCCTACGCGAGCACCTGGACCTCCGTACTACTCTCTCGAACGAGATCGGGGTGGACCTGCGTAGCAAGTCAGACGCACAGATCGCTGAAGCGGTGATTGCGGAGGAATACCTGCGCCGCACGGGTAAGCGCCCGGAGAAGCCCATCATTGAGGTGGGCACGATGTACCGCTACCGCGTGCCCCAATTCATCAAGTACCAGTCCGAACTCCTCAATTGGGCGCTCGGTGTGGTAGCGAACGCCAACTTCATCGTTGACGACACGGGATCCATCGGGATGCCGGAAGAGATCAAGGCGCTAAAGTTGGATATCAACGGGTCGGTGTACCGCATGGGCATCGGCGGTCTACACTCAAGCGAAAGCACCGCAGCGCACGTCAGCGACGACCAGTACCTCCTGATCGACAAAGACGTGACATCGTACTACCCGTTCATCATCTTGAACCTCGGTCTGTACCCGCATCACCTGGGCCCGGTGTTTCTGCACATCTATAAGAACATCGTTGACCGGCGCATTGCAGCCAAGGCGCGCGGGGACAAGGTGACCGCGGACTCCCTCAAGATCACGATCAACGGGTCGTTCGGCAAGCTGGGCAGCAAGTATTCGATCCTGTACTCGCCTGACCTGCTGATTCAGGTGACAGTGACGGGTCAGCTGAGCCTGCTGATGTTGATTGAGCGCCTGGAGATAGCCGGCATCCATGTGGTCAGCGCCAACACCGACGGCATAGTGATCAAGTGCCCGCGCAACATGCAAGGCGTGATGGATGGCATCGTGGCGCAATGGGAAAAGGACACGGGCTTCCAGACTGAAGAGTCCCGTTACCTCGCTCTGTACAGTCGCGACGTGAATAACTACATCGCAGTCAAGCAGAAGCAAGATAAGGAGACTAAGGCCTGGCTGAACGAACCTGACGGAACGAAGTGCAAAGGCGCCTATGCCAACCCGTGGGCCAGCAAGAAGAACATGGCCGAACGGTTGCACAAGAACCCGACGAATACGATCTGCGTCGAGGCTGTGGAGGCGCTACTAACGAAGGGCGTGCCGATCACCACAACGATTCGCCAGTGCCGTGACATCACGAAGTTCGTTAGCGTGCGCAGCGTCAAGGGTGGCGCGGTGAAGGTGTGGGAGCGTATTCCTCCGCCCGCGCACACATCACAAGAAGAACTTCTGAGGATGGCTGGGTTCGTTCCGTTTTCTTCCGGTAGCTGGGTCAGGGGTGAAGACAAGCTGGGGCGCACTGCCATGGCGACCGATCGTGCGTATAAGGTAGCCTGGGACGAACTGTCGAAGCCTGGGCTAACAGAGTTCCTGGGCAAGTCGATCCGCTGGTATTACGCGCAGGGCGTAGCGGGTGAGATCGTGTACGCGACGAACGGGAACAAGGTGCCCCGATCTGAGGGAGCGAAGCCCCTCATGGACCTGCCGAGTGAATTCCCGACCGACGTAGATTTCGAGTGGTACGAAGAGGAAGCTCGAAAGATCCTCGAGGTGATAGGGTACGCCACATGAACTGTTACACCTTCTGCGGTAGCACAAAGGTTGTGGGCAGTTTTGTGGAAAACGGGCTTGATAGGCTGCGCCTGACAGGACGGGCTTGTCGATTGAAAGAAATATCGGCAAGCCCGTTTTTATTGCTTGCATCTGCTCATGAGGTGTCCTACAGTTACACCATGCCGCAAGTCGATATTGGAGAGTTGATATGGAAGAGACCCTCATCGAGGAGATCGTGCTGCGTTACCGCCGTCTGGTTCCGATGACCACGCATGGCGAGCACCTGTTGTTCATGAAGGTGAAACACGCGCACATGATGCACCCTCTTCAGCTGGACGCACTGCTGATCGCTACCGACGAGGATCTCGTTCATGACGTGGAAGGCATTGCGCAACACTTCGACACCGCTGCCGGCGTTTACCGCGAGCTGTTTTGGCCGCGCTACGCGGCGGCGTGCGGTGGCCAGTGCAACCATACCGGCCACTAACCGATCGCGGCCTGTACCCCCGAAAGCGGGGCCCGCAGCATAGTTCAATAAGGAGAGCGCAATGCGCAGACGTACCAAAGACAATTTCTATCGAATCTGCGCCGGTTTGGCCTTTGTTCTTGTGGCCGGTGTCGTCGGGTCCATGGACTACGAAGACGCAGTCCTGGAGGAGCGTGCATACTGCAAGAACGTCCACGAGGGCATCTGGCCCGACTATGATGAAATCTATGCGGAGGTGTGCTATGAAGGCCAGCGTCGCGCTGATCTCGCTACTGCTGAGCGCTAACGCTGCGCAGGCCTGTGACTGGCGCTGCACCGCAGCCTGGTTCAACAGCGACCCAGCTACCCGCATGACAGCGGACGGCCCGAACCTTGCTGCCTACGGGCAAGCCGGCGCAAGCGGGGCGGAGGCGGTGTCGCGGTGCAAGCTGGACGTCGCGTATGCGGTGACCGAACTCGCCAAGCGGGAGGAGTTTCAGAGGAAGTGTTATGACCTGTATCGCGCTGACGTGCGCGAGGACATGCGGGCCGTAGATGCGCGGGTCGGTACGTCACCGTCGCGTGTGGACATTCATATCAACATTGAGCGGGAGAACGACAATGCGCCTCTTTATCAAGATCCCTGCCTGCGCTCGTGATTGGCGGTGCGGTCGCCTGGATCCTAATCGAAATCTTCTCGACGATCAACACCGCCCTCACTACCGCCATGAAGGTCGCAGGGGGCTAGAGCGCCACTCCCGCTGACCAGCCGCCTGCCTTGAACGCGGAGAGCTTCTCCTCGTCCTCGATGTATGCGACCCAGCCAATGCGCGGTTGCGCGAATACCCAGGAGCCGGCCGGCGTGCCCGGAACCCATACGGCGACGTTTCCGTCGTACCCCAGCCAGGCATCGGTGGCGCCGGTCGGGACAATGTAGGTGTCGCCTTCTGCTGGTGCGCCTGGAGGTGCGGTGAGGTCGCGGTCCTTCACGGACAGGTGAAAGCCGAAGCGTCCCATGCGCAGCAGGTTCGCGTCCATGCCGGCGTTCCAGCCGTTCTCACCATACGTCCAGCCCCAGGCAAAGCCCGAGCGCGGTTCAGTCTTCGATGCCATGTTGTTCTCCTGTTACGGGTTGCGCGGAACGAGGCCCGGGATCA
>DYKZ01000002.1:0-56174 GCA_020722345.1 Anaerolinea thermophila | reverse complement strand
CGTCCAGCTCGCCGTTGATGCGGAGGTTCGCCGGGCGGTAGGGCCGGGCCGCGCGTCCCTCTATCGTCAGGGACATTTCCGGGGCCGCGGCGATGTCCAGCTGGCCGGAGCCCGTGACGGTCGCCAGCTTGACACGGACCTGCTCGCTGTTGACATACTCCGTGGGGGAGCCCGCCGGGAAGGCGTCCCAGAAGTAGATGACGGACCCCGCGCCGTGCTCCTTGGGCACCGTGTCATAGATCGCGCGGCGGACCGTCACGGTGTTGAGCACCGGGTCCAGCGCCTCGATCCACACCAGCTCCTCCCCGATCTGGGCCCATGACGGGACCTCGACCAGATCAAGGTCCACGCCGCCTTGTATGGAGAACTCAGTGTTGAATCGCCCAACGGGTGCGGACAGCTTCGCGTAGGGGCAGAAGTCCAGCACCCCGGCTTCCTCGAAGGTTTCGCCCAGGCCCGCCGCCGTGTAGAGACGGGCGTTGAGGCTCGCCACGTTCGGACGGCCCGCCGCCGCCCCCACGTAGCCCAGATCAGGCTCCGCGGCCAGGGTCTGGTCAGTCTGCGCCTGCCCCTGCTGTTGAACCAGCTCGATGTACGGGATTTCGTACACGATCTGATCAGCCACCGGGGTCGGGCCGCTGTTCGGGTCCTCCCATTGCGGCGGGTCGGGCGTGACCAGCGCCGTCTCCGGGAGGTCGAACACGTCCTCAGTACAGGTGATTTTGATGCGGTTCGTCCGTCCGTCGCCATAGGCGATGCCGTTGACGCGCATCACCACCTCGCTGAGGTTGTAGTCCGCCCAGGACAGCTTGAACACGTCGCCAATCGTCAGGTCCTTCGCCGTCCGGTCCGCGTAGATGGTACACGAGGCCCGCTGCGAGGAGAGGGCCTTGAGGTCACGTTGCGCGACCCGGGAGGCAATGGCGGGGTCCACAAATCCCGGGTACTGGATGGTGGTCCCGATAGTGACGCCCTGCATCTGCTGAAGCGCGATGTCCTGGGCGGACACGCTCGCGTCCCTCCCGGTATTCACGTTCCAGTAGTTGACCGTGACCGCGTTCGTCAGCTCCCCGAAGGCCGGGCGCGTGAAGTTCTCGATCTTGTCAATATTGTCTTCGTTCAGGTGAAGCAGGTTGTCCTTGTTGTATCCTCCGCGGATCAGCTTCAGAGTGAACAGGCCGGTCTTGCGGTCCACGTACAGGGCCGCGTCGATATGCTTCACAATCTCCCCGATGAAGTCCTCAATCGGGGTCTGGCGGTCCCAGAGGATGCTGATGCCCATCCGCTCGTTGTAGAGCTGGTCCGCCGCGGCCATGAAGGACTGGTCATCCACCTCCGCGTCCGAGTAGCCCATGCCCCAATCGGGGTCGGTCAGGCACTCCCGGATGATGTGGGCCGGGTTCATGGCGGAGCTGTCGCCCATCACCGCGAAGAACACCGCGTTGTACAGGGCGTTGGACTCCGCGGAGTCAACCACCGGGATACCGTCCTGCGGCGTGTTCTCGACCAACGCGATGTAGGAGGTGTTTGAGAGGTCGATGCTGATGCCGTACACGTCCACGGGGCTCTGCGCCCAGACGCCCTCCTTGCGGATCATCGGACCCGCGACGGCCAGCGCCTGATCGACCGTGGTGGCGGGTTCCGGGAGGCCGTCCGTGATGAAGAACATCGCCCGGCGGCGACCGTCCGCGGAGCCGGGCTGAAACCAGTTGACCGCGTTGCCGTAGGGCTGGCTGAAGTCGGTCCCTCCCGAGGCGGACAAGCCGTCCACAAAGTTCTTGAGGTCCTGTATGTCCGCGGAGGAGACGTTGAAGCGGCTCATCTGGGTCGTGGACGTGCTCCAGCCGCAGACAGCGATGTCCACCTGGACCTTGGAGTCAATCCGCAGTTGGTCGATAGCGTCCAGCACCGCCTTCATCTGGGTCTTGGCGAGCTGGAGACGGGTCAAGCCGCCCGACACCACCGTGTCCATCGACCCGGACGTGTCCAGGGCGAAGAAGAACATTTGGCGCTGCTTGAAGTTCGAGGCGACCTTGATTTCAGCCTTCGGGTAGTACCACTGAGCCGCGCCGCTCTGGCGCATATGAATGCGCTGGACCCTGAATGCCCACTTCTTCAGGTACGGGTTCAGCCCGAGGTACACCTGACGGAGGACCACGCCGACAACGCCCCGGTAGGCCGGAATCAGGGACCCGAGCTTGCTGAGCAGGTAGCTGTTCTGCCCCTGGGCCGGTCCGCCGGGCTCGAAGTCCACCGTGCCCTGGATACCGCCCTCCCGGCTTTCGCCGCCGAACAGGTCCGGGTTGTCCACGTAGATGGAGCCGCTGTTGCGGTCGCCCAACCAGGCGTCCTTCCCGTCCACTCGAATGCGCAGGATGCGATCCACCGGACCGTGGCACAGGATCATGTGCATGCCCAAGTAGTATTTGTATCCAACGGTGACTTTCTTACTGCTTCCGCCCACGGGCCGCCTCCACTACTTGGAGGGCCATCGGATCGCCGGTGGCCACGAGTTTGTCCGCGGCGATCCCGTTCGCCAGGAACTCCGACCAGTTGAGCCCGTGTCGCTCGAAGAAGGCCCGCGCCCCGCGGGAGCACATCTTGACGGCTCGCACGTCATCCATTCGGATGATCAGTTGGCTATCGTCCGTCATTTCTTGCCGCCCTTCTTCTTGATCGCCACGGTGCGCAAGTCACCGAACCACACCACGTTCGGCCCTTCAATGTCCCGGGTCCCGAACAGCACCGGGATTTCCCGGCCCTCCTCCGCGGTCGGCACCTTGAAGTCGCCCAGGCCCGCGGGCTTCGCGTTCTGCGGCTTGGGCGTCAGCGAGTAGCTGACCACCAGCGCGACCACGAAGACCGCGATGTACCACCAAACCATGGTCTGGCCTCCTCTACACGATGGATGAACCGTCGAACGGATTGCGAATGGGTATCCAGTCAAATCCGCCGTAGTTCATCAAGTTATTGAAACGCCCGTGGCAGGTCCCCCGGGTCCGGTCGCACCCCGGGAACATGCGCACTGCCGCGCCGCCGTAATACTGGCCATAGGATAGCCCGTAGCCGTCAAGCGCCAAAGCCTTCGCCATCGACTCGAACGGACGGAGGAGGGTCAGCTGGTTCCCCACGTGGTTCGTGATGAAGCGCAGCGTCCCGTCCGGGCCTTCGAGGATGCCCGTGGTGAAGTAGCCGTTGGGGTAGGCCGCGGCCTCCGGGACCGTGACCACGAGGCCGTTGATGGCGGTCGGGACGCCCTTGACGGCCCAGGCTTCCTTACTCACCCCGCAACCGCGGGAGTACAGCATGTGGCGGCAGCTCCGCTGATAGCGGGCGCGGAGCCCGGGGCGGCGCAGCGACGTGAACACGGACTCAAAGTTGAGGATGATTTCGCTCATGGTGGGCTTGACGCCCGACAACCGGCCCTTCCAGACGATGCTGATTTCATCGTCCTCGTCCCGCTCGAAGATCGTCAGTGTGACCAGCGTCTCTACGTGGTCGTGGAGCCAGCGTTGTCCCATGGAGTTGCCCAGGTCCACCTTGACTTCGATGTTCGCCCGGCTCAGTTCGTTCTTCGTCTCCGCCTCGCTGCGACCGATAGGCACGGGCGTGTACGTCTCGCCCATGTAGTCCACCGGCTCGTCCCCGCTCGTGAAGGTCCAGACCTCCGACTCAGTAGGCCCCGCGCTCAGGATGGCGTTGTACAAGGCGTCCGAGTTCGTGGAGGAGAGGACCGGCACGCCGTCCCGGGGCGTGTTGTCGAGCAGCCCAAGATAGGTCGTGTCATAATGGTCCACGGACATACAATAGATGTCCACCTCATTCCCGGAGGCGGGCGAGAAGGCCCCGGTGCGGGTGATCATGTCCGCCGCGAGGCTCGCCGCGTTCGCGGCAGAGCTGGCGGGCTCCGGCACCCCGTCCGTGATGAAGAACAGGGACTGGCGGAAGTCCGCCGGGGTCGGGGTCAGGAAGTAGTTGCGCGCCGCGGCCACGGGCGCGTCATAGGGCGTCCCGCCCTCAGCGACCAGCCCATCAATCCACGCCTTCAGGTCCGCGATGGAGGAGCTGGAGACGTTCCGGCGGACAATCGTCACGGTCCCGGTCCCGGAGAAGGCCGCCATGCCGATATGGACAGCCACGTTCTTCTCAATCCGCTTCCGGTCGATTTCGTCCAGGACCCGCTTCAGCTGATCCTTGGCGACCTGGAACCGGGTCATCCCGGGCGACCCCTGTTCATTCATGGACCCGGACTTGTCCACGATGAAGTAGAAGTTTTGGTTGCCGTCGAAGGGGTCCTTGAGCCCCTGCTCGACAAATCTGTACATCTCAACTTTTGTACTCATGGTTGAATCTCCAGGGTGTTCACCGTACAGCGCAGAACGCTATTGCCCAACCAGTTCAACTCTACTCGATCAGTGTCCAACCGGCGAAGCCCGAGGAAGCTGACCGCGGCGATGGATTGGGCCGGGACGTTCAGAGCCGTGTCCAGGGTCAGTTCAACGGTCGAAGCATTCCCTGGGAGCGGCACCGCCGCCGTCACCGTCCGGCAGAGCCAGGCCCCGGCGAGGGTCTGGACTGCGACATGGTTGCGCAGCGGGAGCCAATCCAGGAGCCCTTCCCGGGCTTCCACCAAGAGTTTGTCCGCGACGGTCCCGGTGGACTTGTGTCGCAGATCGTTCTCAAAGGTCGGGCTCCAGTAGGGCCGGAACCGGCCCGCGCGCCGCATAAGCCAGTTGCGGAAAGCCCGGACCTCCGCCGGGCCGTCGCACACCACGTGTCGCGGTCGCAGGTCCCTATTGTAGCGCCAAGGCGTCCGCCGCGCCACTTTGCCGAGTTCATAGTCAACGCGGTCAACGCGGGTGGTAATTTCCTGCCCGTAGGTGCTCGCGGACATCATGCCTGGCTCTAGGTACAGGTCACGTCCTAGAAACTGCGCCGGGGCATCCTCCGCCAGCGCCTCGATGTCCTCGACCTCGAACCGGACGGACGTTTCAGCCTCATAGCCGTTTGAACTGCGTTCGGGCGAGCCGTCGATGTGCCCGACCCGCACCGGCACCAGGAAGGCGGCGGAGAAGGCCCCGGGGTAGTCCGTCAGCGTGATTTCGCCCGGGGCCACGGCCTCAATCTCCACCAGCTCCCAGCGGTCATAGCTCTGCCAGAGGAGGGCGAGCCCGCCCGCCCGGAGGTCGTACAGCTCCGTGTTACACTGGATCGTGATGGTGTTGAGAAGGATGCCGCCGATGGGCTGGGCCTCGCACCAGAGCGGGATTGCCCAGCGCCGCCCCAGCGCCCCGTATTGGGCGAGGTAGGCACGAGGCTTGACCGCCGCCGTCTCCGGGAGGAGGTAGGTGAGAGTCATCCGCGGATGATTCCGCAGCTGAATCGCCTTCTCCGTCCCGTTGAAGGAGGTCATGAGGTCCGTTTTCCACTCCAGCAGCTCCCGAACCGGCACGCGGGCCGGGAGCGGGAGCAGCGCGAGCTCACCGAGGCTTGTTTGTACTTTCGCCATATCAGCCGCTCACGATAGCGCGGGCGGTGTCGGAGTTCCGCCGCATCACGTTCATGATCACCTCCTCGCCTTCCGGGGTGCTCAGGTAGTCGCCCAGCATAGCCGGGTCCACCACGTTGATGATCCGGGCGTTGACCTGCGGCGGGGCCGGGGGGCTTCCCTCATAGGGGTCGCCCTTGCGGACCTGTTCGGGCCGCGCCACGCTCACCTTCTCGCCCGGGGTCGCCCGGAAGGCAACCATTTGGGAGTCAGGCCCGCCGGAGCCGCCCACCACGAAGCTGCCGCCGGTCTGGAAGCCCAGGTTGGTGCTCAGGATGCTCGCCACGTTCGCCGCCGCCGCAACGCCCGCCGCCGCGGCGAGGGCGTAGTTGGCCGGAGGCGGAGCGGAGGCGAGGGCCTTCTGGACCGCCAGCACGCCGTCGATGGTCGCCTGAGTGACCGCCGCCGCCTTACCAATCGCCGCCAGCTCCCGGTTCTTCGAGCGGGACAGCCCGGCGAGGTTGCCGAAGAACTGCTGCGCCCCGGACAACTGCTTGGCGTACAGGTCCGCGTTCGCCCGGGCCTTCAGTTGGACCGCCGTTTGCTCACTGATCAGGTCCGCCTGCCGCAGGGCGTCGATTTGGGCCAGGGTCTGCTCATAGTTCGTGAGCATCGCCTGCTGGGCTTCAATCGTCCCCTCCAGCAGCGACTGGTTCTGCTCGACAAGGTAGGCGTTGGCCTGCTCGCGCGTGATCGACCCGTCCGCAATCAGGGAGTTGATTGCGGCGAGCTGTTCCATGAAGGTCTTTTGGTTGCCCTGGACCGCCTGGAGGACCTGGTTGCGCTGCTCCATGATCCGGGTATCGGCCTGGAGCAAGGTCAGCCGCTCGCGGAGCTGCTGGAGTTCCTGCTCATTCAGGATGATGCCCTGCTGGAGGAGGTCCTGCTGAATCTGGCGCACCTGGTTCTCGATTTCACGCTGATCTGCGGTCATGCCCAGCAGCTCGCGCTCGCGGTCCAGCTCGCGGTTGACGGCCCCCAGTGGGTCCATCGCGTCCTTGAGCTGCTCCCGCATCAGCCGGATCACCTCGTTCTTGCGCTCCGCGGTGATCAGTCCGGTCCGCTCAGCCTGTTCAAGGAGGCGGATGCCTTCCGCGTACTCCTGTTGGGCTTTCCACGCGCGGTCGTAGGAGCCAATGAGGCGGTCCAGCTCGTCCCGCAGCTTCTTGGCGACCTTTTCCGCCTCCGGGTTCGCGATCTGAGCCCGCGGACCCTTCTGGGTCAGGTCCGCCGCCGGACCGTTGCCCGCCGCCGCGCGCTCGCGCCCAATCTCCTGGGCGCGGGTCGTCAGCCGCTCCAGGAAGTCCTGAGCGTAGTTGGTGTTGCGGAAGCCTTCGCTGAAGGCGGCACCGATGTCCTGCCCGAGCTGACGCGCGGCCCCTTCGTTCTCGTTGGTCAGCTGAAGGTCCAACGCGGCGATCTTGCCCAAGCCCACGAACTCCGTCACCGTGCTCAGGAGTTCGCCCGCGGCGTTCACGAAGCGGCCGATTTTGTCCAGGACCACGTTCAGCACCCGGGTCATCAGGTCCCCGAGGGCCGCGGGAAGGCCCTTGAACAGGGCGACCACGGCCATGATCGCTCCGCGCCAAGCCCCGATGTATGTGTCCACGCCCTTCGCCACAAGGCGGAGGATGCCGATGATGCTGACATCGACCTCGCCCACCCAGTCCTGGATCAGCTGGATCAGCGGCCCGAAGGTGTCCTTGGCCCACTGCCAGATCGCCCCGAACACTGCCCCGACCGTCTCCCCGAGGACACGCATCATATCGCCCAGGGTCGTGACCTCGTCCGCCCCCAGGTTGATCTGGTCGCGGAACAAGGTCAGCGCGGTGATCGCGGAGGTGAGCCCCACGAGGAGGAAGCCGATTGGGTTGGTGGCGACAGCGGCATTCAGCGCTAGCACCGCGTTCCGGGCCAGGTTGATCGCCCTCGTGGCCCCGCCCACGAGGGCGAGCCCCGCCGCCGCGGACACGGCGACCTTGGCGATGGTGTCCAGGTTCTCGCTCACGAACCGCAGCGCCCGGGAAATGGCCTCACTGGCCCCGGTTGCTTGGTCGAAGCGGCCCACCAGGTCAATGACGTTGTTCTTCAGGACCTGGAAGGACTGGCCGATGGTCGGAACCGCCTTGCCAAACCGCTCCTCCAGCTCGCCGCGGGCGTTCTGGAAGGCGTCGAAGATGATGTCAGCGGTGATCTTGCCGTCCTCGCCCATCTTGCGGAGCTGGCCGCGGGTGACGTTCAGCTGCTTGGCGATCACGTCTGCGACGGTCGGCAGCTGTTCCAGGACGCTGTTCAGCTCATCGCCGCGGAGGACGCCCGAGGCCATACCCTGGGCGAGCTGGATCATGCCCGCCTGGGCCTCCGTCGCGCTCGCGCCCGACAGGGCAATGGCCTGGTTCAGCGACTTCGTGAAGTCGATCAGCTCTTGCTGGCTCAGGCCCATGTCCTTCGCGCTGTTGGCCAATCGTCCATACGTCTCCACCGTCCCCTCGAAGGACTGGCGGGTGCTGTTGGCTACGCCCAGCAGCTGCTGATAGACCGCGGTGAGGTTCTGGGCCTCCAGGCCGGTCGCCCGGAGTCGGTTCTGGAGGTTGGTGAAGGTGTCCAGAAGTCGGACCAGCTCGCCCGCGGTGATCGCGGCCCCGAGGGTCGCCAGGGCCTTCTTCAGGAACTCCACCCCATCAGCGGACTTTCGAGCACCCCCGCCGATGTCCTCCAGGTTGCGCTTAACAACCCGGGAACCTCGCTCAGTGATGACTATGTCAATGCGTTCTTCGGCCATCGTCAGCTCCCCGGATCGCCGTCAACAATACGGCCAAATTGAACAACCTGAACGGCCTCCATGACCGCCTGCTCCACGAAGTTCGCCGGAGCCTGGGCGGAGTACCCGTCATTCAGCCGCTGGATGTACGGCAGGTTGTTGGTGATGTGGATTTCCTCGCCCGCCGTGTACCCGCTGATGACGGCTTCGGCCTGATTCAGCGCAGCTTGGGTGTTCGCCGCTTCGGTGCTCCCGGACTCGCCCGGGGCATAGGCGTCGATGACGGAGGAGGCGGGACCGCCAATGGCGGCGATCCAGTTGGAGCGGGCGCGGCCCGTGTCCACGGGCGTCCCTGAGACCACGGCTTGGTCTGCGGCGAGGGCGACCTTGCGCGTCAGCGCGTCAGCACCCTCCGCGACCTTGCGGCCCCGGAGGGTGATGCGTCTGCTGAAATCACTTAGACTTGGCACGGGCCTTACTCCATTCAAGGTACTTCGAGTCAAGCCGCTGGATGAACCAAATGAAGTCCTCCCGCTGCTCGCCGTCGATTTCGTTGATGACACAATACTCCAGAATGGACAACAACGGAATCGGACCCAGGCCCATGCCTATTTGCCGACATGACGTCAGCTCCAAAAAGCCCGTGTAGAATAGCTCTGAGCCAAGGTTTAGCTCCGGGGCGTTCTGTATGCGGTCGGGCAACGGCATCCCGAACCGCATACACTGCTCAATGATCTTCCGTTCTACGGGGCCTTGCTCGAACCCGTAGTGGAGGACTTCCCAGAGTTTCCCAGGTCGGCTTCCCGCACTTCTTCCCGGAACAGGGCCACGTTGTTGGCCTGCTCGCGGAGGTCCGCAAACAGGTCCGGCAGGTCCTCGAACAGCTTCAGGACGTTCTCGCGCTTGAACTCCATCGGCTGGCCGTCCGGCCCTTCCACGTTGATCCAGTCCAGCACCACCGTGTCCGCGAACACCTCCTTGTACAGCTTGTCGGCGGTCTTGTTGTCCAGCATCCCGGTCTGGATGGCCTTGCGATAGGGGCGGGTGGCTTTCTCCAGGGCCTTCGAGAAGGAGGAGTTGTGACCACCGGCTCGCGCGATCTTGATGCGGACCGGCTCGCCCTTTTCGGTCTGACCGTATTCCAGCCAGATGCCATCGGTTTCCAGGTTCTCGTTGGTCTTGAACAGTTTGTACAGGCTCATTCTCGTTTTCTCCGCGGTTGAGAGGGTTCGGGCGGGCCGGAGCCCGCCCCGGGTTGCTTATACGTCAGCAGCGTTCGGAAGGTAAGGGAATTCATTGAACAAGAGGGTGTGCTTGTTCGAGCCTTCCGCCGCTTCGATGGACAGGGGCAGGGTGATGGGCTGGTCCTGCTCCACGTTCAGGCGACCGTCGCCCAACGCGATCAGCGGGATGTCCCAGACCATGCCAGCGTTGTTCTTCACCAGGGCGAAGTCCAGCGCCACGTCCGAGTTGTTGCGCACCGCCTGAACCGCGGCGATGTCCGCGAAGTAGGCGGTGACCGAACCCGACACCGCGAAGGTGCCCGCGCTCACGTCGAAGGCCCCGAGGACAGCGACCGCCTTGTTGGGCGAGACGTTGTTGTTCACGGTCAGGGTCAGTTCCGTGAGGAATGCGAACAGCGGGTTGGGGTTCGCGTTCCCGGCGGTGACCAGGTGCATCTTGATCCGGCTGAAGTCCGAGGAGGTGTTGAAGGCGGGAGCCTCCACGAGGTCGGGACGGGTGCCCGACTTCACGCCCACGGAGCCGTCGCGCTGCTCGTTGTCCACCGCGATGAAACCCAGCTCCGCCGTGACCTTGTCGGCCTGACGGATTTGGAGGCTCATCTCATTCGGGACCGCGCCCACCAGGTACTCCGACATGGTGCCGTTGGCGTCCTGGCCCAGGGTACGCTCCAGCTGGTAGCTGCGGCGCTTGATCAGGTTCGCTGCGGCCTCGTTCTTGATGACGTTGCCGAAGAACAGGCGGAGGGTCTTGCCGGTTCCGGTTTCGGTCACCATCGTGGCTGCGGTCTTGTCCAGCTCGATGTAGGCGGCAGCGACCGCGCGGACGCGGGCGAAGCCGTTGTTGGCGGCGTTGGTGAACTTGGTCGCCGCCGCGTCCCCGCCGATGAACACCCACTCGCCCGGGATCAGGCCCAGGGTCGTCAGGTCCTTCGTGCCCGAGGCGCGAACCAGGCGCGGGTAGCTGCCCGACACGTCCACGTTGATCTCCGCGGAGCCGAACTGAAAACCAACCTTCTGGAGCTTGGCGTCAGCGCCCGGGGTTTCGTCCACGAGGCCGTCCCCCACCACCACGGTTCCGGCGGTGGAGCTGGCGACCTGCTTCAGGCCGTTGTTCGCTGCTTGGGCGAAGCCCGAGGCCAGCACCAGATCGCCCGCGAGGAAGCCAGCGAGGCCCGAGGCCGCAGCATAGGTGTCGGTGGAGGCCACCACGCCGGTCAGGACCACCGCCGCGCCGTTCATCGGAGCCGTGGTCAGCTTCTCGCGGATGTCCGCGAAGAAGAAGCCCTGCAGCAACCGGGTCAGGTTGGTCTGGGTGATGTCCTGGGCGAAACCGCCGGAGGCGTCCAGGTCAGTCGTCACGCCCTTCTTGCGCTGGCGAGACGGGTTGATGGGGTTCCGGGCGATGGTGCTGATTTGGCCACCAAAGTCGTTGTAGCTGTTCGGCTCCAGAGGATGCCAAACGGGCGAGCCCGGAAGGGTCTTGATGTCAGTTTCCTCAGCGTACCGGAGGCCGGTCACGTTGGAGTCGATTTTGTTGGCCATGTTCAGCTCCTTATATCAAGTGGGCGAGGGGTTCACCGCAGTTCGTCATACACAAATTCCACCAGGACGTTCATCTGGTACCACGTCCCGTCCGGTCCAATCTCCTGAATCCGGGCGTTGCGGAACCAAATGCCACTCGCGGTGCCTCGCCCCTCGAAGGCGTCCCGGGCAATTATCGCGCATTTTTCAGCAAGAGACAAGCCTTGTCCCCCCGACAGGGGCGTGAAAACTTGTACCGTGATCAGTCCGGGACGGGTAAAGCGGCGACCGCCGGTGGGTCCGAAGGTCGCCTGCCGCGAAGTCGTGTGGCGCAACGTGATCCGGGCATAGGGCTTGTCCGCGGGCGGAGGATCGCCCGCGTCCACCCCGGGCCATTCCACGCGGATCGGAGCCCCGCCGTTGAGGGCCGGGGTGTCCGTGGTCCACTTGGTGTTGAACAGCCCAAGGATTTCGTCGCGGGCGCTGTCGAAGGTCGGGAGGGTCATTGGCGCACCTGCAATTCATACATGATCGCTTGCCCGTTCGGGTTCAGCGGTTTCACGGCGATGACCTTCCAGACCTCCGCGCTGCGCAGCACCAAGCCTTCGACCTCCGGCGGAGCCGTCAGGCCCTCCGCGGGCATAAACACCCGCTGGTCACCCATGCGGATCGTCTGGCCGTCGATGTAGCGTTGCTCATAGTCCAGGAACACCGCCTCAATCGGTTGATCCGCCGGGACGTTCCCGCCGGGCTTCCACGGCTTCGCCGGATCGGGCGCAGCGTTGGTGGTGAACCCGCGCAGGGTCACGGCCTGACCGTTCTTCTTGATCAGCTTCTTGGCCAGCGCGATAGCGGAGTCAAACCGTGCCATGGATCACCCCCGCAGCAACGTGCCGCCGGAGCGGACAAGGCCCGCGCGGACCAGCTTCTGGTCCGCCGCCGGGTATTTGGGCATCTGGAACACGGCCCCGCCCACGAAGGTGACGGACTCGCTGATGGGTCCGACCGCTTCCGACTTCGACAGGACCGCCACGCCCGAGGCGTTCCGCTCCGGGTCGGGGTTCAGCTCCGCGGCGAGGGCACGCAGGGCGTACTCACAGCAGGCTTCCTTCACCTCCGGCGGGATGCCGTTGACGTAGCTGCGGTCACGGTCCCGGGCGTCCGTCCGGGGCCATTCCGTGGTCTGGTTGCGGCCCAGCCGCTTCTTGCCCACGAAGTTGAACCGCTGGTCAAGGTAGTCGGTTGCGCGGATGACCGCGGCCTCAATCTGAGGGTCCGTGGAGCCCGCGAAGGAGTTGCCCCGGTCAGTGTGGTAGGTCTTGAACTCCGCCACACTGATGTAGGCGTTCGCCCCGGCGACGGCTCCGGTGTTGTCTTGGACGATCAAGGCCATCACGTCCTCCAGAAGGCTTGATATTTGGCCCGGCGGATCGTCAGGACGTTCCGCACGTGGCTCCGGTTGATCTCATACCAGCTCCGGTTCCCGTACCCGGGCTGAGGGACGCGGGACTTGAGGCTGGTGCGTTCTACGTGCCCAAACCAACGGGCCGGGTCGCATCCGCGGGTGTTCGAGCACAGGCGGCGATCCTGTAGGACGCCCGCCGCCCCGCCGTTGTAGCTGGACAGGACGAAGGCCCACTGGTCCGTGACCGTCGCGCCCGGGTTCGCGGCGATCCTCCGCCACAGGCTCCGGTTCATTTCCACGATGGCCGTGAGCTGGAAGCCCGGGTCATAGCGGTTCTCCCAGGTCCAGTCGCGGAGGGAGGCGTGGGTGTTGCGCAGTTCGTTGAACACGTTCATGCGTTCGGAGCCGTCCGGGCGATAGGCGACCGTGACCTGACCGAAGCCGAAGCCGTATTCACGATGGGTGCGCAGCTCCGCCCGCGGGTTCCAGCAGCGGGAGTGCGTCAGGCTGATACAGCTTTCCTGCTCCACCAGACCGGCGAGGGTCCAGGGCTCCGGGGCTTGCGGCCAGACCGCCTCCTGCTTCTCGACCAGCACTGGCGCGTACACCTTCGCCCCCGAAGGGACGAAGGTGCGGGCGTCCTGGGCGAGGGCGACGGAGCCGAAGGCCCAGCAGAGGACCGCGAAGGCGAAGTGAATCAGGCTTTTGCCCATAGCACCAATCCCAAGAAGGTGAAGCAGATGGTCAGGGCGACGGCGAGGACCACGAGGCCCCCGGCCACGGAGCCCTCCCGGGCATGCGCGAGCCATTCCGACAGGTCCACCTGGGGTAGTACCACACGGGTGATCACAACGGTGATCCCTGCCAGCGCGAGGGCAAACGCTGTCCACTGCGCGAGGGTCACGACCATGGCCGGGTCGATCAGCAGCAACGGGACGATGCTGGCGATGAGCAGGACCCAGGCCGTGAGGTCCAGGAAGGGGGCGAGGCGCTTGCGCAGTCGGGCGAGGAAGCGGGTGACGGCGATGTTCATTGTTGGTTCTCCGGTTGCGGTAGGGTACACAGCTGGACGGCGGACCGCGCCCAAGCCTGAAGGGCGGTCAGTTTCCTGATGGCCCGGTCGCCGTCTGCGGCGATTCCCCAGAGAGCTGCTGAAGTCTCTGGCGCAAGTTCGGCTGTTCCGGCTCCATCAGCTCCGCCGGGGGCGGACTCAGCCGCACCGGATCGGGCCGCACTACAAGAGGAGACTTGGAGGCGCAGCCGCTGATTGCCAGACCGCAGATCAGCAATAGTGCGCTCATCCCGCGCCCGGGCGTCCGCTTGCTGTTGGGCGAACTCCGCCCGGAGGTCTGCGACACGCTGTTCATGGGCTTTCTCCTGTTCACGGTTCTTGTCGTTGGCCTCAGCCAGGAGGCGTTCCTGCTCCCGTTCCCGGGCGCGGACCTCCTCCTTGTATTTGTCCATGGCCTCCGCCGCCTCCGCGGTCGCGTCCGCCTTCCCGGAGCCGTAGCCGTAGCCGTAGCCCGCGAAGGCGATCAAGGCGACGGCGAGCAGGACGCCCGCCGCGGCCCAGACCTTGGAGGAGGGGAAGCCGAACATGGGTCAGACCCCGCCCTTGTCCATGCCCTTGATCGGGGCGGTGGGACCGGAAGGGGCCGGAGCGGACTTTCCGCCCATGACCACGTTCTTCGAGTTCTGGCCGTGACGCACGCCAGACTTCGAGGCATTGACCATCTTCGAGGCGGTTGCCTTGGTGGTGCCGGATTTCGCCATGATGTTTCTCCTTCGGAGTTGGTTGGGTTACTGAGCGGCCTTCGCCTTGTCGCGGGTATGACCCGGGGCGACGGCTTCCACGTCAGCGCGGGTGATGCCGGCAGAGCCATACAGCTTCTCCACGGCGGTCATCGCGGGCTTTCCGTCCTTGGTCCAGTGGGTGTCGTCCGCCGGGTCCAGGCCCAGGACCGCCTTCTGGAGCTTGGTGTTCAGCTCCACGGTCGGCTCCTTCGCCGGATCGGTCAGGACCGCCGGTTGTCCGTCCCCATCGGGTACGCCCCCGGCTTGCCCGGCTTCGGCTTCGACACCTCCGCCGCTGACAGGTGCCGCGTCACCGGCTTCAGTCCCGCCCCCGTTGGGCTGAACGTCGCTGTGTACCGGCTGTTGGCCGTCCGGCTGGGAGCCTTCTTGAAGATCACGCTGGCCATCGGGCACCTCCTTCAGTGCGGGGTGTCCTTCCGGGTAAGCCTGCCAGTTGCGTTCGAGGAAGCGGGCGTGCAGGGCGACCTCCTCCGCCGGAGCGGTGATGGTCAAGCGGCCCTTGTCGAACGGGTAGGGCTGACTGCCCCGGCGGACGGTCTTGCCCGCCAGGGGTCCGGTCAGGACGAAGGTTGTTTGAATGATGGTGGACATTTGTACAGTTCTCCGGGGTTGGTGTTAGACCTGGGCGACGGGGGCCAGGACGTTCGGGATCACGGCGTTGTCCGCCGGGAGCACCACGGTCAGGTCGGCAGCGGCAACTCCGCCGTCCGTGATCGTGCCCACGAGGGAGGCGATGGAGGCCGAACCGCCCGGGGGGATGATCGACACTTCCAGCTTCTGGTCGCCCAGGGCGTCCGCCGTACCGGCGACGGTCAGGGTGTTCGTGGTCGCGTTGTAGGCGGCGTTGGCGATCCCGTCCAGGGCGTTCAGCGCGGTCACGAGGGCCGCGGCGATTTCGTCCACGGTGTTGTCGGTCGCATCGCCCACGACAGCGACGGTGCGCGGTTCGTCTCCGCCGGTGCCGAAGCCTCCGAGGATCGCCACGCGGAAGGTCCAGCCGTTCCAGTCGGCTCCGGCGGTGATTTCGGTCACGGTCGAATCGTTGAGCCAGGCCAGGCCGTCGCCATCGAACTTGGCGGCAGCGGCTTGCTTGGCCGCGGTCGCGGAGGCGGCGAAGACGTCCATGGCGGCAGCGCCATGGACGAGGGGGTGGCCGGATTTCGTCCGATCCCGGGTCACGAGGTAAGCAAGCACGATAGCGTCTCCTGAGTGCGTTCAAACAAAAGGGCGGACCAGTCTCAGACCGGCCCGCCCTTCGGGTGCTGCGCGGGGTAGAACCCTCCCCGATAGGGGCGAGCCCTTAGTCGAGGATGCCGTCCGCGGCAGCAAGCCCCTTCTCACTGAACAGAGCCAGGCCACAGTACCACTTGACGCGCCAGATGTGCTCATCGGAGTCCTCCGACTCGCCCACGTCCACAACCTGGATGCCCGCGGCCTGGGTCGCGGTCAGACCGGCGATGCCGTGGGTGCGGCTCCCGTCATCGAACGTGCCAGCGAAGATCGTGGTGGAGCCCGTGCTGGTGCCCTTGGTCTGGTCGGTCGGGATATAGTCGTTGCGGAAGATCGGGGTGCCTGAGTAGGCCGGGACCTCCGCCCCGCTGGGCAGCTCGACCACTTCGTTGACGGACGCACCACCCAGGGCGCGGAGCAGCGCCTTGTAGCTGCGCAGGGTACGCGCATGCATGGTGATGTAGTCCACCTGGCCGTCCTTGTCCACCACGAGGTCCATCAGCTCATCCAGGATGTCGAACGAGAGGGCGGAACCGTTCGCGCCGGTGTCCGCCTTCTGGGAGGCGGCATACAGCTGGATCAAGCCAGCGAACTCGTTGCCCGCGCCGGTGCCGTTGATCAGCTGGTCCTGGTACTTGCGGCCAGCGGACTTCGCCTTGGAGGCGATCTGGACAGCGGTCTGGTCGTTGCCGTCGCCGGAGCGGGTAGCCTGGATCAGGCCGTTCACTTCGGCGTCACCCATGATGGTGGTGAGGTTGGAGTTGACCTTGGTGAAGGTCGCAGCGCCCTTACCAGCACCGGCGCCGGAGAAGGTCGTGCCGACACCGGCCATGATGACGTCGCCAAGGACGTTCTCGCGGTTGTACGCGAGGCTGTTGCCTTCGATGGAATCGAAGGGCAGGACGTCAAACATGCGGTTGACGGTGATGATGTTTTCGATCACGCCAGCAACCAGTTCGTCCTGGGCCAGCTTGGCGCTTTCGGCAAGGGTAACAGAAGCCATGATTGGCCCTCCTTCAGAAGTTGATGACTCAAGCGGTTTTCAGCCGTGCCGGATCACCCGGTGTTCCGTCGCGGCCCGCGGAATCACTCCTGTGGGCCTTCGCCTCTGGCTATACAACCAAAAGTGACGTCAGTATAGTACCAAGTTGCGAAAAAGGGAAGCCCCCTGGCCAAACTTGGGGGCCTCCCCGATCCGTCACGCCCGACCGCGGCCCGCCTTGAACTGACCCTTGGCGAGGCCCTGGGCGATCTTTTCGTTGGCCGTCAGGACCTTGCCCTGCTGGCGCGGAGGCGTCTGACCGCCACGCGGAGGCATGCCGCCGCCCGCCGGGGCTTCCGACTCGAACAGGCGGCCATACTTCTCGTTGGCCTTCATTTCGCTGACCAGCTCGCGGATGGTCATGGGCTGGCCGGTCACGCCCGAGTAACGCTGGTCACCCTGGGCATCGACCACGAACACCTTGAATTCACCGTCCTGCTCGACAACCTTGACCTGGTTCTTGATGAACGGCAGCAGGAGTTCCGGGACGCCCTTCAGCTCCGCGACGGCGGCAGTGGCGGCGTTCTCGACCAGGAGCCCATACAGCTGGTTCTGGAGGGCTTCGGCGCGGGCTCCGGCCTTCTTCAGGTCCTTCGCGTGCGCATCGGCCAGCTCCTGGCGAACCTTGTCCAGGTTCAGCTTGGCTTCGCCGCCCTTGGCCAGTTCGTTCTGGAGTTCGGTCAGCTTCGTGGTGATGTTGGCCTTGATTTCCTCCGGCGTCGCACCGAAGTCAGCCAGCGGGGTCAGGTCCACGGAGGTCTTGGCCTTCGCCTCCGCACGAGCAGCCTTGAGGGAGCGGTTCAGGCCGGTCACGGCCTCCACGATCCCCTTGTGGGCTTCGTCCGGGACGTACTTGCCATCATCGCCCTGCTTGTAGATTCCCCGGAACTGTTCCGGGACCTTGTCGATGGAATCGACCGGAGTGAATTCAAAGTCCATAATTGTATCCTCATTGTCAGCGGATCACCCGCCAGTGTTGTGCCTCACGCACGGTTCATATTGTAGCCTCAGAACTTTTCAGGGTCAAGGCCAGCCTTGCGGAAGGCGTCCGGCTTGCGCTCCGCGAGTTGGGACAGGGTCAGCTCGTTGCCGGCCCGATCCACAAATTGGTCCACGTTCAGCCCGCCCTCCCGGAACAGCTTGGCCTTGGTCTTGCCCAGGACCTCATCCTGGAAGCCCGCGGGCTGACGCTTCAAGAAGTCCTGATATGTGGTCGCCGCCGGAACCCGGCCCACGTTCTGCGCGGCCCAAGCCTTCCTGATGTCCTGGATCGGCTTGCCCTGCTCCTTCGCCATCCGGCGGAAGTCGATTTCACGCTTGGCGCGGGTCCGGGTGTCCGTCACGGTCGGGCGATTGCCCAGGAGGCCCACGCCGTCGATGTAGGCGACCATCACCGACCGGCAGTTGAAGTGGGCCGGGGGCTTCGCGTCCTTGGGCTGGAGCAGGGGGATGTCCGCGGGCAGGTCGTTGTCGCCCACGGGGGTCCCGTGACCGTCCCGGGCGCGGCATACAGCCGTGGTCCGACCGTCCAGCGTGCTCACCCAGACCTTCGCCGTGATGATGTCGCTGTTGGCGTCCCAGACGTAGCCCCGCGCGGTGTTGGACACGTGGTTCACCGCGGTGCGGACGATCCCCTGGGCGTCCCGCCGGGTCATCGACAGGATGCCGTCCGCATAGGCGTTCTTGCGCGTTCCGACCACTCGCCGCACGATGTCGTCAATGGGCTCCCCGTTCGTCATCCCGAGCTGAAGGGCCGTGGTCAGCCGCTGCTGGTCCGCCGCCTCCAACGTGCTGAACCAGTCCCGGAGGAACCGGCCCTGGAACGGGCGGGAGGTGGCGATGGCCCGGAGCTGGTCCGCGTTCACCGCCATGAAGCCCACCTCAATCGTGATGGCGGACTGCAGCAGGTCGATTTCGGCCTGGCCTTCGAGGACGGCGAGCTGCCCGAGTTCGTCCCGCACCAGGGTCTTGTACTCCGCGAGGGCCGCGGCCCGGGCTCCGCGGATGTCCGTGAGCAGGGCCTTCCAGCGTTCGCCGGTGAAGTCCAAGTCACGGCCCTCGAAGCGGGCGAGCCGGGTGCGCAGGCGTTCGGTCAGGTCGCGGTCCGCCTCCTCCAGGAGCCGGGCGACCCGCTTGGTGACGCCCGCGGTGTAGCGGCGCAGGTCGATTTGGTGACGCAGCGCGGCGTCCCGGTATTCCTCATTGAATGTGGGCATCCCGCTTCTCCATTTCTTTGGGTCCGTTCATGCCGAAGTGGATACAACGCCCGATCAACGGGGCGAGGACGATGCTCAGGAGGAGCCAAAGCCCCAAGAAGTGCCAGACGTTCATGACTCGCCTCCAGGATTTCCACCACCTTCGCCGCCTTCTCCACCTTCGGGCGGGTTCTTCTGGGCCGGGTCCAGGTCCAAGCCAGCGCGGCCCATCGCCTCGCTGATTTCCTCCATCAGCTCCTCCCAGTCCTCATCCTCATCGAAGTCCTCCGGGAGGACCCCGCGCAGGCGGAGGCCGTTCAGGTAGGTCTTGCGGCTGATGTCGCGCTTCTCGCGTGCGACTTGGAGGGCCTGAAGGCCCGGGGCGTCCATTTCCTCCAGGTCATAGTCCTTCACCAGCTCCACGGTGCCGCCGTTCGGCCCAAGGCGGAGCCAGTCCGCGGTGATGTCCAGGGCCTGGGCCAAGGCGTCCTCGAACAGCCCAGTCATCGCGCTCAGGTCGCTGGTCGCCTCCGCGCTGTCCAGCGCCCGGGCGGTCGCCGTCTGGTTCCCGGTCTTGCGCTTCAGGAACTCCGCGCCATAGCCCGCCATCTGCTCCTCAAGGTCCTTGAGGTCCGTGCGGCCCGCGGCGATGGCTTGGCCGGTGTGCTCCACGTAGTAGAACCGGCCCGCCGGGTCCGGGTTGTACAGCACCTTGTTCGGCCCGACCACCACTGGGTCCGAGTCCTCCCCGGACGCCCCCGAGCAGGCGAGGATCGGGAAGCGGGAGACGGTGAGGATGTGGCGTTGGTCGGAGGCGGACTGCCAGTGCGCCACGTTGAGGTGAGCCAGGTCCAGGAGCGGGGGCTTGCCCATCATGAAGCCTTGGCGGTCCGCGTAGAAGGTGACCAGCGGGACGTAGTTCAGCCCCGTCGCCCACTCATCCGCCAGCGCCCACTCCTCCTTCTGGGCGTTGGACTTCTTCACCGGCTCCCAGAGCTGGACAAGGCCCGGCTCCAGGACGCGGATGCGGCGCTTGCAGACCTCCGCGAAGCCGTCCTGCTCCATGTAGTGTTCGAGGATGCGGACGTGCTGGAGGACTTCGACCCCGTTGATCGCCTCCGACCGGGCGAACAGCAGGCACTCCGGCTTGATCATCACCCAGTACGGGCGCAGGCCCTCCCGGCGGTCATCCGCCAGGGTCCGGGGTTGGCCGTCCTCCCGCGGGGCCGGGCGGGGCATGTCGATGAGGACGTGGCAGAGGGCCTTGGCCATGCCTTCGCGGAACCACTGACGGGCGAACACGTCCAGGTTGTTCCCCTGGAGGTCCACGTCAGGCAGGATCGTCTCCTCAATCGCCTTGGGCACGTCCTCGTTGAGCTTGATCGGCTCGCTGAAGGGCTTGCCGCTGAGGGTGTCCAGCGTCTGCTCGACCATGTTGAGGAGGACGGCGGACGCCAGGCGCTCCTGATAGCCCTTGTCCGTCTCCTCCTGGTGGCGGGGCAGGTACGTCTCGCCCGCCTCGCGCATTGCTTCGGTCCCGCCCAGCAGCGTCTCGATGACGTGCCAGCGCGGGAGCATCTGGTCATACGCCCCGCTGGTCGTGGCGGGGCTCTTTGGGTCTTTGTCGGCCATGGTCGGTTCTCCTGGTTCGCGGATTCTCGCCCGAAGGCGAGGACCCGGCAAGTTGTATTACATGTTGCCCTGCTTGACGCCACGCAGCTTCTTGCGCACGCGGTAGCGGATCGCGTCACCAATGTGGTCCTCCGCCTCCGTGTTCACGTCATCCAGGTCCTTGTCATCGCGGGGCAGCACAGGGACCGTCTCGATGGTCTGCTGACACCAGTCGAAGATGAACAGCCCAGGGACCTCGCGCGGTCCCCCGCCCGCCGGAGGCAGCGCCCCCTTGAGCAGCTTGCGGATTTGCTCCCAGCCCTGCTTGCGCGAGCCTGGGCCCTTGTCCGCGGGCGTCCAGCGCACGCCCTTCTTCTCCATGTCCACGGCGATGCTGTTGCCGTTCTCCACGTCGAAGATGGAGGAGTCAGCGGGGCCGGGCTTGACCCGACCTTCCAGCGCCCAATCCTCCTCCCGGTCCTTCACCCCTTGGGCGACCTCCGAGGCGAGCATGCGGACGCCCTCGTTGCGCGTTCCGTTCCAGCCGTACCACTCCTGGATCAGGTACAGATCGCCCCGCACCTTCCCGTACACGCGGCCATTCCACTCGAACGGCTCCCCATTCGACTCCGCCCACCAGAGGACGGCGAAGGGCTTGGAGCTGCCCCAGTCGAAGCTGCGGTCAATCTTCCACCGCTTCGGGATCACCGACAGCGGGACGGAGGGCACCACGTGTACGTCCCCGCGGTAGATGTCGTCAAACATCCCACCCGCGATGATGTCCCAGGAGCCATGGAGCCAGGCGGCGAGTTCGGAGGGGTTCCGGGCCGCGGCTCGAATCTTGCTGATGTACTCCGGGTCAGCGTGGAGCAGGATTTGGTTCTCATAGATGGACCCGTGGATGGCGACCCGGGGCGGCTCGCGCTCGCCGTCGCGCATCGCGTCCAGGATCACCCGACCGCGCATGTGGGGGAGGCGGAAGCGGGCCTTGACCCAGTTGTGGCCGGGGCCGTAGGGGTTGGTGGTCGCCCGGTAGCAGCGGGGCATCCCCGGCTTCGTGGAGCGGCAGCAGGACATCATGACGGTGTAGCACTTGTCATCGGCCCAGTTGCAGAGTTCTTCCCAGCCAATCCACGGATAGGCGTGGCCGTGGTAGTTCCAATAATCCTCCGGCGACTTCATGTGACGCAGCAGCAGCTCCTCGCCGTCCGGGAAGGTCCACTTGTGCTCCACCTTGTTGTACTTGGCCCCCGGGAAGATGCGCTTGAACCACTTGTTGGTCTTGTTGATCACGTCCGACAACTGGGGGTAGGTCTGACGGAACAAGATGCCGCGCCACTCCGACCCGTAGCCCTTCCCCACGTGCTGGAGGAAGTCCATCAGCAGGCAGTCGGTCTTACCCGGGCCGCGCGTCCCCTCATACAGCACCTCGAAGATCGGGTGCGCCATGAGGAAGGCGAGCTGCGACCCGTACTGCGGGCACCAGGTCGCCTCCGACTCCTTCCCCGTCTCCGGGTCCACGTAGTAGCCCCGCAGCTCGCCGGGCTCCGCCTCGCGCCACTCAATCGGGTAGTCCGGGCGGGCGGCGATGGCGACCGCCTTGCTCACTTCGGTCTGGGCGAACATCAGCTGCCCTCCCCGGTCGGACGGCCCACGGTCCCGCGGGCGAGGTCCCCAAACTGGTTCTGCCAGTCGTTGATCGTGGCCGGAGCCCCCGGGACGATCAGCACCCCGCCGGTGCCCGAGGCGGTCATGCTGGCCGCGTCCTTCCCGTCCTTGAACTCCGCACGATGGGCGCGGAGCATCATGGCCATCAGCGAATCGCTGTACACCCGCTCATAGGTGATGATCTCATCCTTGAACTTCCCGCCGATGATCGGGCGCTCCACGCCGTCCCGCGCCCGCTTCAGGGCCGCGCTGAACAGGTGCTCGTCAATCCACGCTTGGCGGGCGTCCTCCAGAGCCTGGGCAAACTCCGGGTCATTCTTGACATGATAGTCGATGGTGGAGCCGGAGACGCCCACGGCCTCCGCGCACAGGTACTTCCGCCCACCCAGTTCGGGGTGCGTGCGGAACAACTCCAGGTACTGCTCCTTGCGATCCGAGGTGAATGGCACCATCGGCTTCGGCTTCAGTTTCTCAATTGGGTGCATCACGCTCCCCCCTTCGGTGTGTACTGTTCGTCAATCGCGCATCACGCGGCGATCCGTCCCCGGCCTCACGCCCAAGGACATCCTCGCCGCGAGTATAGCGTGAGCTTGTACATTAGCCAAGGGCGGGGCGCGCTCGCCCGCGGGGGAGCACGAGGAGCGGGCGGCAGCGGATTGCCCAAGCAGGCAGGCGGCGTCCTCCGCTTAGGTTCGAGGGGTCGCGCTTCACTTCCACGTCCGAAAAAGTAAAAAGTCAAGCGGGCAAAAAGGCCATATAAAACAGCCCTTTATAGATAGATAGATAGATAGATACTTAACTTACTTAACTTACTTACCTTAACCCCTGGGAGCCCTTCGGACAGCAGAAAGCCTCAACAAGGATTCTCTTGGGCCGTCGCCTCCGGTCGATTTGTCGGGCGAATTTATTTCAGGTAAGAAACCCAAGTAACCTAAGCGCAAGGCGCGGGAACCCCAGCCCCGTATGGCTTAGACCACAGCTTGACTTCTTTACTTCTTCGAGCATGAACCCAAGCGCACATTTCTATCCCAAGCGCACTACCCGAAGCTGACGGAGGAGACGCGGCGAACCACGATGACGGGAAGGCTTCGCGGCCCGGGGCCTTCGACTTCGACCAGGAGGCGAGGCCCGAGCCCGCGGGACCGCCCGAACGGGGCGTTGCGGCGGTGAGTCCCCGCGGTGATGTAAGGGGCGGCAAGTTCGTTCGGGTCTGAGCCCGGCGGGACCCGTTCCAGGACGCGGCCCTTGATCCAGAGTCCGTGAGTGTTCTGCCAGCGTACCCGGTCGCCCTTGTACAGTCTCACGTCCCGCCTCCTCCGGCCTTCGCCGCGAGGGCGGCGTTGAACCGTTCCGCGAAGGCGATGCCGTTGACATGGGCCGGGTCCGCCTCATCACTCATCACTCATCAGGTGTCGGGCGGCGAGTTCCGCGAGGAGGTCCGCCGGGTCGCATCCGTCCGCGACGGCGCGTTGAAGGGCCTGGTCCAGGCGTTCGAGGTGTAGTTGCTTCATCACAGGACCCTCGTGATGCCCAGGACCTTCCGACCGAACCAGCCCACGTACTCCTCTGTCCAATCGTCCAGGGCGCGTTGGAACTCGCTGAGGATGTGGCGGTGATCGTCCGGGCGTAGGGTCCTGACAACGTAGTATTCCAGGTGCTCCGCCCTCCAGCCCAGGGTCACTTCCAGGTAGCGGCCCGCGGCGGGGTCGTGGACCAGGTAGTGTAGGATGGGCTCGCCGCCGTCAATGTAGATCGTCTCCACCACGGCCAGGTTCTCCTCCGGGCGGCGGCGGACGTACTCCACGCAGTTCTCGTGGCAGCGGAAGTTGAACATGCCTTGGACCGGCTCCGGCTTCACCATCGTGAAGCGGGCGCGGAGGCGGCGGCAGATGCGGTCGCGGGCTCGCTTGAGCATGCGTTGCTTCATCAATCGTTCTCCATCTTGTCAAATACCAGTTGATCAATCCGCTCGCGCTCCGCGTCCGTCAGCTTCCGCTCCAGCCAGGGCGCGGGGCGTCCGCGGCGGTCGCGGACTTCCCATTCACCGCACCCGCCTTCCGCCGGGTAGCAGTATTCAGGCGGGCCGCTGACCTTCGCGGGCACGTAGGGTTCCCAGTAGGTGACCACGATGAGGCAGGGGATGCCCGCCACGCGGTCCTCGAACTCAGCCAGTGCCATTGGTTCAGTCCCTTACCACGGAAAGGTCCAGGCCCTGGAGGAAGAAGCCCAGCTTGTCGTTCACGGCCCGTTCGATTTCCTTGCGGATCGTCGCAGCCCGTTTCCGCTTCTCCGTGTACAAGCTGTACGTGATCCGGTTCCCCCAGACGCTGTCACGCACGCTGATTCCGATGCTGGGGCGGTTCAGACACGTGCTGTACTTGTCGGGGGTCTTGCGGATCGTCGTGAAGTGGAGGTCATTCACCACGAGGTTCTGCGAGTTCTCCCCGATCACCTCCAGTTCCTTCGACTCGAACTTGTTGGCAGCTCCGATGATCCCGGAGCCGTCCGCAATTTCCACGTAGTAGTGCTTGATCAGTTTCTTCATGATTCAGTTCCTTGACGGTATGGAAGGGAGCCGGACCCAGCGATCAGTCCCGGCTTCGTTGTCGCAGAGTCGCCACAGCGTGCCGTCCTCGCATTCGACAACCACTTGGCGGACCAGGTAGCCGTCGCGGGTCGTGCCCACGGAGGAGGTCATGGACCGCACGCGGCGGTCGGGCGGGGTGTTGGGCGCGTTCATGCGTCCTCCTCCGGCGGGTTCCCGCCTTCCGTCCCGTCGCAAAAGGTACAGCGGTCAGGACCCAGCGTGCTCTGTTGAAAGCCGGTCGCCTCGCAGGTCGGGCAGGTCCGGTTCTCCTCGAAGTCCTCCGCCGGGAAGGCGTGCCAGCCGTAGCCCAGGGCGTCCGCGGGCGGGCCTTCGGGCTTCTCCGCCGGGATCGGGTCGCCGCTCCGGGTCAGGCTCCAGTCATCGAACTGGGCCACGACATGGCCGTGGGTCGCCTCGCGCAGCAGCGCGGTCTTGCCGATCAGGGGCGGGATCGGGCCGCGGTAGATTCCCCGCTTCATGCTCCGCCCTCCTTCGCCCACGGGCAGTTCGGGGCCGTGTGGCCTTCCCCTCCGCACAGGGTGCAAGCCTTCAGGGCCGCGCGGACTTCGCCCGGGACCTCGTTGAGCAGCTGGATCGCGTTGGCGTCCAGGGCGCTCGCGCCCCAGTTGAACTTCGGCAGGGCCTCCTCGAACAGGCGAGCGGCCCGGGCGAGGGTCGCCTGGGCTTCGGCCAGTTGCTTCTTCAGGGCGGGTTCCAGGGCGTCGATCAGCGCCCGGGTACACTCAAGGCACTCCTCCGGGCGTTCCTTCGAGGAGCAGGAGCAGCCCTTGCGCCACTCTTGTACCATAGCCAGCGGCGTCATTTCGCGGCCTCCGAGTCGAAGAAGCGGGGCAGGAAGCAGCGGGTGAGCTTCCCGGTGGAGCGGTCGATGCGACCGGCGATCCCGCCCACGTCATGGGCGAAGTTGAAGTCATCTGCCTCCAGGAGGTCGCGGAGCCGGAGGGGGCAACCGTTCAGGTGCGTCGCCGTCAGGTCCATGCTGGCGCTGAGGCGGTCGAAGTTCTCCGCAGGGTACAGGCGCTTGAACAGGGCTTCGTGGCGGTCCACGATCTGTTCGATCAGGGCCGCGTCCTCCTGGGTCGCGTCGAAGTTGATGAGGGTCATGGCGTTGCTCCTTTTCTACAAGGTCAGAGGATGATCTGCTTGACCATCGTCAGCAGGCGGTCGAAGTCGCGGGTGAAGTGGGTGATCTTCAGGCCGGACTTGTTCGGGTGGTAGCACAGGCCCTCCGGGGTCGCCATTTCAGCGTAGTGGATGGAGTGGACCTGGTTCCAGCTCAGGGTCGCCGGGTTCCAGACCTCCGCCCGGGCGAAGGACTGGAACTTGTAGCTGTCGGACTTGATCGTGAGGCGCACTTTGAAGTCGCCCAGGGACAGGATGCGGCGGGCGGTCACGTCCTGGCGACCTTCGTTGATGGTCTCCTCCAGGAGGTTGGCCTTGGCAGTGTTGGCGGATTTGGTCATGATTGACTCCTTTTCTGGGAAGTTCGGGGCGGATCGGCTCCGCCCCGGGTTGATGTATCAGTCGATGGCGGCGATGATTTCCGCGGCCTCCGGGGGGTCGAAGGCGAAGTCACGCAGCTTGTAGAACAGGTCCACGTAGTCCTCGCGCTGCGGGTACTTCCAGCAGAGGGCGTTGAACACGAACAGGCAGGTGATCAGGCCCGCGGCGTCCCCGCTGACCTCGCCCGAGTAGCCGTTGGTGTCCACGGTCAGTCGCAGCTTTCGGTCGGTGATCGCGGGGGCCAGGTACATCGCACCGTTGGACAGCTGGTACATGAACCAGTACCCGCCGTTGTAGTCCTCCGGGGACATCTTCTGGAGGTGGTCATACAGGGCCATTTCGACCCGGAGGAAGTCCGCCCCGAAGTGGGCCGGGAGGACCTGGAGGCGCTGGTCATCGTTGTCGATGCGGGTTGCGGTGATCTTGCTCATGTCGGGGTTCTCCATTTCTGATTGAGGTGAAGAAAGTATAGTGGCGGGACCCGAAGAAGTAAAGCCCCCTCATACAACTTTCTTCGTTCACGGCAATTTGTGGCGGTCCCGACAAGGGGCGCAGACTCCTCCCACCAGTCTCCCGCTCCATTCGCCACACAGGTCACAGTCGCCCGGCTCCCCGGGCGGTATCTTCGCCGCGGCCTCCGCGATCCGGGCCACTTCGCGGTCCGTGTCGCGGAGGATGCGGTCATTGCTCAAGTCGATTTCGTCAGCCAATCTTGGGTTCTCCTTCAGGGTTGCCCCGGAGGACGTTCAGGGCGCTCATGAGGCAGATGATCTGGCGGCGGCAGTCCTCCAGGCTGGTGTGAACGGCTTGCGTCCCCTCCGGCTTCGACCAGCCCCGCTCCTTCGCCAGGTCATACACGGTGCGCGTGTCCCGGGCCATGGAATATCCCCACGGGATCGGGACGCCCGCCCGGCGATAGTAACCCTCAAGAATGGCGACGTCAAAGGACGGCCCCTGGGCCCAGACCCGCTTCAGGTCCGGGTACTTGCCCAACCAGCGTGCGAGGTCCGTCAGCGCGGAGCGCATCGCCTTCGGCGGGCGCTTGGGCTGGAGCCCGCCCTGGTCCCGCCAGAACTGGACCGTGGAGGCATCGACCTCGCCGCCCAGCAGCAGGGCGCTGTGAAGGTCCACGTCCACCTCGAACAGGTCCGGCTTCACCAATCCGGTTCGGCTGTTGAACGGGATCGCCCCGACCTGAATGACTCCGGCGTTGGGGCCGGTCGCCATCGTCTCCAGGTCGATCATCACGCTGTCCATCGTGTTGTCATCACTCATCTCACTTCTCCTTCTTCAGTTTGATCTCGTTGAATCGTACAAACTCTTGCCACACGGGGCATTCCTGGACCGACTCGCCGCCCCCGACCGTCAGGGCGAGGACGCACGACATCAGAACCTTGGCCATCATCGTTCTCCTTCAGAACTCGCGCATGATCCAGACGCGGACGCCCGGCTTGTCGCGCAACTTGTACTTGAGGTTGCTCGCCTCCTGACGGGCGCGGTTGTAGCCCGCGACCTTCTTGGAGTTGAGCTTGCCGCCCGGTTCGAGCCAGCAAACCTCCCACTCAACCGACTCCTTCAATGCCCACCCCTCCTGAATCGGTCCACCTGCTCCTTGCCCAGGAGGGCTTCGAGCCCGTCCCAGGAGGCGGGGGCGTTCGGATCGCCCGGGACGATCCCGGCGTCACGCTCGCGCTGCTCAACCATCGCCTCCACGAAGGCCTGACGGAACAGCGCGAAGGCGAGGAGCCCGAGCCCTCCCCGAACAACGGCGAGGTTGATGGGCGGAAGGCCCGCGGGCCGCTCCGCCTTGGGCAGGTACGTCCCGTTGGGTCGCTTGCCTTGCTCCATCCGCTCCTGGATCAGGCGGCGGATGCGTTCGTGGTCGGACTCTTGGCTCATCGGTCAGCCCTCCTTCACGCAGAAGTCCATGACGATCAGGTTGAAGCGGCCCGGGTCCTTCTCCTCCCGGATCGCCTTCCAGTGCCCGTCCTCGATCCGGCGCAGCTCCAGGCGGTAGTCCTCCGGCTCGCCCAGGAAGGCGAGCTGGTGCTGTTCGCCGGTCCACAGCGCCCGCTCCGGGCACATGACCTGGGCGGGGGAGTCCTTCACGATACAACCGGCGAGCCCGCGCCCGCGGAGGTCGCTGAGGAAGTCCTCAACCCAGGATTCGACTTGGTGGAATGGGATCATGGTCAGTCCTCGAAGGCCCCGCGGGCGGTTTGGCGTTGAATCTCAGCGAAGTGGCGAAGGAGGCGAGCCCGGCGGAACTCCACCTGACGGGCGACCGGGGTGCCGCTCAGGACTTCATCCGCGGTGTGTCGCCCGTACACGCTGTCCAGGTAGTTGCGGACCTCCTCCGGCTTCGCGGTCGGGATCGCGGCGGCGATGTCGCGGAAGGCGACGGCCCAGGCGGCGTCCGCCCCCTCCGCGCCCTTCTTCAGGGCCACGGTCCCATAGAAGCCGTGGAACGGGTTGTTGGTCGGGATCGTGCGGCTCACAGCTGACCTCCGTGGAGTTCTCCGAGGCGCTGATTCAGCCACGCGACCTCCTTGGGCAGGAGCTGTTCCTGGTGGTCCACGAGGTAGCGGAGGCGGCGCAGCTGCTCCTGGTTCTCGTTGGACAGCTTCGCCACGTTGCTTTCGAGGCGCTTCAGCTTCGCGGGTACGTCCTTGGCGAGTTCCGCCATCAGCCGGCACTCCTCCCCGAAGGCGCGGGTGGCGTCCCGGGACGCGGCCACGGGGTCGATGTTGTCCCCGTAGTTGTTGCCCAGGTACTCCGCGCAAGCGGCTCCCGCCGTCCCGATCAGCTGGAGGAGGTGTTGTTGGCTCGCGCATTGGCCCGGGTCGATGTCCGTGGAGGACTTCAGGCCGGGGCGCTTCTGGCTGTACACGAGGACCGTCACTTGGTACTTGCGCGGGTCCTCCGGGCTGCGCCCGAGGCGGGCCTGGACGCCCTGAATGGTAGTGGTCATGACGGTTCTCCTTCGCACAGCGGGTTGGCTTTCCAGAAGGCGCGCAACTCGCGGCCCAGGTAGATGTTCACGCCGTCCTGGCCCTCGAAGAAGCCCCCGGCCTGGAAGGTCGGCACCACGGCGTCCTGCGCCCCGGCGGCGATCCCGTCAGCGGACTGAGCCCAGTTCAGGGCTTGATCGGCGGAGTCGAAGCCCTGCGGCGTGAAGAAGCTGCCGGAGTCGCTGATGATGTAGAACTTGTCCAACTCCATTTCCAGACCGCTTCCGGGGTCCAGGAAGGTTTCCACGTGCTGCATCTTCCCGGTCGGGCTCCGGCCCCAGGCGCGGTTGCGGTTCACGCCCATCTTGAAGTCCACCACGGTCGGGAGGTCCACGTTCAGCTTCTCCGCGACCTGGGCGAGCATGATGAACACGTCCGCGCACTCCTTCTGGAGTTCCTGGACCAGCTCCTGGTCCATGTCCGCGACCGGGACGGCGGCGACGGTGGCGAGTCCGGCGACCAGCTCCGCCACTTCCACGTTCATCCGCGCGGCGACTTCCGCGGGGTGCTTCGGGCCGAAGGTGTCGTCAGCCCAGCGGGTGATTGATTCTTGGGTTTCCATATTCAGTTGGTTCTCCGAGGTTCACAAACAATAGTCTTGCCCAGGGGCCGCGACGGATCGTGGCGGCACTCCAGGCGCTCAAACCGGGACGGGTCCGGCTTTCCTGCCTCCGCCGGTACGGTGACGCGAACCGGCGGGGCGAGACGGGGCGAGAAGCTGCCGACCTGCGCCCGCCGGATCGTCTCCTGGGCGTTATACAGGGGGCGATCCTCCGCTTGCGCCTGCGTGGCGAGCGGCAGCAGGACGGCCAGGGCGAGGGTCATCAGTCTCATGATCGGGCTCCTTCGGTTCGGGGTCAGTGAAGAAAGTATAGTCACGGACCCCGAAGAAGTAAAGTGGTCAGTGCTTTGAGGCGGTCATGGACTGGAGGAGGTCGCCCAAGGAGGGGCGGGCGTCCTCCGCCTCGCGCTTGCTCAGGAAGGCGCAGCCGTGGTCATCCAGATAGCTCGCGTCCAGTTCCCGCTCGCCCAGCTCCTCCATCGGGAGGTCCGCGGCGTTCATGAGCACCGGCCAGGCCCGGCTCATCTGCTCCTGGGCGTCCCGCCCGAGTTCGTTCAGCCGCTCCTGGAACTCGCGTTCCAGCTCCGCCTTCCGGGCGGGGGCCTGTTGGTGGATGCCGTGGACGGCACGGGCAGCGGTCAGGGCGTCTCCGGTGAGACGGATGGTGGTCTTGCGGCTCATAGCGGTTCTCCGGTGATCTGTTCGCCCAAGGACACGATGGTGCCCATCAGGAAGTTCTGCATGGTGCGGGTTTCATCGCACAGCTGGTGGCGGAGGTGGATGAACTCCTCAATCAGCGTCCCGGCCAGCATCTTGGTCCCCATCATCAAGGTTCGCTTGCTGATGTAGATTTTGCCCTCATGCGCCCGGCCCAGGACCTCCTCGCCCAGGAACTCGCTGACAATGATCGGGTACTCCCGGACGGCGAAGCCCAGCCGCTCGCAGAAGCCCGCGGCCTTCTCCAGCCGGGTCCGATCCAGCTCGCTCAGGCGCATCGGGGTCGCCTCCTCGTGGAGCTGGTCCATGATCCAGACCTGCGAAGCCTTCAGCGCGGAGCGGGACAGCGAGGAGTCGAAGCTGCGGGCGAGTTCGGAGACGGTCGCCAGGAAGGGCTTGGACGGCTCCACGCCCTCGAACTCCAGCGCATGCTCGAAGGTCGCCTTGGGCGCGGTGACGGCTTTCTTGATCAGGGGAGCCTGCTGCGATTCGCAGAGCCCGCGACGGACGGCGGCGCTGATGTCCCAGGACCACTTGATGGTCCGATCCTCCGTCAGGTCCACCTTCTTCTGGATGTTGTAGGTGAACTGCGAGGGGTTGTCCAGCCGGTAGGCTCGCACGCCCCGGTAGTACACGAAGTGCGACGGGCCGGGGTGGATGTGGACGACCTCGTGGCGCTCCAGAGGCTCGCTGGACAGGATGATGTCGGAGCGGGAGGCCCAGACATCCAGGAACTTCTCGCCCCGGACCACAATCACGGTTTCGTCCGCGGCGACTTCCGGGACCTCGCTGGCCTCGAACACCTCGCCCCGTTCGTCCATCGTGTTGCAATACAGCTCGCGGAAGGCTTGCCACACTTCCCAGGTCTTGCCGACCTCCGTGGTGAAGCCCAGACGGCGGTTGTTCATCGTGACCACGTTGAAGTCATCGACCCGGACGCGATCCCGCTTGATGCCGAACTCCAGCTTGCGCTTCCCGGCGTGAATGGTGATGTCGCAGCCCTCGCGGAGGAGGACGGCGATGGCGTACTTGAGGCCGGTCCCGAAGAAGCCGATGGCCCCGGGGTTCTCCTTCGAGCTGACCCCGAAGGTGGTGATGGACTTGGGGTCAATGACGCCCTTGTTGCGGAAGATGATCACGTTGTGACTCCTTTTCTTGGTACAGTTGCTTCAGGGTATCGGCCACGGCTTGTCGCCGTCTCCGTTCGATTTCCCGGAGGGCTTGCTGCCTCCCGAGAAGGTGGTTGCGTGCCTGGAGGTAGTCCATGCCGGTTTCCTCCATGACGCGCTGAATCTGGGCTTCACCAACCACGCGACCTCGCTCAACCCACACGTGGTGGTAGCGGTCCGGGAGGTTGGAGCAGTCGCCGGGGGAGCCGTCGATGAACTCCACCCTCACGCATTCCTGGGTCATGTAGGACTGATACACGGTCGGCAGGCCGGTCGCGTCCCAGAAGGCCCAGAGCACCCCACCCACGAGGAGGGCGATGAAGCCCAAGGGGGCGATCAGCGACCCGAGGTCACGGAGTCTCGTCAGCGTCCCAAGCGTGGCCGCGAAGGCGATTGACTTCAAACTCGAATCGCAGCGGGCTTGACGCAGCAAGGTGTCGGGCGACTTCTGCGGGCCGCGCCCCGCGGGGTATCGGCTTGCCGAACATGCGGCGGTAGGTTTCTTGGAGTTCATGGTTGGTCAGCTCCTTCCCAATTGTGAACAGGTCTGTCCGTATCAGTGGCGGGTTCATTTGCGCCTCGTGTGAAGAAGTATAGTGTCCATTTCTGAAGAAGTAAAGTGGATCAGGTTAATTCCAGCGCACGGCGGATTTCCCGCCGGACTTGAAGGCGGGCGTTGAGGGCCGCGCGGTGGTCGGAGGAAGTCCGCGAGCACGTCACCATCAGGGGCTTCCCCCTCACGGTGAAGCGGACCTTGTAGTGTCTCCGGCCCTGCTCCACCGGGTAGGCGATCCCCGCCCCCTCCAGTTCCCGCTTCGTTGCTTCCAGCGTGTCGCTCATCGCGGCGTCCTCAGAACGGGGGTTTGTCCGACTTCGGGCCGTCCTTCAGAGGCTCCTGGGTCGGTTCGACCTTGGGCCACTCGAACGGGCCGCCAAAGTTCTTGTCCCAGTGCGCCCGGACCTGCTCCAGCGGGGGGAGGTGGTACATGTACACGCGCTTCTTGATCATCACCTCGAAGCCGTGTTCATTGGTCCATGGAATCTCCGCCATTTCCTGCTTCGACTGCGGCCAGCCGTCCGGGAAGGCCCGGGCAAGCCACTTGCCAAAGCCGGTGCGGCTCATGCGGAAGTTCCGGCCCTGGTCGCGGAGGTCGTTCACGTAGTCGTCATACAGGCTGTCCTTCACCACCTTGTTCCGCCAGTCCTGGTCGGTCTTGAGCAACCGACCTTCCCACAGCTTCTCATACATCCACTGGGTTTCCGGCGACATGCTCATGATCTTCTGGTCCTGCAGCGCCCGGGTCTGGGGGACCTGGCGGACCTCGAAGGCGCTCAGGTCATAGGTCAGGAGGAAGTGGAGCAGGTGCTCAAGCCCTCCGTTGTCCAGATCGTCCTTGATGCGCTTGAAATAGGCGTGGTCCTGCTTGTGGCCCTCGCCCACCTCCATGACGAAGAACCGGCGCTCATCCAGACCCGCGGGCACCACCCAATCTTCGTTCGAGGCGAGGACCAGGTGGACATAGTTCGGGGCCGCTTCCGCGTCCACGCCCTTGCCCTCGATCACCAGGTGTTCTTCGGTCACGAGGGTCTTGAGCACGCTTTCGTGCTTCTTGTCCCCGGCGAAGAAAGCCTCATCACCGAACAGCAGGACGGTATCGCGGAGGTGGGCGTTGAAGGAGCCCACCAGGTGCTTCGAGTCGCTGACTTGGAGGTAGTGACGCCCGAACATCGCGCCCAGGACCTTGGCGAAGAAGGACTTGCCGGTGCCGCGGCGACCGCGGAGGACCACGGCCACTTCGCCCGGGCCGTCCGGGTGCTGGACCATCCGCGCCATCCACCCGACCAGGTAGTGGTAGTGCTCCGGGTTCCCTGAGCAGACGTTGTCGCGGATGTGGTTCAGGAAGGGCACGTGCTTCTCGCCCGGGAGGGAGTCGCACGCGAACCCGCGCCAGAGGTTGTAGGCTTCTTCGACCTCCTGACCGGGGGCAAACACGATGGTCTCATATTGGCGGCGCTGGGGGTGATCAATCCAGAAGGCTCCCGCGGCCTTCTCGATGGGCTTGCCCTCCTCCGAGTGCCCAACCACCACCTTGATGTGGCGGTAGCGGTTGCGGAAGTCCTCGAAGGACTGCTTGCTGATTTTGGTCCGCTTCATCGCCGGGTCCCAGACCTCGCTGATGATGCGGCACTTCCCGCCGATGTCTGCGATGACGGCGTGCTTCTCGTTGAGCTTGCGCAGCCAAGGGTCCACCGCCTCCTCGTGGGCACGTTCGATCTGCCGCAGGGCGTAGCCTTCCCAGTTCGGCTTGTCTCTGACGCTCGCGGCGATTTCGTTGGAGCCGGTGATCACCGCGAAGATCATTTCATCAGGGACCTCCGCCCGCACGAGGTCGCAGCAGACCTTGAACAAGGCTTCCGACCGGGAGGGGTACTTGGTCGGGTCCAGCGGGTCCTGCCCAGTAGCAATCAGCGCCAGCACGTGGTCGCTGATAGCCTTCCCATGCTCATGGGCCCACTCCCGCAGCTCCTCCGTCCCGATGTCCGGGACGTTGCCCGTGATCTTCACCTTCGGACGGCCCCCGGCCAGGCCCTGCTCCGCCATCTGAACTCGAACCGCGGGGGTGAATTGTTCGATGGGGTAGCTGGCGTCATTCCACTCCACGAGACGGGCGAGGGTCGGCTGGCGACCCTTCTTGACCTTCTTCGCGGTGGGCAGGTTGATCGTGCCCGGGAGGCGCATGATGCGGTCCACGTTGTGGCAGTGGTCCGCCTGAAACACCTTCTCCAGCTGGATGTTGTAGGCTTCCAGCTCCTGAGCCTTCGCCACCGATCCGGCGATGTCCAGCTTGTCGGACGGGTTCAGACGCCAAAAGCCCTGATAGCCCCCGCCCGAGTCGATGATGACCGTGGGCTTGGGCGTGTAGGACTGGAGCAGCTTCAGAGCCCGCGCCCGCTCCTCCTCGAAGTCCTCCCCGGCTCGCGGGTCGATGTCCACGTGAAGCCACGCGAGGCGGGCCATGTCCTCCTTCGAGGCTTTCACGTCCATCGCCCGGCGGACCGGGTTCACGTGGAAGTACAGGTTGCGCTTGCCCTGGTGCCCTTCGATCCACTCCGCGGCTTTCTGCCAGCGGTCGGGCATGAATGTGACCGTCTCCGTTTTCCCGTCCGGGATGATGGCCGTCAGGACCCACGGCCCCTCCGGGCACCACTTCTTCAGGAAGTCGATTGCGTACTTGGTCTTGTGGGCCGGCAGCTCGTTGTTTGATTTCGCCATTCCTTACGCCCCCCAATATTCAACAAGCCGCTCAACCGGGGCCTTGCCGCCCTCCATCTGGATCACCCAGAGCCTGGTACAACCGATGGCGGCAGCGACTTCCCGCTGTGTCTTGCCCGCCCGGCGGCGGAGCAGGAAGCAGACCTCATGGGGCTTCACCTCCCCCAGGTGACGGCGCGGTTGATCGTCCAGGCGGCGGTCCGCTTCCCATTCACGGTAGCGGTCCGGGGGCACCCCGTACTCCTTCGCGGCCTCAATCTGATTGAGACCCTTGCGGCGGCGGTGTAGCAGTAGGCGTTCGCCTTTGGTTGGTGTCACTGTAGCAGCCATTTACAAATCTCCTCAGTTCTAGGTTTGCGCGTCCACCGCGCCTTACAAATCTCATACAGCCGTTCGCGCGGGACGTTGCCCAGCTCGACCGCGGCCACGGCTCCGTCGAACAGAAGCCACTCCGAGGTCCCGACCTTCAGCAGGACGAAAGCCCGGCCCCCGGCCTTCCGTCGCTTAGTCAACCAAGCCCGCTGCTCCTTCGTGAAGTGATCCACTCGGAGCGGCCCGCCCCGCGGAGGCCAGCGGTCCGCGAACTTGAGCTCAATCCACCCTTGGGTGTAATTGACATCCGGGATACCGGAGCCGGTCGCCCGGCTCTCAATCCGCACCGGGTCCACCTTCTTCAGGACCGGGCGGAGGGCGTCCCACATCGCGCTCTCACTCATTCAGCACCTCCAGCGCAATTCCGTGGTGAGCGGCGACCTCCTGGGAGCGGATGAACCGTTGGGTCCAGTCTCCAACCCAACGGGCGGTCCGCCCCAGCGTCTGGAGCAGCGGGGGGACTATCCGACTCGCCCCGGCCTCCGCGGCGCGCTCTACGCAATCGGGACAGCAGGGAGAAGAAATATAGAGCGCGAAGCCACTCGCCGTCTGCCCGAGGAAGTTGAGGGCGTTCCCCTCCGCGTGTACTACGCGCTTGTACTTGTAATCCCCGTCCAGGTATAGCTCCGGCGAATCATCGTGCCAGGGCGGGAAGCCGTTGAATCCGGCGGACGCGACGGAGTTGTTGGGCCGAACGAGGACCGCCCCCACCTTCGTGGACGGGTCTTTGCTCCAGCGCGCGATCGTTCGCGCCAGCTCGATGTAGCGGCGGTCCCACTTAAGCTGGCGCTCGTTCACATCAGCAACCCTTTGGGCGAAGCGCAGGAATGTCTTGTCCCTTACTCCCCCCCCGCCCAAGCAATCGGACCATCGACCTCGTCCCCCCAGGCGTCCCAACCGTCGTGGACCTTCCGGGCGAAGAGTTCCAGCCGCCGGGCGTCCGGGAAACGCTCCTCAATCATCTGGCGGAAGATCGCGGGCTTCTCCGAGTGCCTGCCGGGGAACTCCGCCTCAACGATGGTCCACTGGTTCGAAGCGGCCTGCAGCTTGTTCATCCCTTTGCCCCGGGTAAAGAGCAGCAGGAACTCCGCGTCAGTCATCCCCCAGGGCCCAACAACCCCGTGGCGGTTCCCATTCTTGGTCTTCTTTGACCAGACCTTGTCCAGTCGGATATAGCGGAAGCCCCAGGCCCGACCGACCGTCAATGCGTCCTCCAGGAATGGAGACGTTGCCCAGAGGAATAGCGCGGCGGTATCCTCTGCCAGTTCTCGCACCGGGAGCGCGGCGATCTCCTTCGTCGGCATAGTCCGATAGTCGAGCGGCCCGAAACGACCCCCGCGCGGCCCTCCGCTGCCGTACTCCCAGGCCGGGTCGGCGTACAGCACGTTGTACTTCTTCTTCTTGTCGTTCATCTCAACTCCTTCAGCAAGTTCTTCAATTGGCGCAGCTTCATCCATCGAATCCCATAGAGTGGCCCCAACTCTTCCCGATCTCCACGTCCACCTTTGACGGGAGTTCGAGCGGGGTACTGTTGCGCATGATCTCCGCAGCGCGTTCCGCTTCGTCGCGGTTCTTCACGCTGAAGGCGATCTCATCGTGGACCTGGAGGATGATGTCCAGGCCCGCCTCAGCGCAGGCCACCATGGCCATCTTCGTCTGATCCGCGGAGGAGCCCTGGATCAGCCGGTTCAGGGCTTTGTGCGCCCAGTCGAAGTTGCCGTGCGGGTCCTTCGGGAAGCGGCACCGGCGACCGCTCAGGGTCGTGATGTAGCCCACGGCCTTCGCGCGCTGCTCGCACGCCTTGGCCAACCGCTTGACGAAGGGCACCTTGGCGTCGAAGGTGTCCAGGAGCCGCTGCCCTTCCGGCCCCGCCGCCTCGAACCGCCGCGCGCCTTCCGCCGCCAGCCGCTGCCCCTCTGGGCTGGTCGCGTCATAGAGGACGCCCCGAGGACCGCGGACCGCCATCATGGTCGGGAGCCCGAGCTTGCGGCACATCTTCGCCCCACCCATCCCGTAGGACAGGCCCAGGTAGATTTCCTTGGCGGCTTTCCGCTTGATCCCGGCCATGTCCGCCATCATCTGGTGGTTGTCCGTGTTCGGGTCGTTGCGGTAGGCGTCCCGGGCGGCGAGCGCGGACCGCCAGGCGTGTTCCCCGATCAGCCCCCGAGCCAAGCAGGCGTAGTGAACCGCCATCCGCGGCTCCTGCTGGCTGTAGTCGTTGGACGCCCACATCTCGCCCTCCTCCGGGAGGTAGATGGCCCGCCACATCATGGCGAACTCATCCCGAGCCGGTTGCTGCTGGAGGTTCGGGTGTTCGCTGGACAGTCGCCCGTAGGCAGCGCCCGCGGTCCCGTCGCTTTCGTCATCCTTCTGGCGGCGGAGCTGGTTGAACGTCCCGTGAAGGCGACCGTTCACCATGTGGTCCCGGACGGAGCTGGCGAAGGTCGTGCGCAGCTTGTTCACCTTCCGGGCACGTTCGAGGAGGTCCGCCACGGGGTGGTCGATTGAGCCCAGCAGCTCCTTGTCGATGTTGGGCTTGTCCTGGGAGGTCTTGTTCAGCTTGATCCCGATGTGTTCGAGGGCGGGGGCGATCACCTCCGGCTTCCAGACATCGCCCACGGCGATCCGGTGGCCGGTGATCGACCGGACTTGGGCCAGGGCCTCCGTCTCCTTCTCCAGCGCCCAACGCTCAATCATGTCCAGGCGGTCGCAGTCGATTCGGACGCCCCGGCGGCGAAGGCCCGTGAGGATCGGGAGCAGCTTGGACTCCAGATTGTACACGCCCCAGAGGTCCTGCTCATCAATCTCCCGCTCCTGGCGGCGGAGGATGTTCAGAGGCAGGCGCGTGTCCTCCTCCGCGTACTTCCCGACAAACTTGGCCGGGAGCATCCACATGTCCTTCTTCGGGTCAATCCCATAATCGACCGCGGCGGCACGCAGCAGGGCTTCGTCCTTGCCGTGGAAGCCCCACCGCTCCGCGATAGCTTGCATGCTGTAGCTGTCGTGGAGTTCGCAGATCAGCGGGTCAGCGATCTGGATGTCGCGGAAGTAGCGGACCCGCTCGAACTCGATGCCGTCCCCGGCGAGGAAGTCCAGGTCATACGGGAGGTTGGCCCCCACGAGGTCGCCGGTGAACACCTTTGCCTGGGCGCGGAGGTAGGCCAGCACGCCCTCCAGCGGAAGGTTGCCCCCGCCTTCGTGTCTGATGGGCAAGTACCCGCCCGGGCCGTCCTCGATTGCGAAGCTGATGCCGGTGATGTAGCTGTTCGGGCGACGGCCCGCCCCCGGCCCGAGTTTGCGCAGGTCCGGGTCCCGCGTCTCGCAGTCGATGGCGACCCGCTTGGCCCCCTCCCACGAGGGGAGGGTGTTGAGGTCCGGGGCCCCCCAGTCGCTGGAGACGGTCGTGAACAGGGGTGGTTGGAGGTATGACATCAGGCTCCCACCTCCGCAATCATCTTGCGCAGGAGGTTCAGGGCCGCGGTCAGCTCCGGGTCGGACTCCCAGAAGGTGAGGATGCGGACCACTTCGGCTTCGTCCTCCGTCAGCCCGTTCGCGGCGGCGAAGGCGCCCGGGGTAATGACCACGGGGGCGGGGCGGGGCAGAAGGACCCCGTTGCGGTACAGGTCCTGGATCTTCTCCACGTAGTGGATCGCCTTCTCAAGGTCCTGGCGCGGGTCCTCGTACTTCTTGCGGTTGCGGGTCGCGTACTTGGTCGCGCAGCCTTCGGTGTAGCGGAGGCCGTTCAGCTCCACGTAGTCCCAGTGTTGGACGGGCGAGCGGTAGTGCTCACCGCCCACTTGCTTTTCGTTCACGCTCATCTTGTAACTCCTTCATCAGTTCCCGGAGCCGGAGTGTTTGCTGGCGGTACAAGTACCCAAAACACCCGTGCCCCCCGTTCATCATATCTGTATGGACCTTGCGGAGGTGCGCAGCGAGTTCTTCCACCGTGTCGAAGGCGTAGAACTTCAGCTGCGGGTCCTCCGCCCAATCACGTCGCAGCTTCTCCAAGTCCATCGCGCACCACCTCCTCGAAGAAGTCCGAGAGACGGCGATGCGGCTGGTGCTTCGCTGCCACGTAGAAGGCACGGACGGGTTCGGGCAGACTACCCTCCAGGCCCCGCTTCTCCGTCACCGCCTCGCATGCCCTCCGCATGGCCGTGACCGCTTCGTTGCCCAGGGCTTCTTCCTCCCGGCACCACAGCCACAGTTCGAGGGTGTCCACGGCCTTCAACCAGTCCTCCTCGTCAGGGAGAAGGCCCGGGAGCAGGCCCAGGGTCGCCAGCACGCGGCGTTCCGCCTCCTCATACACCTTCCCGAGTTCGGAGTGGGTCCACTTCGCCGGGGCCGGGATGTCGCCCAACCAACGCTCCGCGCAGTCGTGCCACTGGACCGCCTTGATCAGGTTCAGCGACGGGTGCGGGTGGAGCAGAAGCAGGAGGCTCACGGCCCCGTAGCTGTGCTGGGCGATGTTGTACTGACCGTGGTGCGGGACGATGTGGCACCGGCGGACCGTCCCGGCCTCCCGGGTCGCGGCGATCCGGGTCAGGAGCGGGCGGGCGGCGTGGCGGTTCAGCTCCTCCGCCTCGCGCTCCTCGTCATGAATCTTGCTCATCAGGCTTCCCATTGTTCCGTCTCCTCACTCATATGCCACGCCATCGTCCATCGCCCGGGCCTTGCGAGCCTCGAAGGCGGCGCGGCGGCGTTCGATCCATTCCACCCCGGCCAGCTTCCAGTCGGTGGCGGCGACGTTGTCCAGCTCCGCCAAGGCGGCGTCAAAGCGGGAGGGGTTGGAGGTCTGCTTGAAAGCCTTGTGGGCCTTCAGCATCGGGATCGCCACGCGACGGAAGAACGGGTCACGGAAGCCCATGGCGTCCGGCTCGCTCAGGAACATCATCAGCTCCTGGTTCCACTCCTCCGGGTCCGTGGACATCAGCGGGTACGGCTCCGCGATCCCGGCGGCGTAGGGGTCGGGCGTCTCCTTCCCGGTCATCGGGTTGGCGGCGAGGTCCGCGAGCGGGGCGACCTTGTCCAGCACCTCCTCATAGGCGTGGAAGTTGGCGCTGACCTGACGATACACGCCCTGCTCCACGCCCACGGAGCGGGCGACGTACTCATGGAGGTAGCTGAAGTGGACCGCGTTGGCCCCGTAGGCTCCCCAGATCAGGTCGTTGGAGCGGTTGGTCACGGTCATGTCCAGGCGACCGTCGCAGGCGATCTGGAAGATGGCCTGAAGGTTGCACGGGAGGTCCTTGCCTTGACGGCCCAGGTCCGCGTCCGCGTCCCACATCGACAGGACCTGGCGGCGGTCATCGCGGTTCGCCTTCAGGGCGGCGATGATCTTGGGCAGCTGGTCCTCGAAGAAGTGCTGGCGCCAGCGGAAGCCGTAGGCCCCATGGAAGGTCAGGCCGTCATCCGAGTAGCTGCGCATGCGGTCCACGAAGCGGGCGACGTACTCCACATCATTGCGTCCGCCCAGCATCCAGAGGCTTTCCATCAGGTGGAAGAAGGGGTTGGCGTCCCGTTCCGCCCAGAACAGCACGCGCTCCGCCGGGCGGAGGTACACGGTGGTGACGGGTTCCGGGAACATGAACACGGGGCCGTTGCGCGAGTCGCGGCGGACGCCCTCGAAGGACAGTTGATACAGGGCCTCCGGGAGGGCCTGTTGTACGTTGCGGGTCTTGATGACTTTCATTTCTTGTTAAACTCCACGAAGATGACGTTGCCGGTCCGGCGAAGGACGCGGGGGCGAGGGAGCCAGACCAACCACCAGCTCCAGTACCACCAGAACGGCGAGAAGATCATGGCCCCCTCCTGTTAAGCCGAAGCGGTCTGCGGCGGAAGGCCCAGGCGGGCGTTCAGGTCCTTGATCGGCAGCGCGATAGCCCGGGACGGCGATTCAACCGCGAAGGGGCGGGCGAACTGCTCCACCTCCGGCCAGACCTGAATCAGCTTGTTGACCGTGGTCACGCTTTCGAGGACGGCCCAGGCTCCGGTCTTGGCCTCCTCGCGCTCGCGCTTGAACTGGGCGCGGTCCTTTTGGACAGACGTACAGCCATGATGGTTTCTCCATTTCGTTGGTGCCGCCGGAATGGTCCGGCGGCGGGGTTTCGATCAGGCGAGGGTAGTTGCCTTGCGCCAGTCATACTTCGAGCGCATCTTGCCTTCGTTCAGGCGCACGCGCTCATACTTGTCGAACTCGCACAGCGTGTGTTCGATGTCCCGGGCCTCGAACCGCGGCCCCACGTGCGGGCTCCCGAGCTGCGGCGGTCCGAAGGTTTCGTTGAAGCCCCGGGCGTCCAGGGCGTTCAGCTCCTGCATCAGCTCGATCATTTCCGCGTTCGTCTGCTCCGGGCGCGGCTTCGCGGCGATGTCCCGCCCGTACAGGCGGTTCAGCCCGCGGATCGCCCCGGGGCCGGCATTGGCCCATGTGTAGATGTCCGGGGCGTTGCGCAGGTAGCGGGTGTGGCGGAGGTCGGTCACCACTTCATAGGCCATGAACGGCCCCCAGCCCACATAGCGCGGCTCCTGAAACAGCTTCCACGCGCCTTCGAGGGTCTGGCCGGGCTTCTCCAGCTCCGCGGCGAACCGCTCACGGTCCTCCCAGAGACGGCCCAGGACGATCTCAGCGATGTAGCGGTGCTTGCTCCAGCTGTACCACTCCTTGGAGGGGTCGGACTCCGCGCGGATCATGTAGGCTCCGGTGTACACCTTGTTGCCGTAGCTGGCCAGGTGTTCGAGGGCCGCGGTCATGTGGCGCGGCTCGAAGTCCGGCGAGGAGGGCCAGGCGTTCGGGTAGTGCTTGATCAAGGCTTCGAGGGTATCGGGCCAGTTGATGTAGCGGGCGGCTGCGAGCATGAACCAAAGGTGGGGGTGATCCGCGAAGGGCTTGCGGATGTTCTCCTCAATCCAGATCGTCACGGTGTCCAGCTCGCGGAAGATGTTGCAGAACCGCCCATCACGCAGAACCGGGTCCGCGGTCCAGGGTCCGGGCTTCCCGGCCTTGCGGTCCAGGTAGATGTCGTGGCGAGCCTTCATGAAGGCGGCGATGTCGTTGATGCGCGGGGTGGTCATAGTCGGGGTCCTCAGCCCAAGTTCTCGATGACGGCCTTGATGTCCTTCAGGGCCGTCTCCCAGTGGATGTCGCGGACCGTCTCGCCGTCTGCCAGGGCCTTGTCGCGGACCCGGGCGATGGTGCGGTGCTTGTCGGCCACCAGGTCCTCCTTGATGGGCTTCCCGCCGTTGCGCTCCTGGATGCGCTTCAGGCAGACTTCGAGCGGCGTGTCCAGGAAGGCCCAGATCATTCCGCCGTTCGCCTTCGACCACTCCTGCCACGGACCGTAGATGGTGCTGACCACCACGCCCTCGAACAGGACCGCCTTCACGTCCGGGTCGCGCCCAACCAGCTCCGCGACGGCCTTGGCGGCGGCTTGGGTCTTGATCCGGTCCAGACCGGCGGTGGTCGCTCCGGCGGCGGCGGGGGTGTAGTCCCCGATGATGGCGATGCCGTCCGGGGCATACGTCACCGGGATCGGCTTGTGGTCCGGGACGATGACGTTGATGACGCGGCAAAGCGGATCGCGGGCCAGGCAGCGCAGCAGGGTGGTCTTGCCGGAGCCGTTACAGCCCCGCACGTTGATGTACTTCACTTCTTGGTTCTCCTTTTCGCGTTCAAATCAGTCTCGTACTGGGATGATAGGTATGCTCTTGCGCTCCTCCCCTTCTCCCGGCGCTACGGTGAATTTGTAGTCCGCCGCGCGCAGGGCCTTCGCGGAGCCGAACAGCTCCGACCCGCAGCGGGGCTTCCCGCCGTTGTCGTCCGCGCAGTGGAGACAGCCGGTGGGGGCGCACTCCTTGACCTCCTGGAAGGGCTGGCCCAGATCGGTCCGGGTGAACATCGGGACGCGCTGGCCGTGGCACTGGTCCGCGGTGATCATTTCGCGGCCCATCGAAAGCCAGGCCGGTTCGCCGGTTCCGGGCTTCCCGCGGCGGTACTCATAGCACGTCGCGTAGGTCATGCCCAGCTCCGTCGCCCACTTCCGGTACAGCTGGTGGGCTTCGACCCGGTACGGCTCCGCGATGGTCTTTTGGGCTCCGGCCTGGTTCTCCGTGAACAGGTCCGCGAAGGCTTTGGTGCGCTCCGGGCCGAACCGCTTGTGGAGGCGTTCGATCATCGCCGGTGCCCAGCTGTAGCCCGCTTCCACAAACTTCACGATCACGTGGTTGTTGCCGACCGCGGCCAGGCGCTCGAACAGGTGGCGGATGTCGTCATGGGTGACGATCCCCGGGACCACCGGATTGACCTGAATGGACGTGTAGATGCCCTGACGGCGCAGCTCCGCGATTTCGTCAATGTGGTCCTGGAGGGAAATGGCCCCGGGGGACAACTTGTGCCAGTCGCGGTCGTTGCCGGTGTTCAGCGACTTCTGGGCGTAGCTGTAGGGGTTCCGCTTCAGGAGGTCGATGGCCCAGGACGGGTAGCTGAGACGGCTCAGGAAGAAGATGGGCAGGCCCAACTCCACGAAGGCTTCCGCCCCCTGCTGGGTGTTGTGGTACACGTCCTCAATCGGCAGGAAGGGGTCCGTGAAGCTGGAGAAGTAGCCCGCGGCGGAGGTCCGGGACTTCGAGAGCATGTTGCGGACCTGCTCGCCGTAGTTCACCGGGACGCTGATGAGGCCGGTGCCGCGGTAGCCCCGGAACCCGCTGTTGACGTAGCAGAAGGCGCAACCCACGGTGCAGTAGCCTCCATAAGGCTCCGTCAGGATCGCCTCGCTGAAGCAGGGGCGGGCGCGGGAGCCTCGCTTGTCGTTGTGCTTGTCCTTATGCCAGCCCTGAAGGGGCTTGGCGTTCGGGATGCGGATGTGCGGGGGGTAGGTGACGTCATTGAAGCCAAGATACACCTTGACCTCCTTCTTGTCGTCATCCTTCGCGTTGCGGACCATCCCCACCTTGGCCATGCGGAACTTCGCGCGCATGCCGGTCAGCGGGTCCTCCTCCTCCTCGATTGGGCCCAGGAACTCCCGTTGGTTCGGGTCCGGGCGCATGAAATACTTGTAAGCCTCCTGAGCGGCTTCGCCGGTTTCTTCATTCAGCCATGCTGCGTGGTCCATAGTTCAACTCCTCATCTGTTGCGAAAAAGTTTAGTGCCTTACCCGGAAGAAGTAAAGCACTATGAATTGGGTCACTCCCCGATGTTCCAGAACACGATGGGGCGTGGGTGGACGGAAGCCAGGTTGAGCGGGTCACTCAGCCACTTCCAAGCCTTCAGGTCATAGAACGGGCTGCAGGGGAACGGGGCGGAGGCGTCCCGGGCCGCGTCCGCGTACCCGTAGCCCTCGTCAATGAACTTGATCCGGTCGCCCAGGGTCAGGCCCGCGGCCTTCTCGATGTATTCCCGGGCGGCGTCCTGGCTCCGCGAGTAACCCATGTGAAGGATGACGTTGTAGTTGCGGAGCAGGCCCGCCTCCTCGAAGCCCTTGAGCCCCCCGGCGGCGACCATCCCCGAGCTGATACTAATGACCAGGGTCCCGGAGCCCGGGAGGTGCGGGGCGGTGCGGACGGCCTCCGCGGCGTTCTCCGTGATCGACTCCGGGAGCTTCAGGGCGTTCGGCATCAGGTAGCTGTCGTGGTAGTTCTCCCGCAGGGGCTTCTTGGCCGTATGGTACAGGATCGCGGAGCGGCCCGCCGGGATGTCCACGAGGTCCGCCCCGAGCTGGCGAGCGTGCTGCTGTTGGACGCGCGGGGCGTCCGCGGCCCCGTCGCGCTTGAAGCGGGGCCAGTAGTCCACGGCCTGTTTCCCGAGCTGCTGACAGACGTAGGCGACCGCCCAGCCCGCCTTCGAGCGGTACGTGTCCAGACAGCCGATGGTGGTCTCAGGCCGGTTCTTGATGTGGGCGACCACACCGCGAATCTTGCTGAAGGACGGCCCCGGGAGCGGGGCGCACAGGTCCTCCCGCTTGACGATGATGGGCACCCCGTTCAGTTCGTGGATTTCGAGGGGCGTGTTGTTGACAATCATTTGTCAGACTCCTTGTGGATACGCCCAAGGGCGCGGTACAGTTTGCGCAACTTCATGTTCTCCGGGTACTGGACGCGACCGCACTTGGAGCAAGTCAAGGCTCCACGCAGGTACACGTTCCGACCCGGGAAGAAGTCGTGAAGGCAGAAGCCTTGATTGGCTCCGCGCAACCACCAGATCGCCCAGGCGATCCCGGCGGCGAGGTTCAGCCAAGCCCACCAGCTCACTTTCCCGTCTCCTTGGGCATGTGCGCGAGGAAGGCCCGGGCGGCGGAACAGCGGCCCGCCCAGGGTTCGAGGCCGGTGTTGATCTCGTGGATGTCGTTCCAGAGCGGGTAGTGGCCATTCATGTGCGATTTCCACTTACACAGGACCGTCTCCACCTCCTGGATGTTCGCGGGGCGGTCGCCCAGGGGCGGGGCGGCGAGGTCCGCGAACCGCCCAATCAGGTAGTCCGCGACCCCGGACAGGATCGCCTCGCGCTTGGGCTTCGCGTTCTCCGGGTACTTGTGAGCCTCGCGCTGCTCCCACAGCATCATCGCGGCCTTCTCCGGGTCCTTGAACATGAACACGGCGGCGTTGTCGAAGTCCACCGGGACCTCCATCACCCTGTCCATCATGTCCGCGATCTTGAAGCCGATCCACGGACCGAAGCCGTTGTGCTCCTGGGCGCGTGCGGAGACGGTGCGGAAGGGCAGGCGCTCATCCTCCGTCGCCCGGGCTCCCACGTACAGGGCCATGTTCTCCGGGCGGTCGCCGTAGCGGGCCTGGAGGGAGGTCACGGAGTCCACGGCGATCTTCGCCCGATAGTGGCGGCGCTCGTGTCCCCGGGGCCAGCGTCCTCCGGCGGGCGTCTCCTCCTCGTTGCGGGCCGCGACCATCATCCAGTGCCAGAACTCCTCGCCCTCCTTCTCACTCAGGAAGGAGGCGACCCCGGCGTGGTAGTAGCACCAATAACCAAGGAGCCAGCGGCAGAGCTGCGGCACGGAGAAGTCCCCCGCCTGCTCCGCCCGAACCAGGGCCGTGTAGATGGGGTCCAGATCGCCGGTGGTGATCAGGTGTCGGCCAAACGTCTCGATATCCAGCCGGGGGTAGTTTCTGCTCATGGTCGTTTCTCACAAGTATGCGTGACTGATTTTCCCGCTCAGGTCCTTCAAGATGTCCCAATCAGAGAATTGGCGACTGAAGGAAGGCTCCATGCGGACTTCTTTGTTGACATGAATACGGGAATGGACCGTCAGCCACTTGCTGTCGCCGTCCTCCGTGATCACCACGTGAATCCACGGAGGTAGCTTGAAGGGCTCCATTCTGTATCCCCGCTCCGCCGGGTACTCCACCCGGCGGATCAGGTAGTCATAGGTGCGCTCCGAGGCTCCCATGACCCTTGCCTCAGCCAACCAGGCGGGTCTGGCGGGCGTCAGCCTTCGGGGCGGGCTTCAGCGGCTTGTGGGCCGGGATCGCGTGGCCTTCCGGGACCACGATGTGGAACCGCTCAGTGCCGTCCGCGTCGAAGGCGGAGCGGACCCCGTAGCCCTTCAGCTTCATGTCCCAGCCGAAGCCGGAGCGCACGGTGGCTTCGGTCCAGGGCTTGTTGCCGCCGCTCAGGGCTTCGATCAGTTCGGCCATGGTCGCACCGTTCGGGCGGGACAGCATGTCCAGGAGCATGGCTTGCTTCGAGCCCTCGCGGCAGGGGATCGGGGCGTGGCCCGGGGCGACCAGGTTGGTGCCGCGCGGGGCGCGGGCCTTCTTCTCCTCCGCGGACTTCGGAGCCTTCGGGGCCTTCGGAGCAGCGACGGGGGCGGGGGTTGCGGTTTCGTTCACGGTTTCGACCTTCTGGGGTTCGGCCTGCGCCTCAGCCTCAACTTCCGGGTGCGCTTCGGCGTAACGCTGAAGCATCTTCCAGGTGCGGGCAATGGCGGTGGTCTTGTCGGCAAATCGGCGGACGTTCGGGACGGACTCGCCGTTGCGGAAGGTGCCGATGACTTCGTTGTACAGCTCGACCAGGGCCGGGCCGGACAGCTCGCTCAGGGAGGCTTCGGTGTAGGCGACGTTGTTGAAGTTGATGGCGTTCATGGTAGGCTCCTTTTCTGGGGTTGAGGTGCGATCTTGTTCGACCGTGAGAGAATCTTAACCCCAACCCCCGAAGAAGTAAAGTGGTTTGACTAAACTTTTTCAGGTCCCCGTCCGAAGGCCAACAACCGTTGGACGGCGGAGGGCGAACCGTTGTACAACTTCTTCCCAGAAGGCCCGGGCGGCGTCCTCGTGCCCCGGCTTCCTGTACCAGTGGTTGCGCCCCGAGGTGTGAGGAACCACGGCGACCTCGAAGCCCCAGCGATCATCCGCGAACCACTGGTGGAAGTCCAGGTGCTCCGCCGGATAGCCGAAGGCCACGGAGACGTTGCGCCCAACCAGAATCACGGACCGTCCGCCCAACAAGGGCTTCATCGCTGCGGCAGCAATCTCCGCGTCCCGGGCGGGCCACTTGTCGTCCCGCTTCCAGCGCCCCGGGAAGGTGTGGAGCAGGTTGGCGCGGTCGAAGGTCTTGAGGTAGTCCTTGGGCGATAGGCCGCCAGCTCCGCCAGTCGCCCTCCCGCGGAGGACCGCGGGAGGGGAGCCAGGGGCCGGTCGGGGTCCGTGTTAGGTCCGGGTGCTTGGCCGATCAGCAGGGGCTTGTTCATCTTCGGGTTCCTCCATTTCTTGGGTGATGTTCAGTTTGAGGGTCCGCTCCGGGACCGGGATGGCCCATTCAGCAAGGCGCATCCCGGTCATGAGCAAGAACCCGGCGGCGATCAGCAGGACCGCCTTCAGGCTCAGTTCTTTCACTCGCACTCCCTCCGTCCGGTGGCCGGGTCGATGCGGCACTGGCTGGCGGGCTCCTCCGCCGGGGCGTCCGCTTCGGGCTCGCCGCCGTCATCCTTCACCACGAGGATGCCCGACCGCTTCCCGCCCAGACGGAAGGTGGTGCAGCCCTTCGCCCCGCCTTCCCAGGCGCTCACGTACACGTTCTTGAAGTCCTCCCAGCTGATGTCGGAAGGCACGTTGCAGGTCTTGCTCACCGCGGAATCGACCCGCTGGGCCGCGACAGTCAGGGCGGCGACGTGCTCCTGGACGGTGACGCGGGAGCAGGCCTTGCCGCGGACCCCGAACACGCGGGCACCGTAGTCCTCCACCGTCTCCACCCGCGGGCCGCTGAACTCGATCACGGTGCGGTCGAAGCTGTAGGCGAACACCGGCTCAATCCCGGAGCTGACGTTGTCGGCGCACAGGCTGATGGTCCCGGTCGGGGCGATGGAGGTGAGGTGGGAGTTGCGGATGCCGTATTTGGCGATGGCGTCCCGCACGTCCTCGCGGAGGGTCTTGATGAACTGGCCCTGGAGGTACTTGTCCTTGTCGAACTTCGGGAAGGAGCCCTTGACCTTGGCGATGTGGGCGCTGGCCAGGTAGGACTCATCACGCAGCGTGTCCAGCACCTCCGCCTCGAAGGCGAGGAAGGCGGGCGAACCGTACTCATGGCCCAGGGCTTCGGCGGCGTTGGCCAGGCCGGTGATCCCGAGGCCCATGCGGCGCTTGTCCTTGGCTTCCTGCTTCTGTTGCGGCAGCGGGTAGATCGCGCGATCAACCACGTTGTCCATCGCGCGGACCACCTGCGGGAGGTCCTCGCGGTACTGGTCCCAGTCGAAGGCGTAGCGGCCCGCCCCGTCCTTGTAGATGTACTTGACCAGGTTGAAGGAGCCCAACAAACAGGCACCGTAGGGCGGGAGCGGCTGCTCACCGCAGGGGTTCGTGGCGGCGATGGTCTCGCAGTACCACAAGTTGTTCATGCGGTTGATCGCGTCGATGAACAGCACGCCCGGCTCCGCCCAATCCCAGGTTCCGCGCATGATCGCGTCCCACAGCGCCCGGGCGTCCACTTCGCGGTAGGTCCGGCCCTCGAAGGTGAGGGGGAACGGCTCGCCGGAGGCGACGCACTCCATGAACTTGTCGGTGATGGCGACGGAGACGTTGAAGCCGGTCAGCTTCAGGGTCTGCTGGAGGGACATGATCAGCTGCTGCTTCTGGGCCCCTTCCGGGAGTTCGGCCACGAGGTCCCAGAGCGGCTGAACGTCCTTCCCGGGTTGCTTGGCGTGAATGAACTCCTCGATGTCGGGATGGTCCACGCGCATCACCCCCATCTGGGCTCCGCGGCGATGGCCGGAGGAGGCGACGCACTTGCAGATCGCGTCGAAGATGTGCATGAAGCTGATGGGGCCGGAGGAGTGGGACTGGAGCTTGCGGATCAGGTCGCCGCGAGGACGGAGGGTGCTGAAGTCATAGCCGATCCCGCCGCCCATACGCATCGTGGCTGCGGCTTCCGCGGCCCGGACCATGATGGAGCCTTCGCCGTCCACAAAGCTGTCATTGATCGTCCCGGAGACGTAGCAGTTGTATGGCGTGACTTGGCGGGTGGAGCCCATCGCGGACTGGATGCGGCCCGCCGGGAGGAAGCGCATGCCCAGGAGGGCGTCCCGGAAGTCCGCGAAGTGCTGGTCATCGTCCTTCAGGGCCGCGGCGATCCGGTTCATGGCCTCGCGGAAGGACTCGCCGCTGCCGCGGTACTTCTGGGCGTGTAGTTCTTGTGAGTAGGGTACTTGTGGACCGTGCGTTTTGCGAGTCTCCTTGAAGGGTTGAGGGTTTTCTATCATATCGCTGCTCCTGTTCTTGGGCTACATCATAACGATGTCAATGCGCTCCGCGGCGCGGGTGATCGCGGTGTACAACCATTCCTTGCGGTCCTTCCCGTACCACTCATCAAAGAGCAGGACGTTGTTCCACTGCGAGCCTTGGGACTTGTGGACGGTGAGCGCATAGCCATAGTCGAACTCCTCCGCGTCCTTCCGCTCCCAATACTCCGGCTTGTTGCCGTGGAAGTAGTGGGGGTGGGCGCTGACTTCGACCTTCGCACCGTCCTCGCCTTCGATGTCCATGATGACATAGTCGCCGTCGAAGATCGTGTCACGGCGGACCTTCCAGAGCTGGCCGTTGAGCAGGCCCACCTCGTGGTTGTTGCGGAGGCACACCAGCTTGTCGCCTTCCTGGGGCAGGGCGTTCGTCCGCCCGAGGAGTTCCCGGGCGCGTCCGTTGCTCGTGATTCTCGTGGCGTTCCTGCCAACGAGGAGCTGGTCAGTGGACAGTACCATGTCCCGGAGTTCTTCGCGTGGCAGGCGGCCATAGGGGATCACGCGGCTGGCCCCGTAGTCGCCGGGGCGGAGCACGCGGCCCTCGCGGACCTCCTTGGACATCCAGATGATCGGGTTGTCCTGGGCCTGGCGGTGAATCTCCGTGAGCAGGATGTCTGGCTTGTTCTTGAAGAAGGGGGTGCCGCCCACGGGCGGGAGCTGTCCCGGATCGCCCAGGGCGAGGATCGGGCAACCGAAGCTGAGCAAGTCCTCCCCCATCTGCTCGTCAATCATGGAATACTCATCCACCACGAGCAGCGCGGCCTCGAACAGGGGCGACTCCGTGTTGAGCTGGAACATCGGGCGGGCGAGGTTGATCTGCTCCGCCTTGATCGCCGCATCGACCTTCTCCACGAGGGTTTCCGGGACGGGCTTGTGGGTGAGGAGCCGCGCCCGCTCCGCTTGGAGTTCCTTCAGGCGCTGCTGCGACTTGTCCTTGGGCGTGTAGATGAGCTTGTGGATGGTGCTCACGTTCGTCGCCCCGGACTTCGTGAGGACGTGCGCGGCCTTCCCGGTGTAGGCGGCGAAGTACACCGGACCATTGACGGTCGCGGCGAGGTGTTTGGCCAGGGTTGTCTTGCCGGTTCCGGCGTACCCGGCGAGCTGGAACACGGGCTTGTCCCGGGTCTTGAGCCAGCGCCCAACCCGGTCCAGCGCGGTCTGCTGTTGCGGACTCCACATGATGATCGTTCTCCGTTTCTGATGAAAAAGAGGGGGCCACGAAGGCCCCCAGAAGGTACGGCCCGAGGGGGCGGGCCGTCCGGGTCGGTCCCCCCGGTAGATCAGAACACCGGCTTGCCGCCGCCCGCGCCCTGGGCTTCTTCATCCGCGGAGCCCGGAGCCTGCGACTCATAGGCGGCGCGGGCCTTGCCCTGCTCAATCATCGACTTGATGTTCACAGCGGACTGGAACAGCGGGTCATCCGGGAGCAGGCGAGCCTGCTGGGCGTTCTCGCCGTCGAAGGCGATGGCGTCCCAGTTGAAGAACTGGCCCTTGTTGTTCTTCTCGCTCACGGTCTTGAGGCGGTAGCGGTGGGCGAACAGCGGAGCCGGAATGCGGCGACCGTCCGGCAGCGGAATCTGGATGGTCTTGGCCTTGGTCATCCAGCCCTTGTACTTCTTGATCTTCGTGGAGCTGAAGGCCAGGACCGCTTCCGAGGCGTTGCCGTCATCATCCAGCGCGATGCCGTACACGTAGAAGGTTTCGATCAGCTCGTTGCCGTCCGGGGTGCTGTACTTGCCATACTCCGAGGACGCTGCCTTGGCGTGGTTCACCAGATCGCTGTTGACTTCATGGATGCCCACGAAACCGCCGCCCGCATCGCGGGGCTTCCACTCCACGTACACGTGCTGGGTGGTCGCCGGGACGAAGGCGATGCCCTTCTTGCCGTCCCAGACTTCGCCGGTGACGGTGTTCAGGATCATGCCCTGGCGCAGGCTGTCGTTCTCCTGGAGCTGCGGGCTGAGGGCCTGAAGAATCTGGAGGAACGGGATGCTGTAGTCATCGCTGGTCTGGTTCTCGAAACCCGCGCCCGCGTAGTCGGCATATGCGCCATACTCCGCCATTGCGGTGTTCTGTTCCTTCACTGCGACATCGGTGGTCTTGCTTTCGGTCTTGGCCATGATAGGCTCCTTTGGTTCAATGTGAGCGGGTCGATTGGGCCCCCGGTCGAATAGCCCCTGCCGTCTCACCGGCTGTACCCGCTGTCACCCGCGGGGCGGTTCGGTTGGGAGGAAGGCCCGGGGCCGTCCTCCGGCATTCTGGTCACACTTCGATCTTGGACACGCGCTGACGATGGACCCCGAACAGGTCCAGGGGGACTTCCTCGCCTTCACGCAGCTTCTCGCGGACGAAAGCGGCAAGGGTCGAAGGATGGACGCGGGCGTTGTCGTCCACCTCGAACTCGTCCGCGAGACGCTGGCGCAGTTCATCAGCCTTCTCGTCCTCGCCCTTGCCGAAGGCGACGGCGACCACGCGCTTGATCATCGCGGCATGGCCGTTCTGCTTGAGCCAGGCGAAGGCGAGCGGGGCCTTGGCCTTCGGGATGCTGGCGCGGATCGTCTCGTCAATCTTGATCTTCAGGCCGGTGGTGGTCTTGAACTCACCAATGCCGATCTGGTCCATGAGTTCGGGCACCTGGCGCTCCGCGATGTCGCGGAGTTCTTCGCGGGCCTTGTTGAGCTGGGCTTCGAGGTCTGCGACCTTCGACTGGGCAGCGGCCTGTTGTTCGGCCAGCTGAGTGAGTTGGCTCAGTTCGCCACCGGCGGTCTGAGGTTGGACATAGTCCAGGTATGCGTTTTCACTTGACATGTGGTTCTCCGTTTCTTCGGTGAGGGGGTATTCCGATCACGCTGAAGAAGTATAGCCGGTCAATCGGAAGAAGTAAAGAGGCCCGAGGCGTCCACCGCGAGGTAGCGTTGGTCCTTGCCGCTCCACTGGAGCAGGGACACGTCCCCGTCATTGGCGTCTGCGGCAATGGCGACGGCGAACCCGATCAGGACCGGATTGCCCACGAGCAGGAGGTGGTCCCCCGGCCCGAAGTCGGCCAGCTTCTCCTTCAGCTCATCAATGAGGGGCTCCGGGCGGAACGGGGCCGCGGTCGGGCTGAGCAGGAACACCAGCTCACCGAACTCCTCCGCCGGGGCGAGGTTGAATTTGGGCTCGAACCGCTGCTTGTCGCGGTCCCAGCGGTGTTGGTTCTGTACAACAAATACACGGCTCATAGTAGTCTCACAACCAGTCTTTGAGGCGGTCGCCGGTGATCTGGCTCGCCACGTTGAATTTGTTCCTCAACGCTTCCACCACCTTCTCATCCACGGAGTCCTCAGCCACGAGGTCGATGTACAGCACGTTGTTGGTCTGTCCGATCCGGTGGGCGCGGTCCTCCGACTGAAGGCGGTCGATCAGCTTGAAGCTGTTGGAATAATAAATGACAGTCTTGGCTGCCGTCAAGGTCAGACCCGTCGCCCCCGCCGCGGGGTTGCCCACGAACACGCGGGCCTGTTCCTCCGGCGGGACGGCCTCCCGCCCGACCACCTGCCCGTTATGGTACAGGGGGCGCTCGCCCTGGAACCGGGCCTTGGCGTCCGCCCGCTCATCATCGTTCACCAGCCCATCATAGCGGACCGCGCTGATGCCGCGCTCGCGGAGGGCGTCCATGATCAACGTGATGTCCATCTGGAACCGGGCCCAGACGATCACCTTGTGCTGGGACTCCTCGATCAGATCGCAGAGCAGGTCCAGGCGACGGTTCGGCCCCGGGATTGTGTACACAGGTTCCGCTTCATCGTCGGTCGGGAGGTAGCCGCAGGTGATCTGCTGGAGGCGGAGGAGCCGGGTGATGGCGAGGGCGGCGATGACCGGGGTGGTGCCTTCCGCGCCCAGGTCGGGGGCGTCTCCGCAGTCTGGGCAGGGGTAGATGAAGCCGTCAAACTCCACCTCACGTTTGCCCAAGCAGGTCGGGCAGGCGTCCGGCGACGGCTCCGCGGCGACCGCAGCGGCGTCCCGTTCAATCCCGCCCGTCTCCAGCCACACGATGTACTCGTCACGCAACTGGCGATACAGCTTGCCCTGCTCCGGGGTCATCGGGAAGAACCGCTTGCTGTACAGCTTCGGCGGGAGGTCCAGCACGTCATCCTTCGTCACGCGGGAGGAGACGGGCTGGAGGAGGGCGTTCAGATCGTCCAGGCGGCGATAGCCCACCAGCACGTCATACTCGTTGCCATCGTTCTTCTTGGTCTTTGGGTTGAAGGCGGTCGGGTTCCAGCCCTTCTTCCAGATGCCGAAGTGCTGCTTGAACTCCGTGAAGGTCCCCAGCTGGTTCTTGTTCCAGTAGTCGTCAATCAAGAACTTGATCTGGCTGTAGGCGTCGAAGGGTCCCTGAGCAATCGGGGTCCCGGTCAGGACCCGCCTGAATGGGGCGTACTTCGCGGAGCGGAGGATGGACTTGGTGCGCTCCGCGGTCGGGGTCTTGATGTAGTGCGCCTCATCCAGGACGTACAGGAGGCGGCGCTTGTCGAAGAAGTCAATCAGCGCCCGCTTCCCGGAGGCGGTCATGAAGGCTTCATAGCTGATGGTGAGCCAGGCGAAGCCCTTGTGCTCGATGACGGCCTTGACCGCCTGCTTGTGCCACTTGGTGTCGGCCTTCGGGCTCTGGTAGTGGAAGGCCCGGACGTGCTTGATCACCTCATCAGGTACGTGGTCCGGGATTTCCTTCTCAACCCAGTTGCGGTGCACGCCGTTCGGGGCGACCACCAGCACGCCGTCGATGAGCCCGCGGAGCCAGAGCCAGCAGGCGGTGTCGATGGTCAGCTTGGACTTGCCGGTGCCCTGTTCCCAGAAGATCGCGCGGGCTTCTTCTTCGCGGGAGCGCAACCACTCCTCGCGCTGGTGGTTGAAGGGTTCGGTCTTGAAGGGGTATTCCATAGGGTGACTCCATTTCTCATAGCGATGCCCGGAAGTATAGCCCAGCGGGGCGGCGAAGGCGAGCGGAGAATCATGTGCGCTTGGGACGGTGGCCCAACGCTCGACTTCGTGTGCTGAAGAAGTATGAAGTGGAGTAGGCAGGGAAGCCCAGCGGGGCTGGGGGTTTATATATTCTTCTTCTTCTTCTTCTTAACTTACTTAACTTACTTACCTTAAAAGCCTGGGAGCCCTTCGGACACTCAGAACGGTCGCCGGTCGCCTCCCTGGGCAGGAGGTCCGGGCGATTTATCGGGCGAAGTAGAACTGAACTGGAGAAAGTGAAGTAACCTAAGCGCAGGAGGGTCGGAGCTGTTACGGCGCTGGGCTTTCGATGGCGCTTGGGGTCTATACTTCTTCAGGTGTGAAGGTAAGTAGCCCAAGCGCATCCTCATTTCTGGAACCACTCCTTGAGCCCGAGGAGGAACAGGGAGACCAGGCCCGACAGGAAGATGCCCACCAGCGCAACGGTCCCCTTCCGCTTCAGGTCCTCCCCGGACTCGCGCCACTGGCGGAGGTATTGGAAGTCTCGCTGCATGGCAAGCGGGTCCGAGGTGTCCACCCCGAGCTGAATCAGCGTCTGTTTCACGGCTTCGGCCACCACGCTGTTCAGCTCCGCGTGCGACATGGCGACCTTCTCCGCCGCGCGGTCCGCGGCGTTTTCAACGGCCTGGGTCGCCGCCCGAGTCGCCGCCCGAGTCGCCGCGCTGACGGCGATCTGTTCAACCTGCTCCGGCGTCAAGGGCATGGTCGGTCCTCCTTCTTGTCCAAGGTGTTCGTTGGTGACTATTTTAGCGGCCAACGAACAACTTGGCAAATTTTAGATCGCCACGCCCGCGGACCAGCCCGCCGCCTTGAACGCTGACAGCTTCTCCTCATCTTCGATGTAGGCGACCCAGCCCAGGCGGGGGTTGGCGAAGGCCCAAAGGCTGGCCGTGGCGTCCCAGACCGCGACCTGGTTGTCATAGCCCTGCCACAGGCCGGTCGCCGCGGCTCCGACAATGTAGGTGTCGCCCGCCGCCGGGGTCGCCGGGGGTGCGGTCAGGTCCCGGTCCTTCACGGACAGGTGGAAGCCGAAGCGGCCCATGCGCAGCAGGTTCGCGTCCATGCCCGCGTTCCAGCCGTTCTCGCCGTAGTCCCAACCATACACGAGGCCGGAGCGGGTTTCAGTTTTCGATGCCATGTTGTTCTCCTGTTACGGGTTGCGCGGAACGAGGCCCGGGATCA
>DYKZ01000181.1 GCA_020722345.1 Anaerolinea thermophila | reverse complement strand
TCCTGACGGTCTTCGCGTGCTGCGCGGTGCAATAGCCTTTTTGCGGTAGAGTCATCTTGTTTTTTCCTCTCAAATCGTTATACTGAACGGTGATGGATACGTTTGCCTACCTCCCCGGCGATGACCCCGGCGACTTGCGGCCTCTCAGCCGCTACCTGCCCCCCATCCCGGCCGGCGTGGCGGCCTCCTTCCTCGCTCAGCACGCCGGACCCGCCGTCTGGGTGCTCGACCCCTTCTGCGCCGCGCCCTCCCTGGCAGTGGAAATGGTGCGCGCCGGGAAGAATGTCCTCGTCGCCGTCAACAACCCCATCATGCGTTTTCTGCTCGAACTGGCCGCCAGTCCCCCCTCCCGCAGCGACCTGCAGGCTGCCCTGGCCGAACTCGCCTCGGCACGCAAAGGCGACGAACGCCTGGAGACGCATCTTCAATCCCTCTACCTGACCCAATGTAGCCAGTGCCAGCAGATGGTGACCGCCGAAGCCTTCGTTTGGGAGAAGGGCGTCTCGCAGCCGGTTGGCCGCATCTACCACTGCGCCTGCGGTGAAAGCGGCGAATTTCCCGCCACCGAAGCAGACGTCGCCCTCGCCGCCCGGAGCGCCGCGACTGACAGTCTGCACCGCTCGCGCGCCCTGGAACGCGTGGCCGCCACCGACGATCCCGACCGCCCCTACGCCGAACAGGCGTTGGAATTCTACCTGCCGCGCGCCGTTTACGCCCTCATCACCATCGTCAACAAACTCGACAGCCTGAGCCTGCCCGCCGCGCGCCGCCGCGCCCTGATGGCGCTCGTGCTGGCCGCCTTCGATGAAGCCAACACGCTCTGGCCGCACCCCGTCGAACGGCCGCGCCCAAAACAACTCACCATCCCGCCGCGCTTCCTGGAGAAGAACATCTGGCTGGCGCTCGAACGCGCCGTCGAACGCTGGGGCGCCGAACCCGCCATCCAGGTGGCAGAGTGGAAAGGCAGCGGGAGCAGGCCCGAGGTCCCGGGCGGGGCGGGCGGCGAACTGTACGTCTTCGAAGGCCCCCTGCGCGACCTCGCCCCCGGCCTGTCCGTCCTCCAACCAGACGCCATCGTCACCGCCTTGCCGCGTCCCAACCAGGCCTTCTGGACGCTTTCGGCGCTGTGGGCCGGCTGGCTTTGGGGAGGCGAGGCCTCCGCCCCGTTCAAAGCCGTGCTGCGCCGCCGTCGCTACGACTGGAACTGGCACGCCTCGGCCCTCTTCGCCGCCATGAAGCGCCTGCCGCCGCACCTGCCGCTCAACACCCCATTCTTTGCCCTGCTGGCCGAGCCGGAGCCGTCCTTCCTGACTGCCGCCCTGCTGGCCGCCGCCGGAGCCGGGTTCGACCTGCACGGCCTGGCCCTGCGCACGCGCGGCGACCCGGTGCAAATTCTGTGGCGGCGCAGGGCTTTCCTGCGCGAAGAAAAGGGGCCGCCGGAGATAGACCCGCAGACCGTCCAGCAGGCCATCGAGGACTTCCTGCGAGAGCGCGGCGAACCGGCCACCTACCTGCACCTGCACGCCGCCGGGCTGGCTGCCATGGCCGCCGACCGATCCCTGCGCTGGCGCGAGGAGGCCCTCTCCGCGCTGCACGCGCCCATCCAGGTGGCGCTCACCCGCCCCGGCTTGGTGCACCACCCCCACAGCCCTAACCCGGAGACCGGCCTGTGGGGACTGGTCAACTGGCCGCTCCTCGACCCGCTGCCCGACCGCGCCGAAATCGCCCTGGTCAACCACCTGCAGAAGAACCCCGGCTCCACCTTCCGAGAGGTGGAAACCTGCCTGAACGACGAATTCCGCGGCCTCCAGACGCCCTCCCTGGGACTGGTGCGCGCCATTCTGACCTCCTATGCAGTGGAGACAGAGGGCCGCTGGTCGCTCCGCCAGGAGGACTCCCCCTCCGCCCGCCGCGCGGACCTGGAATCTGCCGCCCGCATCTTGGGCATGCTCGCGCCCCGGCTGGGGTACACGGCCTCCATCGAACAAAGCCCCTGGCGAATCATCCGCTGGCAAGATGGCGGCGGGCAGACCGTTTACGCCTATCACCTCATCGCTTCGGCTGTGGCAGGCAGGGTGCTGCGCAAAGCCATTGACCCGCCGGAGCGCTGTGTGCTCGTCCTGCCGGGCGGGCGCGCCGGGCTGCTGGCCTACAAACTGGAACGCGACCCAGACCTCCGTTCCCGCGCCGAACGCTGGCGGGTGGTCAAGTTCCGTCACCTGCGCCGCCTGGCCGAATACTCCGGCCTGACGCCGGAGCGTTGGGAGCGAGAACTGTCCAACGATCCGCTCGAGCCGCCGGAGCAGATGAAACTGTTTTGAACGTCTCTCGTAGAATTTATAGACAACCCCTTTATGAGTTGTCCTGTGCACCATAATCATCTATAATTGCCCAATGTCCACATGGAAGCGCCTTGCATCGTACGCGAAGTATCTCGTCATCCCGGCTGCACTGATTGTCATAACCGTCTGGCTCCTTAACACTCCACCCGGCCTGCTGGGCAAAGCGGATGGCATCGGGTACGCCGTCTGCCACCGCATTGATGAGCGGTCGTTCCACATTGGCGACCGGCAACTGCCGCTGTGCGCCCGCTGTTCGGGCATGTACCTGGGCGCCATGGCCGGCATAATCTACCAGGCTATTTTCAGCGGCAGGCGGCAAAAATTCCCGCCGTGGAGCATCTCCGTCGTGCTGATCCTGTTCGTGGCTGCCTTCGGGATAGACGGCGCGAACTCGTACCTGTATCTCGTCAAGACAGTCTATCCCGGCGCGCTGCCGCAGATCCCGAACATTTACATCCCCAACAACGCTCTGCGGCTCTTCACCGGTTCAGGGATGGGGTTGGGACTGGCTGCCATCCTCTACCCGGCCTTCTGTCAAAGCGTCTGGGCCGACGCCGAGGACAAACCCGCCCTCGACTGGAAAGGCTTCCTAACCGTGGTCGGGATCACGGTCATCGTTGACCTGCTCGTGTTGACCGAAAGTCCCATCGTTCTGTACCCGGCGGCGTTCATCAGTGCGGGCGGCGTGCTCGTCCTGCTGACCATGATCTACACCATGGTTTGGCTGATGCTGATAGGGCAGGATGGAGTCTTCACCCGCCTGCGGCAGTTGTGGCTGGCGCTGCTGGCCGGGTTGACCATGGCTTTCATTCAAATCCTCGCCATTGACCTGGTACGCTTCTGGCTGACCGGTACTTGGGGAGCCATCCCCATGGGCTAGAACAAAAGGAGTTCTATTATGGAAGCATTGTTTGGAATCCTAACCGCCTTCGGCCTCTCGGCCAGCGCCGGGCTGAACGCCTACATCCCTTTGCTGGTGGTGGGGGTCATTGCCCACTACACAGATTGGATCACGCTCAATCCGCCCTATGATCTGCTGGCCAACCCCTGGGTGCTTATCGTTATCAGCCTGCTGCTCATCGTTGAAATGCTGGCCGATAAGTTCCCGGCCGTCAACCACATCAACGACATCATTCAGACCGTCATCCGCCCGGCGGCGGGGGCGATTATCTTCGCCGCCAGCGCCAACGTCATCACGGACCTGAATCCTGTCATCGCCATCATCTGCGGCCTGCTGGTGGCCGGGAGCGTGCACACGGTCAAGGCCGCCGCGGTCCGCCCGGCAGTGACGGCGACCACCGGCGGGGCAGGCAACGTGCCGGTCAGCATTGCCGAAGACGTGATCGCGACGGTTCTGTCAATCCTTTCCATCGTGCTGCCCATCCTGGTGGCTGTTTTCGTGGTTCTGTTCATCATTCTCATTGTCTGGTGGCTGCGGAGGCGCGCCCTGCGCAAGCGCCAGGCAATCCCATAACCTAAAGGAGTTTCCCATGGCATATCCCTCCCCCCAAACCGATGACAGCCGCGTGGTGCAGGAACTC
>DYKZ01000029.1 GCA_020722345.1 Anaerolinea thermophila | reverse complement strand
CAACCCACACAAGGAGCCTCACACCTCGTGGTGATGCTGCCTTCGGAGCATTAGCTATGGCAATCTATCTTGGAAAACGTCCTTCCGGCGACCTGGTGCAATTTCACTGCGTTGGCCGCCCAACCCGCGCGAACACCGGTGGTCGTTTTGTCAGCGCTATCGGCCCATTCGCCAGCAAACTCGGAGCCGCCTACTACATTCGCTATAAGTGCGTACCCGCCGAAGCGGAGCGCCTGGCGCGCACAGATCCCAACCCGGTCTGGCAAATTATCCGCGAACAGATCGAGCTCGAGATGACGATGTCGGCTGAAGAACTGGCTGAATGGCGCCAGTGCGAGGCCGAAGAATACGAACCAGGCAAATCCCGGTGAACGTCACTGATACGTTCCGCCAAATGGCCCTCGGCTTGTACGAAAGCCGAGGGCCAAAGGAGACACGTTCTATATCAAAAAAGCCTCAAAAAAACAGGGCGTCGAACTCACCCCGACTACAATCTTGTATTCGGCGTTAGTTTGCCGCTCTGTGCCCTTGCGCATAGAGTGGTCTACTATTCAACGTTGGTTATCTATTTTAACGTTGGCTATTCTACAAGGAGAAAACCATGCAAGACTACAAAAACACCTACCTGGAAAACCAGGTGCGCCAGGTGGCGCGCCTGCAAGCCGAAGGCAAGTTCATCGCCGCCTATGACTATCTGGCGGAATACCTGCCGCTCCCGCGCGTGGATGATCTGCCCGGCGCTCAGTACGATGCCAGACAAAACAGCTACATTGCCTCCTGGGGGCGCTTCACGCGCGGCCCAGTCCCCGGCTCGTGGTTGCTGGTCGAAGGCCAGGCGCCCGAAACGCAAACTCCCATGCGCTCCGTCACCGCCAAGGTGATGGACAATCGCATTTTCATCCTCCTGGATGAGCAAACGATTCCTACCGCCGAGCGCTGGCGGGCAGACGAGAGCGCCTACAACCTGCTGACCAGGATCAATGCTGGGTTGGTCAAAGACCTTGCGCTGGGCATGGTGGCCTGCCGCCTGGAATGGGAAGAATCTGAATTGGACAAACGCCTGCATGACCTGCGGCTGGCTAACGACCACGTTAGTGTGGTCTGCTCCAGCGCGGTTTGGGATCCAGACCGCCATGCGTTGGTCGCGGTCACCATGGTCTCGCCCGAGCAACAATCTCTTCGGGCGATCACGGCCACGCTCTGCGTCAACTCCAAGACCCTGATATTGAGTGTAGACAACAAAAATCAGATCATTAAGAGCACCCGCCGCAAGTACATAGCCGTCCCCGGCAATCTGGCTGCGGTTGGCGCGGAAGGCTACCTGATCACCTTATTACACCCGCTTTCAGGCAATCCGCAGGAGGAAGCCAGCGAGGCCTTTTACATCGTCACCACCCAGGGCGAATCACTCCCTGCCCGGTTCGTCGAACGCCTGAACCTGGCTATCCCTTACCCGGTGCGCGAAGCCTGGGCTGAATACCTGCTCGAACACGGCCTTCAAGAGAACCTGGTCAGGGAATTATCCCTGGCCGGGGATGACTTTCAGGAGGCGCTATGGGTCAGCAAAGCCGAAGGTTGGCGCACCATCATCGAAAACGGCCTAAAACAAGGCCAAATCAAACTGTAAAAATTCACAACCACCCACACAACGAGCGTCTCACCGGCGATCGTTGTAATTTAAGGAGAATCACATGGCACGCCTAGAAGCACAGACAAAATTGCTCTACTATCCCACCCCAAACCGCATTGCAGAGCTGCTCTCGCATTGGTTCAAAGTCACTGGCCCAGTCCGGCTGGCCGATCCGTGCTGCGGAACCGGCGACGCCCTGCGGCGTTTTGCCAACGGATTCGGATTGGCATATCCAATCGAAACCTGGGGCGTGGAACTCTCACATTTCCGCGCAGCGGAAGCTGCCAAAGTCTTGTCTCGCGTACTACCGACATCCTTTTACTTGCTCTCGAGCACCAAATGGAGCCCAGGGTCAGTGGGATTGATGTTCAACAATCCCCCGTATGATTGGTCAGACTGGAAAGAAATCGACCAGAACGGAAACGAGCGCCGTGTCCGTCATGAGCTGCTCTTCGTCGAGGGCGCAACCCGCAAGATTGTTGCCGGTGGGCACCAGGTCATCATTATCCCGCGCGGCATCCTGGGCAGCGAACACCTGCTCGGCAAGGCCATGCGCGAACGCTTCGCCCGCCATGTGCTTGGCTGGTACGAAAAAGTGCTGATCTTCCGCTTCCCGGATGGCGAGTACGAGGCCTTCAAGCAGGTGGTAGTGCTGGCCCTGGGTAAACGCCCAACCTATCTCCACCCCAGTAGGGAGGCCATTGAAACCATCTGTGCACTGGCGGATGAATCCGCCGAGATTCCCGTCATCACGCAGGGCGCGGAAGAGATTGTCATTCCCCCCACACCTGGCAAGGCGAAGTTCACCTACGCCCCCATCGAACCAGCCGCCCTGACCGAAGCCGCACGCGCGGCCTCGCCTGTTAAAAAGCAAGAATACCTCAGGGCCACCTACATTCGGCCGCTTGGCGCATTCTTCCGTCCGGCCATTCCTCTCTCGGTCGGACACACAACAATGCTAATCACCGGCCAGGAAACCGGGGTGCTGGACATCCGCGATGAACACGACCAGCCGATGCTGGTCAAGGGCTTCTCGCGTAAAGTGCGGCACGTTGAAGTTAATAATGTGAAAGGCAATACTTCGGTTTCGGTGCGTGAAACGGAGCGCCACGAAGCCAGCCTGACGGTTGTCCATCCCAACGGGAGAATCGACCTGCTGACCGACCTGCACCAGATCGGGAAATTCATGACCTCCAACGCCACCCGTCTGGCGGATGCCATCCTCAAAAATCAGCCGCTCTACGCCTACCAACCTACCGCCCGCGAATGGGCCATCACTGGCAAATCCGGCCTGGGGCTGCCGCCCCTGCCCGGACGAGACAAACGCGGCCTGTTCGATGTTCAACGACATTTTGCGATCGGCGCAGCGCGCGTCATGCGCCAGCATGGAGCCGCGATCATCAACGCTGAACCTGGTTGGGGCAAGACGGGTGTGGGCATCTCCACTCTGGAAGTGCTTGATGAGTGGCCTGCCATCGTCATGGCTCCCGGGCATATGCTCTGGAAGTGGTTCCGCGACCTGGCCCGCGCCAGCGACCCAGAACAGCCCATCACCCCGCGCGTCATCACGCGCCCGGTGCTCAAAGAGCCCGGAAAATGGACGGAAATCAAAAGCAAACTCCAGGAACTGGGGGCTGACATTCTTTCAGCCACCCGCAGCCAGGTCGAACCGGCCTGTACGGACGACCCCGGTGGACGGCGCATACTGGTCATCCACTCGGCTAGCTACAACGCCGTGGCGAAATACCTGCAAAAGCACCTGACCTTCCGCGGCGTTGAACGCGACAGCGACGGCCAGGTGGTCAGGAAAGTCACCATCGAGCCGCAAGTGCGCTACCGCTACAAGGATGGCAACGTCGAGGTCACCTATGTTGACAGGGACGAATATACGATGTTCGATTTCGTCCGCGACTACCAAGCTGGCCTGCTGGGTAAAAAAGCGGTGGCTGTGATTGGTTTCGATACTGCCAAGTACGATGCAGGGGATAATGATGGCAAAAACGTCCTGCGTCTTGACTATCGGCGCGTCTGGGACGATGCCAAAGAAGAATGGGAAAACCGCCGCGTACACTGCTGCCCGCACTGCGGCACAGCCTACCCAGGCAAAGTTCCGCGTTTCTGCACTGGCGTCACCACCGACAAAGTCATCGTCGATGGTGAAACAGTGGAGCGCAAACGCACCTGCGGCGCCCCCCTATTCGAGTTCTCGCGCTGGCGGCGGGCTGGCCTGGCGGGGCTGGTTAAACGCAAGTTCCGCCACTTCTTCAAGGTCTACATTGCCGACGAAGTCCACGAGGCGCAAAACGGCGACACCGACATCGGCACCGCCGACCAACGCCTGATTTCCGCCACCCGCTACAGCCTGGCCCTGACCGGCACACTGTTTGGGGGCACAGCCGGGTCTTTATTCTACCTGCTCTACCGGCGCGTGCCTGAAATCCGGCAGCACTACGACTTTCACGACAAGAAACGCTGGATAGACCATTACGGTCTCTGGCAGGAGGAGTACGAAACCTCCCCCGGCAAATACGGCAAATCAACCGGCATCCAACGCTGGAACGTGCGCATCAAGGAAATTCCGGGCGTCTCGCCCTCGGTCATCCGCTACCTGCTGCCGATTACGCTCTTCGGCAACATTACTGACCTGGGCTACCATCTGCCGCCCATCAATGAGACGGTGGAAACCCTGGAAATGCCGGATGAACTGGCAAAACAGATGAACTTCATCGAGACCACCGTCCTGGGCAGGATCATTCGTGACCTGCACCAGTACGGCGACGTCGGTGGGCTTTCAGCCTGGTACAGCGCCTGCCGCTTCCGCCCGGCTTCGGCCTTCCGCCCGGAAGTGCTGGAATACGAAGGACGGAAAGGCGCCAGCGGCTATCACTACGAACTGCCGACGGTCATTTTCAATGACGAGAGGCTTCCCAAAGAGCGCCGCCTGGCCGAAATCGCGCACCAGAATATGGCCCTGGGACGCAAGACCCTGGTCTATGTCGAGCAATCCGGCACCCGCGACATCCGCTACCGGCTCAAGAAAGCCATCGAAACCTGGTCGCCCGCTGGGGTACTGGACAAAAGCGGTTCCCAAGCCCTGCGTCCCCCCAGAGTGAGCATCCTGTCTGCGGACGACATGTCCCCGGCCCGGCGTGAAGCCTGGATCCGGCACAATGCCCCCGATATAGATGTGCTGATCGTTAATCCGGTTCTGGTCAAGACTGGCCTCGATCTGATCATGTTCAGCGATCTGGTTTTTTACGAAACCACCACGAGTCTTTTCACACTCTGGCAAGCAATGCTAAGAGTATGGAGACTCGGCCAGGACAAAGAGGTAAACGTCACTTTCCTGGCCTACGCCAACACTGTGGAGGAAGCTATCCTGAAACGGGTCGGCGACAAGATGAAAGCCGCCAAATTACTATATGGCAAAGAAGCCGCCGGTGCCTTGGTGGAGGTCGAGTACGATGATGTGCAACGCGAAGTCATCAAGGCTGCTCTGGAAGGGCACGTCTTGAAAATCCCGACTGGCGAGAAAATCGGCAACATCTTTTCGGATGGCAGCGAACGCAGGGTCACGATTTCAACCGCCCCAACCGGCTCGTTGGTGGCAGTCAGTCCCACACTGCCGGTGATTGCCCCGGATGCCCCCCGACAGATGACTCTGTTTGGGGAGTTGGTGGAGATACAAGGAGGAAAACGCAAGAAACGCTAATAAAACAGCGAGGTGATGAGCCTCGCTGTTTGCGTTTTAACGTAACTTTTGTACAAATAGTGGTCGAGATAGAAAAAACGAAACGAACCTTACAAACTCCCTAAGCAGAAAGTGGTTGAATTGGTTGAGACAATGTGGTTAAAATACTCAATCTACCTGAAGAAAGCAAGGCTCATAACCCGGAGGTCGCAGGTTCGAGTCCTGCCCCCGCAACTTACAAAGAGTTACATGACCATTCTTACCATCCCAACCTACCTTCCCATCCCAGAAGCAGCCCGCAAGTACGGGCTGGATGAGGCGCGGATAGTGGCAGCAGTTAAGCATGGTAAAATTAAAGCCGCTATGATTGACGATACCCTTGTGATTGCAGAAGACGATGCCCGACAAGAAGCCAGACCACTCCGCAAAGAAGATTTGCCGGAATGGAAAAAGCACGCGCACCTGAAGGGGATACCAATTTGGATTGGTGAAGCATCGCGCAAATACGGAATTGCAAACCAGACGATTACCATTTGGGTTAAGCGCGGTCTTATAAAATTTCTCGGCTATGATAAAAACCGCAAATTAATTGACGAAGCGGACATGGCTTATTGTGCTGAAGTTTATAGTCAGCGTAAAGGCCAGGGCAAGTGGCTGTTCGATAACAATGGCTTGCCTTATAAGCCAAAGACCGGCCCGCTTGTTATAGCCTAACAAAACAGAAAACGGCGAAGAGCCGTTTTTTTTGTTCCCATTATCCCCAAAAGTTATTGACAACTTTTGGGGATAATGCTAAACTATGCCTATCAAACGCAAACGGGGCGGCCGTGTGGACGGCAACAGGTTCAACTTCTCCCTGCCTGCCCCGCTGAGAGCGGCAAAAGCGCCGCCCAATAACGCACAGATGACGTTGACGCCGAGACCTTGCAACAACAAAAGCGCGACCACGAGCGCACGAGTACCCGCTCCCCCAGTGGCGCAAGGGCGGAGAAAGACACTTTCTTTCACATGACAGCGCTCTTGAAAGATATCCAAACCGGCGCATTGCCATGGGGGCAAATCCTCCCCTATCTATTCTGGCGGATTTCCAAAATCTGCCAATGCCAGTCACCCACCCACCTCGCAATTGCCAACCATAGATTTTCTGGAAAACTGACTGGAAAACTAAAATGAGCGAATCCTATACCTTCCCCGCCGGAACCCCCGGTCACATCCGCAACATTCTCGGCACCAGCGCCTTCTTTCTGAAAGCGGTGGAAAAACAATACACCCTGGAGCAGCTGCGCGAGGCGCAAACCTTTGCTGAGGAAAGCCCCAACTTCAAGAACTCCCTGCTGTGGAACAAGACTAAAGCCAACACCCTGGCACGCATCATCCGCAAGCGCAGCAGGCTGGAGCAGTACCAGCGCGACCTGAAAAACCAAATGCGTTTTGGAGAAGACCAATGAACCTATATGGCTCTCAGCCCTGGAATAAAGAAACCGCGCAACGCACCGCGCCAGAAAAACGCCCATGGGTGGTGATTCTGGGCGCGGAAGACCTGATTAACCGCGCTTTTCGCACGGTGGACGTGGAAAGGAATATCCACTGGTGCGAAGAGGGCATGGTCATTTGGAACAGTAGCACTGGCGAAGTCCGCGTATATCGGAACGGTCGTTTTGTCGTCTATAAAAAAAGGTAAAAAAATGGGAGCGCATTATTATCTAATTTCGCGAAAACGTAGTCACACGAACGCCGTGCGAATCCGCGACCATATCGGTCAGGTTATAGCGGATAAAGCATTTCCTCCATTCGTGAGAGGTACTGCAAAAATGTCAAAAGTGGATTGGTGGCACGCGTCCGACGTTGTTGCACGCCAACAATTGGCGGGCTGGTCCAACAAATCCAAGGAGAATTAGAAAAATGACACTCACTATTGTTGTCCTGATATTTGGCGTTGTCCTGATTTTTGGCTTTGCATCCATCTCCCAGTCTTATGCAACTGCCAGACAAGCCCAGGCAGCTATCGAAGCCAGTCGGGTCGCTCAAATTGCCAGCGTTGGCAACCTGGTTGCGCTGATTACTGTGGTTTTGATCGTCGCGATAGTTCTTGCCGTAGCTTTATTCTTTGGGTGGTTATTCCTGCGTGGCAAAAGTCAGCCAGAGCGCCAGTGGGTCCCGGGGCCAAATGCAAACTGGGGCCAGGTGTCTCAGCCGCAAGCCAACGCGTTATTGCCTGCTTTGCTAACCGTTTTGCTCTACCAGATGATGCAGAACCAGCAGCAACATTCTCAGAGATCAGAACAATTTTGGATGTTGGACGAGCCAACCGACGATACCCCCGCGATTTCAGAGATACCCTGGGAATGGGAATGAGATGGAGGTTCAAAATGCGCCTAAAAAATGCTCCCACCCGGCTCCATATCATTTTGATTTTTATTTTTGGATTACTCATGCTTGCCCGCGACACAAAATGAAAACAACTTTTCCGGCTTTCATTGTCCTGCTCTTGATGCTCACAGCTTGCGGAACGTTGCCCGAATCTTTGCCTACGGTTACGCCGACCAGCACTCCTGATATTTACCAACTGACTTTGAGCAATATCCAGGCGCAGGCAACCCTGGACACAATGCAGGCAACATCCCAAGCGATCTCGGCCAACCTGACGATTACAGCCTATGCGCCGACGCAACAGGCGATTGAAACCGCCACTGAACGAGCCTGGACGATGACAAGATGGACGGCCACCGCAGCGGTGGAACAAACCGCAACTTCTGCCAACGGAACCTCAACCGCCCAGGCCTGGACACCCACCCCAAACTTTACCGCGACAGTTGAAGCCGCTGCCGCCAGCGCGCAGGCCACTGCATTGCATGGTCAAGCTGTGAGTGTGGAACTGGCAGTCGAACGTGAGCGGATGATGAACAAGGTGCAGGCGGTTGCCCCCTGGATTGCATTGCTGGTTGTCTTTGTTTTCGGGTTGGTGATGGCATTCCGCTGGAGCAGGGTACGTCCCATCCAGCGCGATGGCCGCGGAGATGCCCCATTGCTGGTCATTGATGGCGCCATCTATGATGCAGATCGCAACCCATTGCCGGTGATGAAAATGGAAAAAGGCCAACCACAGATTCCAATGCTGACGCCCCCAGAGTTGCAAGGGCCGACAACCGCCCGCGACCAGGCGATTGACCTGGCGCGCGGGTTGCCTGCCGGGAAAGCTCGGCAACAGGTTCAACATGCAATGCTACCTAACACCCAACCCACTTTCCAGGTGGTGCAGCCAGATAAGCTACCGCCCTTGTTAACCGGTGACCCACAAATGACAAAGGTTTTGGATGCTGAATGGAGACAAGATGAAAACCCTGAATAACTTCCCTCTCGCTCCCCAAATATCGCCTTACGGAGGTTTTGCCCAACTTATCGCTGAGCGCACCCTGCGCTTGCTCATCCAGCAGGATTTGGTCGTTCCCAATATCCCGAACACACCGGTGTTCTACGCTTGGCCAAGACCGGAGCGCGTGGTGTTGATTTTCGATCCGTTGCGTCTCAAAAACATTGAAGCTGTGCTTTCCAAGCGTTTTGCGCACAGTCTTTCCAGTGCTCTGAACGGACGCCGCATTACGACCACCAATACGCGCGGCGTCTTTCTCCAGGTCGCTTATGAGCCGCCAAAAATTGAAGCCTTGAAAGCCAGCCCCCTGGATTTCAGCCAGCAGCCCTCCCCGCTGCATGTCCCGATTGGGACAACTGCCAAAGGCCCACTCTGGCTTTCCATTCTGGATATGGATGCTGTCCTCGTGGGCGGTTCGCGCCGAATGGGCAAAACGCGCTTCCTACATGGTTTGATCCAGGCTCTGATTCATGGTGGGCAGGCTAACCTGATTTTGTGGGACGGAAAAGACAATGTCGAATTTGGGCGTTACGCCAGTCAGCGCAATGTGCGGGCAGTCCCTGAACTGAGCGAAGCCTTGCAAGAACTGGTGCAGGAAATCACGCGCCGAGCCGGTTTGTTTCGCCAGGTGGGAGTCTCGTCTCTGCCCGAATATAACGCCCGGCAGGCAGAGAAATTGTCCCCACTTGTTCTGATGATTGATGAGGCAGCTTTTATCCCGGAATCTGACCAGCCCGCCTTGATCAACCTGGTGGCGCGCGGTGGGGCTTTTGGATTGCACCCTATCATCGCCACCCAAAAGCCGGATTCCCAGGCGGTACAGACGTTGGTCAAAGCCAATCTCTCTACCCGGATTGCCTTTCCGGTGCCCACTCACTGGGATTCACAGGTCATCTTGGGCAGACCCGGCGCAGAGAAATTAACCAAGGTCAAAGGCCGCCTGCTGCTGACCTGGAACGCGCGGTTGGTGGAGGCCCAGTCATTCATCATTAATACACCGGAGAGCCAGGCCGTTACCGCCCAGCCCAGCTTGCTGACGGATGAGGAATTGCAAGTGGCTCGTTTCTTGTTGACCCAGCAGGATGGCTGGTTTCAGGCTGGAACGGTTGCCGATGCTTTTGGGCATGGGCGCGAGTGGGCGGTAGCGCTTAGCCGGCGCTGGGAAAAAGCCGGTTATCTGACTGCGGTGCAGCGCAATGAAAAAGGCCATCCACAAGGCCGGAGAATGACAGAATCCCTACGCCGGGAGGCCGAATCTGGCGAAGAGGCGAATCTGGAAAATCTGGCGAATTTGGAGAATTTGGCTTTCAAGCCGGATAGTTCTGTCAGTAAGACACAGTGATTGTTATTCAACGTTCATTTTCGACGACAAGGAGAAACTCATGCAAACCAACTTCATCGGATTTGACGCCGGGAATAGCGCCATCAAACTGTACGGACCTGCTGGCGGACTGGAGATTCTCTCGCAGCTTGCTTGGCGGAAGTGCCCCTGAAATTCGCAGACGAAGACCTGGCGCGCCTGGCAAAAGCCCTGGGCGTTCCAGAAGATACCATTATCCGAACTCGCTATTGTGCGCAGGAACATCTATTCCTGGCACACCAACAACCATAACCATAAGGAGACAACGATGCACTGCTTATTATTAGGCATGGACGCCGGAAACGGCGCATTCAAAATTTTTGGCGAATCGGGAGGACTGGAAGTCGTCTCACAGGTCGCCCTCAACGGCAAGCAGAAAGTCCTTTCCACTCTGGGGCTGCGCAAATCTAAGGCCCCGCTGTCCATCCACAACGAACACGGATTATTCTACGTTGGCGCAGGATCACATGATTACGGACGCCCGGTTGAGAACCTCGATGTGGACCGCTTCAGCGGAACGCCCGAAATGAAGGCGCTACTGCATGGATCATTGACACAATACCAACAGCGCTACGGAAAATTCAGCCAGCCGCTCTCCATTGTGCTGGGACTGCCCAACGAAATCCTCACCGGCGACCAGGCTGGACAAAATATAGAGAATATCAAGCACTGGCTACGCGGGGTCCACACCTGGACGGCAGACGGAGAAGAATACAGGCTGGAAATTGCGGATGTGAAAGCGGCCAGCCAGGTAACAGGGGGGTTATTTGATTACCTGCTCAACGCAGAGGGGAAATTTGTACCCGAACGCAAAGGCGCGTTCACCAGAGAGGTTGGGGTCATCTCCATCGGCTTTGGCACAGTGGAACTAATGGTGGTACGCAACCGCGAAATCGTTCAGCGCTTCACGTCCGGAATCGCTTCCGGAGTCAGGCGCTTGTTAGAAATCGTCAACGCAGAAGGTCTATATTCCCTCGGCGAATTGGATTTGCAACTGCGTGCCGGACAATTAGACATCCGCGAGGCCTTACCCATCTGGGAACGTGAAGTAACTGGCGTGATAGAGAAACAGTGGGGTAAGGCCTGGAAGCGCTTTGCGGCAGTGCTTGTGATGGGCGGCGGCTCGGTGCTTCTCGGCAACTCTCTCTTTAATGGTCGTGCTTACATGACAGACGAACCAGTCCTGTCCATTGCACGGGGATTGTATAAGATAGGCCTGAGTAAAAAATAATGAGAACGGGCCGCCCGCGCACCAGCAGTTTGATCGTTGTCGTCCGCGCTGTCCTGTCCCTGAGAGAGGGCGAGGACGATGACCTGATTGCCGCTTTTCAGAGCGTTCCTGCACGCAAACGCGCAGCCTATATTAAATCGGCCATGCGTTCCGGTGGGCTAACGATCCATCATGTAGATGGATTGCCGGACGATTCTGAATTGGCAGACAGCCTGGAGAATTTTCTGATGTAAGTAAGACTTTTTTGTTACAAGAAAGTCAGTCTACTTTTTTGTTACAAAAAAGCAGACTGACTTTACGCCCAATCAAACGTGCGGAGAACTAAGATGCAAATACAAAACCCGATGATGTTTACTCGCTCTATCAAAGGCGCACCGAGCAGTGTTCTGTGGGCGTTGCTGTTGACACGCCAACCGCTGACCGTGCGGCAATTGTGCGCCTACACCGATTACAAGCCGGATACTGTTCGGGAAGCAATGGCTGTATTGGTAAGCTATGAACTGGCAGTTGAAGCGAAGAAGGCGCATGGAGAGTCTGCGTACATTCTGGGCGAAGGGTACCAATTTTTATTATCGGGAATCGACCCCAAAACGCTTGGGCGGGTGGTAGATATGGCACTCCCAGAATCCGAAAAAATCGGACTCTGGGAGTTGGATGCTTTACCTCAAGACAGCGAAAAACAGCGCCAGAATCCGAAAAAATCGGATTCTGGAATTGAGACTTTACCTCAAGACAGCGAAAAACAGCGCCAGAATCCGAAAAAATCGGATTCTGGCGAAAAAAAACAGGGTTCATCAATCAATCAGAATCAATCAATCAATCAATTGATTGATGATGATGATGAATTAATTAAATTTCAACAAGAATCATCATCATCATCAATCATGAACCCGAATTTGAATTTTTTTGAAACCGACGAAAAAACAACCGAGCATATTTTGGAAAGCACGATCACGGCTGTTTTTCCAAAATCCGAATTTCCTAGATTGGAAAAAATATTAGCAGGAATGGATATTTTGTTCGGCGACCATCTGGAACCAAGCCTATTTGCGCCGGATTTATCGCCCCAACTCGCACTTGCCTGGATTTGCAAGGGGTATCTTGATGCGCAGCGCAACCCAAATTTCAAAAATCCGGTGGGAATGATACGACGCCGATTGGAAAAAAAGGTGCCGCGCAGTCTTTCGCACCTGCAGGAAATGCCCGCCGAATTCCTAGAGTTTATTGGCTTGTTTGAGGGAGTTTGCCAATTTTGCCAGGCCAGTTTTCGGACCCGCCGGGAATTGAACGAACACATCCGTACCGAGCATACAGAGCCAGCAGATACAGAGCCAGCAGATGTGGAGACGGATGTTTTGGATTTGGATTTGGATGACGAAAATACCGACCCGGTGGCACAAGAAATTTGGGAAGCCACCAAGACTTTGCTCCAGGCGGATATGCCCCGCGCACCGTTCGAATCCTGGGTGCGGGACAGCCGGGGTGTGGCGGTGGCAGAAAAGACCCTACTGGTTGTTGCGCGAAATCAATTTGCCGCAGACTGGTTACGGGAGCGCATCTCGGATGACTGCCTTGTCATCTTTGGTCGAATGGGGATGGGGATTGAGTCCGTATCGTTTGCGGCTGGAGGAAACGGCGCCGCGATGAGCGTGAGCGGCAGGGAGCGGCACAACCCTGAGAGCAGCCCGGAGCCTGAAACGCCATTACATCGGCATTGAAATTTCAGCCGCCTACACCGCCCTGGCAAGGAAATTATTATTGGCACAGGAGATAAAATAATGTTAGGCATCCCATTTGCCCTGTTCTCAGGCAAATTCGACATTTCATCGCTACAAGTCGGCACCATCCTGCTCAAAAACCAGCCTGTCCCGGCGGTGCGAATAAATCTGTACCAGATGGATGCCTACCCGCTGGTGGCGCATGGAAAATTGGCAGGGGAGATATACGCCTACTGCAGAGCCGCCATCCAACAGCCGGAAAACAACCGCCACCTGGAAGTGGTGGCCCCCTGTCATTTGGTGCGAGACGCACAGAGCGGACAATTATCCGCTCTGGTGCAGAACATCATCTGGTATACCAGCGAGAACGTGCGCGTAAAAGCAGCTGAAGCGTTGCTGGAAATCCTGGACGGCAAAGGCGGCGAGAGCTTTCAATTTTGCAATGAACCCTTTCTAAGGATAGAAATAAACATGAACAAACGGTAGAATTATCGCAACAGTTGCCCAACGGGTGTACTGTTTAACAAAAATGAAGCGCCCCCGGATGGGGGCGCTTCATTTTGTTGCATTCACCAGGAGAGAAAAGAGAGGAATCGTCATGCTAGATAAAGACCTGTTGAAATTTCTGTTGGAAATCCCCGTCATATTGGTTTATATGGACGCGCAGCAGAAGGTGCTGAGATGGAGATTTTCATCTCTTTCAGATGCCGTGCTGATGTTGCGCCCCCGCAAAGGAGGTATTAACCATGTCTAAGAAAACCATTCTCGTCAGTTTGGTGGTCCTTCTCACCCTGGTCAGCTTCGCCAGGATCATACCTGTTCAAGCAGCAGGTACTTTCACCTGCGGAACCGTCCCTGCGGTTACGAGCGGCTCCCTGACCTGCCAGGCAGGGACAGCCTCTATCTCCTGGTACTTCTCGGATGTGCCTCGTGACGAGTTGCACTTGCCGTACACTCTGAGCGCCGAAGATAATGAACCGAAGCCCATCCTGGTAGATGTCAATCTGGAAATGACGAATGAAGGAGCAGGGGGTGACCTGGCTATATATAACTATGTCATTACGACTTACCGAAACGCGGGCGGGCTCTTGCGATATTCCCCGCTAGGCCCGGCCTCGGCATCTATGCAGGCACAAACCGGCATTTTTCACGAGGCATTCACCTGGTATCAAAAAGCCATACAAGGGCCTTTAGAATTTGTGCTAGATTACGATGACGTTATATCTGCAACCGACCGCATAAACGGTTCGATAACCATCAATTTACTGGCCGAGCCGTTAGATAACCAAGCGCCCTACTCGCATCCGTTTTCTTGTTCAGGAGGGGGCATCAATGATAACGGCTCAGAGAAATTTATATTTAACACTGCCAATTTTGCTAGCCTGTATTCGGAATTGCCGGACGGCATGTCCTGCTCAACAGGTGATAATTACATTGAATATCGATTCGACAATGTGAGCAGAAGTATACCTCTTGCATTTTTTTACAACCCGTTGCTAGAGGGTCAAACGGCAAATCTAGACTATTCCCTGACCTTCTGCGGCGATGACGGCAATCTAGAAGATTCGGCAGAGACCATGACGGAAAATATCAGTGTGAGGAGTTCCGATGTAGAAGGAGGAGGAAGCTACGTATGGAGAAATTGGTTTAATAAAAAATTTGAAGCGCCGTGGACTGGTGATTGTGCGACAGACACTGTGAACACCTCGTTCACGGTGGATGGTAACGGATACGGGGAAATTAGCATGATGCCGCCCGCCTTGTGGAATCACTTGGAAGTGTTTATGCCGGTATTTGGATCCCTGCGCATTACAGTGCCGGGCTGGCCCCCCCCCGGATACCTGACCCTGACAGCCCAAGCTGCCACCGCGACTGAAACAGGCACACCAACACCAACCCCCTCTCCCTCTCCTACCACGGATGGAGGGGGAGGCGGGGGAGGCGGGGGAGGCGGGGGAGGCGGGACAAACCCATCCTCGACCCCCGTTCCAACCGCAACCTTTACCCGCACCTTTACCCCAACCCCGACCGCGACCAAGACCCGCACCCCGACCGCGACCAGAACCTCTACGCGCACCCCCAGCCCCACCGTCACCTCAGGAGGAGGTGGTGTGGGCGGGGGAGGGGGCGGCACAGCCACCCCGATAGTCATCACCGCTACCCCCTCTTTCACCCCGGCGGTCTTTTCGCCCACCCCGGATTGGAGAGCGACCCAGACCGCCATGGTATTGACTCAAACGGCACAAGCCTGGACTCCCACTTCTAGTCCGATCTACTCCGCCACTCCCATCTGGAACGCGACCCTGACCGCATTGGCGGTAACGGCTACCCCGAGTTGGAATGCCACCATGACTGCCCTGGCCGCCACATCCACCCCGAATTGGGGCGGCACCCTGACCGCCCAGGCACGCACTCCCACCGCCCTCTACTCCGCTACCCCCAACTGGAACGCGACCATGACGGCATTGGCGACGACCGCCACCCCCAGATGGGGCGCTACCCTCACCGCGCCAGCGGCACAAAACACCGCCAGCAGTTCCTCCGCCGGCGGAACAACCGCCGGCGGCGGAACAACCGCCTCCAACGCCCCCACCGCCCCCCCCGGCGCAGCCGCCTCCACCGGCGGCGCGATGTACGGAAGATGCGCTGCATACGTGCGGGCGCTTGTCTACGTGGACGGCAACGAAGACAGCATCATGGCGCTCAAGGACGAGGGGGTGCAGGATGTCATGGTCTACCTGGTTGATGCGGATTATCAGGTGCTTGCCCAGGCGCGAACCAAAAACGGGCTGGTGAAATTCTGCGCCCCGCCGGACAGCGCTGGAAAAACCCTGTACGTGGATATCCCCTACCTGCTGCGGAGCGGGACAGTTGCCATTCCAAAGCAAAACGAAAACGAGACCAATCCCAGAGGACTCATCACTATCAGCACCATCGAAAGCATTTTCCGCCTGCTGCCTCCAAAATATCCGATGTATATCCCATGACGAAGCGTCTGGTTTTACTCGCCCTGCCCCTCCTGGCCTGTCTCTGTTGTGTAGCGGGGACGGTTGGGGCTATTGCCCCGATAAATCACAGCGGCTGGTACGGCTACTCTCCCGATTATGGACCGGGAGATGGAGAACCGCCGGAAGGTGGCAACTGTGACAATGCTGGAGTGGCGTACCCGGACAACCCCTTTGGGGGCTGGCCCGTCGACTACGAACCGGAATGGGGCTTGGTGACATTCTACTACTGCAACATCTACCCGGATGGTAGCCCCCACTGGGGCGTAGACCTGGCAGTACCGGAAGGGTCAACCATCCTCGCCACCACCGACCGCGCCATCGTGCGCCAGGTGGTCTGCCCGGATAACGAATACGACTGCTGGAACTACGGCATGGGGCGCTACGTGCAAATCGAAGCCCAAATCCGGGTGGACGACTACGATGCCTGCGTGGAAAGCCACGCGGGAGACACAGAAGCGGATGACTGCTGGATTAATAGCGGCTGGCTGGCAACCTACATGCACCTGGAAAGCGCAACTGTGAGCGACTCCCAGATTGTGCATCGCGGAGAAGCGTTGGGTTTCACCGGCAACAGCGGCAACAGCAATGGTGCCCATCTGCATTATCAACTTAACTCGCCTGCGGTGGGCGCAGTGGACCCTGCCCCCTCCATGTTTGGAGAGTAAATGGCAGCATCCTGGACTACTATCGCGGTCTTGCTGGTCATCACCCTGCACCCTGCACAGGCAGGCGTGCGGGTGCAGTGGTTTGAATATCGCAAAGACAGCGCAAATGTCTGGACGGTCCCCGGTTTATCCTGTGTTACGAACGAGTCCGGTCACTGCGAATTGCGCATCCAGGTTCAGCCCTGGGAGGATGGCAGAATGCGGGGATACCTGAATCTGGGGGAATACGGCTTGCGTCAATTGCTCTGGCAGGGCGAAACCCTGGAAGTTTCCATCTCCCTGCCTGCCGGTCCCCCGGAGGACGCATACGACTACCTTGCCGCCCCCTCCGGCTCATCCGCCCCCTCCGCGCCGGGCTTGCGGAAAGAACCCGGAGGGCTGGAACGGGGATACTTTCTCTTCCTGGCGGCGCTGGTATTGATAGGCAGCGGACTATTCACCCTGCGAAGCCAGAGGCAAAGATGAAGACAAACACCAAATGGCTCATCATCCTCTCCGGTCTGGCGGCGCTCTGCCTGCCGGGGGTGTCTGCCTACGCCGCCGCGCCTGCCGGGCCCAACTACTGCTTCCCGGTTTACAACGGCGACTACTGCTGGTCCTCCATGCGTATCCTGGACAACTACCTGAAACTCGCGCTGCCCAACGCGGTGGTGGGAGTCTCGCGGTCTTTCGCCGTCCTGTTCTGGATTATCGATCGGGCTGCCGCCTTCATCTTCAGCAAAACGGTGCTGGAAAACGCCTGGCTGATGTCCATCCGCACCCAGATGCTGGGGCTGTTCCAGGGGCTGATGCCCGGAATGCTGAGAGATGTCGCCTTTGGCAGTAGCGGTCTGATGTATGTTGCCTTGTCTTTGGCGGGCTTGCTGCTAATGCTCCCCCTCTGGGGAGGTGGAGCGCGATTCGTGCGGGCAGAGCGGGTCATGCTCTGGGGCATATTGCTTTCGATGCTGTTTGTCGCCAGTTCCTTCGGATACGATTTCGTGGGTGCGTTCGAAACCTTCCGCCAGAACCTGGTCTCCAACATCGTGCAGGGCGGAGCCTCCCTGCCTCTGGACAAACTGCTCCTGCAACCCTTTCGTGCCGGAGATGGAGATTTGGGATTATCTGGCAATTTGTGGAAATTGCCCCCCGTGTATGAGAGCAGTTTTTTCCCTGAACCGGAGTTGATTGAGGTCACGATTGCCGAGGGCGGGCTGCTTGGGATTGGAAACGCCGAGGTGGAACGAGAAGAAAAGGGCTACGAGCGAGCAGGAAAGGCATTGACGGGTCTGGTGTATGCAACGGTATCTCTGGCCGGAGCCTATCTGATGCTGGTTATCGGGTTCGCCTACGCCCTGATGTCTTTTACCGCCATGACCCTGATGCTCTTCCTTTTTGCCGCCCTGCCTCTGGGATTTTTTGAAATCGGCGGGCAAATACTGTATGGAATTGTGCAGCAGTATTTCAGGGTCTTTGTGCAATCCCTTACCCTGGCTATCTTCTTGCGTTGGCTTTCGGGAGGCATGGCGTTTGTGACCGGGGACGTGAACACTCTGGAGAATGCGATGATGTGGCTGGTCATTATCGTGCTGATGAGCATCATTGCCCAAATCTTTTTCAACGGATCCTGGCGCATCCTCCTCGACTCCGGCAGCATCTTCAGCGCTGTCAACTCCAGTTTTGGTTTTGGCGGACCCACCATTCTGCAAACTGCCCAGGCAGCCGTAGGCAGACGGGTGGAGGATGCCGCCGGAAGTGTTGCCACGCTTGCGGCCATGGTAGGGCGCCCAGACGTGGCGCTGGCAGCGGGAGCGGTTGCCGGGGTTGCCCGCCACCACCGCCACCATAGGACTGCCCTTGAAAACTATGGACGGGATGATAGGGATGATGCTCCGACCTCGCTCGGCAATGTCTTTGTATCGCGCAGGGACGCAGCCACGCGAACAGCGGTCGGGGCCACAACAGCCCAAACAGCCCAACCAGAAGCCGCACCCGCACCTGGCACCGGCGGCGCGACAACGGGTACTTTTGCGTCGCCGTCATCTATTTGGCAGGGAGCAACTCCCGCCCCTCTCCCGTCCGGGTCTGGGACTGATGGCAGCCCCCCCCAAGAACAGCAAATCTGGGTGGATATGCCCAACCTGTCCGTGACCGAGGCAAATGTAGTGTTCAAGACCATAGTGAGTCAAAATGCCTGGGACGAGGAGCAGCAGAAGCAGGTTAATACAGCGATTCAGGCAGCCTCCACCCCTCAGGAGGCGGTCAACCGGCTGGCCCTTTCCCCCGGCTTTGAGCGCACATCCACCGAAGACCTGAGAAAAGCCGTGAACGCAGCGAGGATACTCTATGACAACCAGAGACGAATTTGATAAATATCTGGACAAGCGCCTGAGCGCAGCCGGGGCGCTCACGCCTGGGCAAAAATTGGAGGTGTTGGCAACTCTGAGGCAGGAAGCCCAAGCCGGAAGGTTCCCTTTTGGCGGCTCGGTCGCTTCGGTTTCGGTAGATAACCCGGCGGTGCAGGCCGTTCTGCGGGGGGAGGAAGTCTCCCTAGGAGCCATCACCGTGAAAGCGGGCGAAGCCTCCGGGCTGGTGGGCAGGGTTGCCACCCTGCCCACCTGGACGCGGATTGGTATCGTTGTCGCCATCCCCCTGTTGCTGCTCCTGGGCGGCGGGATTACGGCATTGGGCAAGGAACCCACCCCCACCCCCACACCAACCCCTACCCTGGAAGCCACCCCTACGGTGGATACGGTGGAGATGACGCCACCCCCTACTGATGTCCCGCCTCCGCCTCCCACCGAACAACCCAGCCCCACCCCCGCCTTTTTGAAGGGGAACGGCAAACCCGCCGAGGATAGCCGCGAGCCAGCCTCGGTGGAAGTCGCCGGGCGCTTGTTCATTGTCGCCAAGGGCGAGGTGCAGGAAGACGGCACCTGGATGCCGCAGGGACCTGAGTGGCTCTATGAAACCGAGGTCCGACGAGTCTTTTCCATTCCCTTCGAAAATCTGGCGGATGCGAATGTAAAAGCGGGAGATGAGATTTACGTCAGAACGCGGGGCGGGCAGGTCCTGACCTATGTTGTGCGGGATGTCGTCACCCTGCTTGCCAATCAGATTGAAATCTTTAAGTCTTTGCGCCCATCCGTGGTTATTGCTCTGCCCAAACAACAGGGAGATGTCAACGCGGTGGAGAGGGCCGTCATCTTCGGCGAAGTGAAAGTGGACGAATCGGAAATCAGCGTGCAGGAAGAGAACGCGCCACCCTTCGCTTATGTCCTTGCCAGCGGCGCAAATCTGCGCGAAGCGCCCGGATTCGGCGGGCGGATCATTACAACCCTGCCCGCCTGGACCCCGATCTACAATACCAGCACGCCCCCGGTTCTGCTAGATAACCAGATCTGGTGCTATGTTTACACAACATCATCCGGCTACGGCTGGGTTTCTCAATTGATGTTGGCAATACAGTAAGTCCCTATCCTACCCTTTTTCTTTTGGAGGTCACAATGTCTTTCAACTTTCAGTCTCTCGCAAGCGCCCTCGCCCTGGTTTCTCTGGGGCTGGCAGGCGCTGTCATGGCAGGCTCCATGCTTTTCCCCGAAGCCGCCTCCCGTTACAAACGCCAGATACCAGACGTTATCATAGGCTTGATTCTGGTGGCGGCATCCAGCTACATCATCGGCAGTTTGGGATTTTAGGACATGCAGTACCAAATCCCGCCGGATGTACTCCACTATGAACCGCGTCTGTTCCTGGGCTTAACCGCCCAGGACATGATGGTCATCGGCATGGCGGCGATATTTGGCATTCAGAAATTCGGCATTCTGGGAGGCATTCTTGGCGCACTGCTGGCTTTTGGCGGGGCGGTGCGCTTTTCTCGATTCGGGAATCGTAGCGTGCTGGTGTACCTGGGTTTGTCTCTGTTTCACCGCTATCGCCCCCAGACAATTGTGATGCCCCGGGTCCTGCCTGACGGGGGAGAGGTGCGCATGACCCTCTATGACCTGGACGGGCAGGAACAGATACGCTTCGGCTAGTAGGAGGAACGCTTGATATTCGAGATCTATCCCTTTGACCTGACAACCGCATCGAACACGATGCTGGTAAGTACCGCCGGTTTGTGGGAGGCGCTCCCGCGCATCTCCGCCAGCGGGGAACTGCCCTGCGCCCGGCTCGTGCTGGTGGCAGACACATTGGACAAATCGGAGGTGATGGAATCCTTTCGCCAGGCAGCGACCCCGGAGGGCTACCTGCCCGAGGGCGTGCTTGCCTACCGGATTGAATATGAAAATTATCTCTCCCGGATGGTGCAGTCGGTGCGCTTTATCCGCGCCTACCTCTTGGTGAAATCCCGACTCGAACCGGACGGGATGCTGGGACTTCTCGGCGCATACGGCTTGAGAGCGGCTCTGCTGGACCACGAAATGCCTCGCCCGTTCAATACAGCCAAAGGAATGTGGGAATTTATCGAAACCGACCGGGGCTTATTCGCTCTGTTGGGCAACAGCAACGACCAAGGGCAGGCCATCATCCAACCGCGCCTGTTTCATAATCTCTTCTCCCAGGATTTCCCGGTCTACGTCTCCCTGAACGTCTGCACCTATCCTCCCCAATCGGTGATGCGCATGTTGAACACCAAGGCTTCGATGGCAAACTTCGGCGGCAACAAAACAGTGGACAGCATCCGCGAGGCGCAGGCAGCCCAGTTGGGCATTCGCTCCATCAGCGATGCCATCTCCGCCGGGGAGAGTTTGCACACGGTGCGGCTACACGTGCTGGTCCCCGGAGCCAACCGCAGGGAGTTGGATTCGCGCCTAGAGATTGTACGCGGCGCTTTGTCGCTGAAAATGGAGAGGATTTTTTCCCCTGGGGAGGTGATTTCGCGCATCTTCTCGGCGGAGGCCTTGTCGGAAACGGACGGAACCCCCCTCACCACCGCCGGGGCGGCCCTGCTTGCCGGATCTGCCTTGTCGTATCGGCGCAGGACTGCGACACGGGGCATTATGATAGGAATAGACCGCAACCAAGCTCCCGTCATTCTTGATATTTTTGACGATCGCAACCCCAGCTACAACACAATTATCCTGGGGCAGACCGGCAGCGGCAAAACCTTCGCTACCCTTATTCTGATGATGCGCCATCTCCTGCTGGGGACGCGCCTGATAATCATAGACCCCCAGGGCAACGTGAACCTGGATTTTCTCGGTTCCACGGTGTACAAAAAAAACGTGGTCGGAACAGACCAAGCAGCCGTGAATATCCTCGATATTGTCTATGATGATATCAGCGCTCAGGTCGAAATGGCAATTGCCATGCTGCGCCTGCTGGGGATTCACGCGGACCGCCCCTTAGAGAGAGCCTTACTAGATGAGGCGCTCGTGGCTTTATACAAGCCGGTATGGGGCAAGCCCGAAGAAAAGCCGCCCCTACTGAGGGATTTGAATGATTGGATGTCCGCGAGGGTGGGGCAGGCTCAGTCTGCGATGGTGCGAGACGCCGCGGCCAGCCTCTCCCTGGCGTTGCAAGCCTATGTCACCGGCAGCCGCACCGAGCAGTTTGGACAGCATACCAGTATGGATTTCTCTCTTTCTCATGCCGTGAATGTATTCGATGTCTCCCGCCTGCCTCTGCCTCTCCAGGGGGCGGGCGGCAACCTGCGCTCTGCCCTGCTCTCCATTTTGGTAGCCAACATCAATCAGGGCATTCGCAAGCGTCGCTATGCGGGCGACCGCGCTCCGATTCTGTTCTTTGTGGATGAAATGGGCATCCTGATGCGCGATTCGGTGATTGCTAGTTATATCTCCTCCGAATATAAAACGGCGCGGGCGCGATTGGTGGGGATGGTGGTGGCAGACCAGGATTTGCATTCCCTGCTGGGCCCTCGGGATGAGAAGGGCCTGCATCACGGCATTCCCATCCTGGCGAACTCTGCCAATACCTTAATTTTCAACCAGAAGGATTCGGAGCGGGCCATCATCATGGAACATTTTCCAGCCCTGCCCGAATCCATCATCAACACCCTGCCTATCCTGCCACGCGGAACCTGCGTTTCGCAGTTTGCGGATGGCGATCTGCTGATGGTGAATATCGTTCCCTCCCAATTGGATCAGGTGGTGTTGTCGTCCCGGCTGCAAGACCGGGACTTGGCAGCCCGGCTGGTAGATCAGATTAAAAAAGAGGTGCAAGTATGACGAAGGTAAAGGAAGCTCTGCAAGACGCGGTGATTGGTTTGCGCGATTGGTTAAAATATTTAGCCGATCGCGAACGCGAATTTACCGATCAGTTGGAAAGAGCCAAGCGCAAAGGGGTGGAAACCGATGACGGTGTGGATGACAAGAATCCTTCTAGCAGCCGGGATGGGTGGCTATAGGGCATGGATTGGAGCGAATCCAAAGGCACCCTGGGGCTGGGGCTAGTGGCGATTGCCGGATTATTGTTTATTGCCATCCGGCTGAATCTCTTCACTCCCTCCGGGGCGGCGGTTGCGCTGGAGCGCCTGGGCGAACTTTGGCGGCATTACGGAAAATTCGTCTTATATGGCTTATGTGGCGTGGCAGGACTGGGGGTCCTGCGTTGGCATAACAAGGGCGTATACCATGCCAAAATTCTGAACCGGGTGGCGGAGGGCCCCACTGTTCATCTCCTGCCTCGCGCAGACTGGAAGGCTATACTCCCGGAGCGCGTGCAAATCTGGACGCGGATGGCGGATGCCCTCCCGCACGATGAGCATATCTCGTTTGAGATAGGCGGGAACGAGGAGTCGCTTTCCTTTTTCCTTCATGGCTCCAAAGAAGGAATCTCCGCCGCATTAACCCAATTCTGCTCCGAATGGCCCGGCTTATTCCGCAAGCCAAGCCAGACAGATCCTGCCCAAGTAAAGGAAGGGTGGGTTGTATGGTGGGTGGAGTTGGAGCCGAGCAGCAATGAATTTCCGGTCCTGGCAGTGGCGGAAGACCCACTGCGGGCGGTATTGATTGAGGTCAATGGGATATTGGGGCAGGGCAGGGGGTTGGTGCAGGTGATTGTACGCCGTAATTTTGGATTGCGGGAAAAATTAGGGCAGAAGGCGTTTTCGGCGCGGGATGAGGAGACGAGCAGCAAGGGGGTGCGGGCAATACGGCAGCAGGAGGCGAAGCGTTACGAGGAACGCGCCTCGCTGACCTATCTGGATGTAACGGTGCGGACGGTGGGGTTGGCGGATACCCGTGCGCGGGCCCAGGCGATAGCGCGGGGGTTGTCGCGGGCGATTGCGGCCTCTTTTGACGGGCGGAATCCGGTGAAGCCGGTGCGCCAGGGGAGCGATGCTGCCAGGGTGCTGCGCCGGGAACCTGCCAAAAAGATGGGGATTTGGTCTGCAGATGATCTGGCGTATCTGGCTCACCTGGCGGGCAGCGACCTGATTCAACTGGCTCCCCGGCTTACGACCGCTCCGGCTCGCTACCTGCCCGCAGACCCAGAAATGAAATTGGACCCGCAGGTTCATCAGACTGCGTTTTTGGAGGACGCATATAAAGGTTAGGGGAGGGGGGATGACACGGCAGTGAAAATGCGGTAAGC
>DYKZ01000180.1 GCA_020722345.1 Anaerolinea thermophila | reverse complement strand
TTAATATCTGACCTTTATCAAAAGCTTTCTTCCCCTGCCTTCGCCCAGAACGGTAATCCCAACGAAGATATTGACCATCTTTACGAGTAAAACTAATCGACTCTAGTACGCAAAACAAGGCAAAGTGTAATACTGCCCTAACTCGGCTGTTTTCGTGTTCACAAGCGGCTAAATATTTTTCAATGGCTTCTTTTGTCGCTTCAGGATATGCGCCTTTTGTAATCCTTAATTCTGGCAGTTCTATCTTTCTCTCGGATTTTTCCCAAACCCGTAACTTTGCCCATTTTTTGCAACTCGTCAAAATCGCCAGGCGTAAACTCTGATTCAAGAGATTTCTTTGTTGCGATAATTTGCTGGCCAATAGGCAATAATTCGATACCAACTGCATTGAGCCCCATTGCGCTTGCGGCGAATAAAGCCGTTCCACTTCCTGCAAAAGGGTCTAATACAGTGCCTTCAGAAATTTCGTATTTTTCAAGGAAATACTCAACCAAAGATGCCGAAAACGCTTCTTTGTACTTATACCAACGATAGACAGGACGGTTCTTATTGGCTTGAAAACTTACAAGAGAGCGAGTTAAGACAGGTTGAACAGCCAACTTACCTTTGAAATATTCTTGCAGACTCTGGTCAAGTTGGCTAATCTCGGCCAAGCCGACGCTTGTATCACTTACCAAAACTTTTTCGTCAACTAACACAACTCATACTCTCCAAGTCGAAAATTTTTGATAAGTATACTACATGCACCTCCTCACCCCTGCAACCCCTTTCATTAGTTAACAACAAGTCCATCTCGTGCTGCACGCGCGCATAGTCGCGGTTCAACGGCTTGGCTTACCGGGGCAAGCGGAGCGGCAGTCCACTGGAGCCGGTGCCAGACCACCCTCTTTCTCGTCCCATCCTCACCCCTGCAACCCCTCCCACTCATTCAACAACAAATCCATCTCGTGCTGGACGCGGGCATAGTCGCGGCCGAGTTGGGCCACTTTGGCCGGGTCGGCGGGCGGACTTTCCAGGCGGAAGCCGAGTTGGGACAGTTCATCCTCCAGCACGGCAATCTTGTTCTCAAGTTCCTGGATTTTGGCCAGGCGGCGGCGTTCTTCTTTCACAGCAGCGTTGGTTTGTCGCGTAGGAGCGCGACGCGTCGCTCCCGTCCCCGTTTCTTCCGCCGCGCGCAGGGCCGCCAGCCGCTCGCGTTCCTCCTTGCGCAGGCTGTAAGTGCCCTCAAACACATCCAGGCTGTCTTTGTCCGGCTCGATCTCCCAGATTTGCGTCCCCAGGGCATCTATCAGGTAGCGGTCATGCGTCACCAGCAGGATCGTGCCGGGGTAATCGTCCAGCACAGCCTGCAGAATCTCCTGCGAGGGGATGTCGAGGTGGTTGGTTGGTTCATCGAGCAGCAGCAGGTTCGTGTCCTGGAGCGCCAGTTTCGCCAACGCCAGCCGCCCGCGCTCGCCGCCGGAGAGCATGTCCACCGTCTTGTAAACATCCTCACCGGAGAACATGAACTTGCCCAGGTAATCGCGGATTTGTCCCGGCAGCCAGTGCGGCATCAGCGAGTCAATCTCCTGCATGAGCGTGTTGGCCGGATTCAGTCCCTCGTGCGCCTGGGCAAAATAGCCAATCTGGAGCGAGGCGCCCAGCCTCACCTCGCCGGAGAGCGGCGGAATCTGCCCCAGGATGGTCTTGAGAAAGGTTGTCTTCCCCGCCCCATTGGGACCAATGAGAGCCGCGCACTCGCCGCGCCGCAGGACGATGTCGGGGGCGCGGAACAGCGCCCGCCCAGGGTAACCGACAACCAGGTCCGAGGTGCGCAGGACAAGTTCGCCCGAACGGCCCGCCGTCCGCAGTTTCAGGTGCAGCCGCGGCAGGGCGCGGACCGGGGAGCGGAGCGCCCGCACCCGGCGTTCGGCTTCCTCCACCCCGAGCGGCGAGGTAGCCACAGTCACATCTTCGACGGTCTCGCTCCATTTTTGTCTGGCAACCGCCTCAAAGCCCACCTGCTCGATGGCCTGCACAATGCGGCTCAGGCGGCGCAGGCGGCCCTTGGCCTGGGTGACGTTCTGCCCAGAGATGTTCCTTTTTATGTAGTCCACATCCTTGAGCAGTTTCGCCTTTTCGGACTCGAAGAGTTCCCGGCGGCGGTCGGCGCGGATCTGGCGCTCGCTCAGGTAAGCAGTGTAGTTGCCGGGGTAGTATTCCACCCCGCCAAAAGCCATTTCCAGGATACCGTTGCAGACTTTGTCGAGGAAGTAACGGTCATGCGAGACGATGAGCGCCGCGCCTTCCCACTGGCCCAAGTAACCCTCCAGCCATTCCACGGCGGCGATGTCGAGGTGGTTGGTGGGCTCGTCCAGCAGCAGCAGATCGGGATCGGAGAGCAGGAGCCTGGCGAGAAAAGCACGCGTGCGCTGTCCGCCGGAGAGGTGCGAAATGGGCAGGTGGTAATCCTTGACGGCGAAACCAAGGCCGGTGAGAACTTGTTCGATGCGGGTGGTGTAGGTGTAGCCGCCGCGCCGCTCGAACTCACGCTGGAGGCTGCCGTAACGCTCCATCACCGCTTCGGCCTGCGTTGGGTCGGACATCTGCTCTTCAAGCCGGTGCAGTTCCTGCTGGGAGACCTGGAGATCGGAGAAGACATCCAGGCAAACATCCCAGAGTGTACCTTCGACCTCGAACTCGGCTTCCTGCGGCAGGTAGCCGAGCCGCATGGACCGGGCGCGTGTCACCGCGCCGCCCGAGGCCTCCTCCAGCCCGACGATGATGCGCAGCAGGGTTGTCTTGCCAACGCCGTTCGGGCCCACCAGCGCCAAGCGCGAACCTTTGGCAATGCTGAAACTGACGCCGGAGAACAGGTCCACGGGATCGAAGGATTTGGAGAGGTTGGAGACAGTGACGAGGGACATACGGACAGTTGCGAGTTGCGAGTCGTCAGTGGGGTGAAAGCCTTTTTGCTCTATCAGGCTTCCCCGTTATCCTTCTCCGGGATGTGAACCGGCTTCTCGCGTCCCAGTTCGAGCGAACGCTGGTAGGCAGCCCAGATGGCGCGTGAGATGGCGGTGCGGAAGCCGGCCTTCTCGAGGTAATACAAAGCCTCTGCCGAAGTCCCGCCCGGCGAGGTGACCTGGTTCCTGAGCGCGGCCACATGGACGCCGCTTTGCCGGTTCACTTTTTCGTAATAATCCACCGCACCGCGCAGGGTCTGGACAACGAGCCGCTCGGAGATATGGCGCGGGAAGCCCATGTGCACCCCGGCATCTATCATAGCCTCCATAAATATAAAGGCGTAGGCCGGGCCGGTTCCAGAGAGGGCGGTGGCCATGTCGAGGTAGGTTTCATCATCCACCATCAGTTCCTCGCCAAACGCGCCCAGAATGGCACGCGCCGTCTCCTGCTGCGCCGCGCTGACCGCCGGGGACGGCATCCAGACGGTGATCCCCTCGCCGATCTGCGCCGGGGTGTTGGGCATCGAGCGGACGATAGTCTTGTGCGCCAGTCCCCTGCTGATCTTTTCGATGGTTGCCCCGGCCACGATGGACAGCACCAGCGCCTGGGCCGGAATGTGACCCTTCAAGCCGTGCAGCACCTCGGTCAGCCGCTGGGGCTTGACCGACAGCACCACCACGTCCGCGCCGGAGGCGGCGGCGCGGTTGTCGGTGAAAGGCTGCACGCCGTATTTCTGCGCCAGTTCGTCCACGCGTTCGCGGCGCGCGTCGGAAGCAAATAGGGATGGCGGATTGGACAATCCTCCGCGCAGCAGGCTGGCGATCATCGCCTCGCCCATCGCGCCTGAACCGATAAAGGCTATTTTTTGTGAGAGCATAATTTCTCCTCGTAATCAGAATCTCGCAGGATTATACTTCCACTCTCTACCGTACAAAATCCGTATGGGACGCGGACGAGCGCCGAAAACGCGGAGAAAAGTCTGTAAAAATCCGCGCGCCTTTGCATTAA
>DYKZ01000179.1 GCA_020722345.1 Anaerolinea thermophila | reverse complement strand
TGGCGGGTCTCAATCCCGCCGAAATAGACGGGATGGTACAGACCGTGTTGAAGATACGCGAACAGGGCGTGACGATCCTGATGATCGAACACGTGATGAAGGCGGTGATGAACGTCTCCGACCGGATCATCGTGCTGGACTACGGCGAGCAGATCGCTGAAGGCACCCCGCAGGAGGTCGCCAACGACCCGCGCGTGATCGAAGCCTATCTCGGCGACCCGAAACTGGCCGAGAGTTTAATGGAGGAGGCGTAACATGGCTGTGCTCGAAATTCGCGATCTCGCCTCGGGTTATGGCGAAGTGCAGATCTTGTGGGGCGCCAGCCTCGCCTTGCAGGAAAAGAAACTGACCTGCTTGGTGGGCGGCAACGGCGCGGGCAAGACGAGCACGCTGCGGGCGATCATGGGACTCCTGCGCCCCTGGCATGGCTCGATCTGGTTCGAGGGAAAAGATATCAGCCATCTGCCGGCTCACGTCAAAGCCGAGATGGGACTCACGCTCGTCCCCGAAGGCCGCCAACTTTTCACCGACATGACCGTCCATGAAAACCTGGAGATGGGGGCCACCAACCACCGCGCCCGTCCGAAGATGAAACAAAATCTCGAAAAGGTCTATACCATGTTTCCGCGGCTGAAGGAGCGCCGCGCCCAGAAGGCCGGCACATTGAGCGGCGGCGAACAGCAGATGCTGGCAGTGGGGCGCGGCATCATGTCCGATCCGGTCGTGTTGATGGTAGATGAACTTTCCCTCGGCCTCGCCCCGGTGCTGACCCTGTCCTTGTTCCAAAGCATGCGGCAGTTACGCGATGCGGGCATTACCGTCCTGCTGGTCGAACAAAACGTGCAGATGGCCCTGGCGATCAGCGATTATGGCTACGTCCTGGCCGAAGGCAAGGTGGAGATGGAAGGCCCAGCCAGAGAGTTAGCCAAGAACGAACACATCCGCACCACGTATCTAGGGTTGTGACCTGCTCTCTCAAAGGCAGGCGGCAAATCATCAACAAAGCATTACATACACCGTTTGGAATGGCGACAAAAATCCTCTGGTTTGAAACCCGCCGCCAGCATATAATCCGGGCAGAAAAACCTGACGCGATCTCGCCCTTTTATCCAAGGAGGTACCATGTTAATCGGTGAACGAATGTCCCATCCGCCCATCACCATCCCGCCGGAAATGAACGTCCACGATGCGCTGGCCCTGTTCAAGAAGGAACACATCCGCCGCGCGCCGGTCATAAAAGGCGGCAAAATGGTCGGCATCGTTTCGGAGAAGGATTTACTGAACGCCTCGCCCTCTCCCGCTACCACGCTGAGCGTATGGGAGATGAATTACCTGCTCAGCAAACTGACCGTCGCCGAAGTGATGACGAAAGAAGTGATTACGGTCACGGAGGATACCCCCATTGAGGAAGCTGCGCGCATTATGGCTGACAGCAAGATCGGCGGCCTGCCGGTCGTAAAAGACACGCGCGTCGTCGGCATCATCACCGAGACCGACCTGTTCAAGATGTTCCTCGAACTAATGGGCGCTCGCGAAAGAGGCGTGCGCGTCACCGCGCTGATTGAGGACAAGCCCGGCGCACTCGCCAAAATCACCAAAGCCATCGCGGAGGCGGGCGGCGACTTCGTCGCCTTTGGCCAGTTTACCGGCCATGCTGCCGGGACGAAGTTACTGACCTTCAAAGTCGCCGGGATAAACAAAGACACGGTCAAAAAAGTCATCTGGGACATTGTCAAGGAAGTCTGGGACATCCGCGAGTAAAAAACGGATGCGCAAAACAAAGCCGACCTCAACGGGTCGGTTTTGTTTTTAATTTGGGAGATAAACGCCGCGAGGCGGGCGGCGGCGACTGTCCGCCCAGCAAAGCGACCTCGTGCGGCGTGAGATGACGCCAGGCGCCCGGCTTGAGATTCCCCAACCGCAGTGTTCCGATTCAGACGCGCACAATTCGTACGACTGGCAATCCAATCTTGGCGCAAATCTCGCGGATCTGACGTTTGCGTCCCTCGCCCATGACCACGCGCCCTTTCCGAAGGTTTCATCTACGGCGTCTACGACGATGCCCTGGCCTTCACCTCGGAAGTCAAGGCGCTCCTGCCGCGGCATGAATGCCGTGTAACTACCCAACTACCTGGTGACCGTCTCCCACCTGCGAGCGTTGTTCCGTCAACTCCTTATGGGGGAAGTCACGAAACAGGCGGGCAATCAGCCAGTGGGTCAACGTGTGACGGAATCTTGCATTCACGCACGCACCATAAAGCGGGCTTGCAGGCGGATGTCGGCGGCGGAGCGTCCCACCAGCACGATGAATTCGCCGGGTTCCACCACCCAGGCGCCGTGGGCGTCATCGTAAAAGGCCAGCGCTTCGGGGGGCAAGGTGAACACCAAGGTGCGGCTTTCGCCGGGGGCCAGCGTCACCTTGGCGAAGGCCTTCAACTCCTTGGGGGGACGGGTCAGGCAGGCTTCCACGTCCCGGATGTACACCTGCACCACCTCCTGACCGCGGCGCGTCCCGCTGTTGCGCAGCGTGACCTGCAGGCGCAAGGCCTCATCGGGCGTCAGGCTGTCGGCCTCCAGGTGGAGCGCCTGATACTCGAAAGTGGTGTACGAGAGACCGTGCCCGAAGGGGAACAGGGGGGCGATTTCCTTTTTATCGTAGTAGCGGTAGCCGATGAACAGCCCCTCGCCGTAGCGCACGCGCCCGTTTTCGCCGGGGAAGTTGAGGTAGGCCGGGCTATCCTGCAGGCGGCGCGGGAAGGTGGTCGGCAGCCGCCCGTCGGGGTCGGCCTCGCCAAACAGCACGTCGGTGATGGCGTTGCCGGATTCCTGCCCCAGGTACCACATCTGTACCACGGCTTTGACCTGATCCACCCACGGCATGCTGACCGGAGAACCGGCGTTAACCACCACCACGGTGTTGGGGTTGACGGCTGCCACGCGGGCCACCAGTTCATCCTGCCCGGCGGGCAAATCCATGCTCGGCCGGTCTTGCCCTTCGCTCTCCCATTCGGGCGTCAGGCCGACGAATACCAGCGCAGCATCAGCCTGACGCGCCAGGGCCACCGCCTCGCCGATGGGGTCTTCCGGTTGCGGCGGCAGGCAGCCCAGGCGGATGGTGCGCCAGCGCCCACCGGAGACGGCGGCGAAGTCCACCCGGAAATCGTAGGTTTGTCCGGCTTGCAGGTCGAGGGTCAGGTGCTCTTCGTGCCAGGGCATGGAGGCGCCATCGAAGTTTTGGGGCTGCTCTTCGGCAGACGTTTTCCACCAATCCAGGCGCTTCTCGCCCTGCCACCACCAGCGCGCCTTGCCTACGGAGACCAGCGAGAAGGTGTGGCGCCCGCTGACAGTCGGCGTCCACGAGCCGGTCAGGCGCACCGAGAAGTGTTGCGGGTCGAAATCGGGCGCGCTTTCGCCAAACCAGACCAGTTCGCTGCCACCGGCGTTGAAGACCTTGAAAGGTTCCCCGCTCAGATCGGTGCTGTGGTACATCTGCACCGTGACCTTGCCGGGCGTGCCATCTGCGGCGCGCAGACCGGCCGCCTCGAGCAGCGGGAAGAGACGGTGCAGGGATGGCCCGCGGGCATAGTCTATTTGCAGGCGACCGCCGTAGCGCTCACGCATCGCCTCCAGCGGCTGGATGACGTAATGCGGCTGCACCTCGGCGCTGCCACCGCCCTGGAAGGCCACCTGCGCGGCCGGTTGCCCGATGACTGCCAGCCGGTGCACACGTTCGGGCGAAAGGGGCAGCACGTCCCCCGCGTTCTTCAGCAAGACGATGGCTTCGTGTCCGGCACGGCGGATGAGTTCCCGATGGGCGGGGTTGTCCACCGAGTGTTCCTCCTGGGTTTCGGGGTGCTGGAAGGCGCCCACGCGCATCAGGGTGCGCAGCAAATGGCGGATTTTCGCGTCCAGGGCTTCTTGGGAGAGCGCGCCGCTTTCCAACGCCTGGCGGGCGGCTTCTCCCATCCAGCG
>DYKZ01000178.1 GCA_020722345.1 Anaerolinea thermophila | reverse complement strand
CCCTGGTCGAGGCGCATGCCCGTGTAGATCAGAGTGATGTTCGAGAGGGAGGCCAGGATTTCTCTTCTCAGACCCCGCTTGCCAAAAGAATTGGCACCAGCAAATAAGGCGCTCCTCAGCGTCACATTTGGGGCGGCCAACCCTCCATCTCGGGCAACGTGAGGAAGGCTCTCAAGGATGCGCTCCATTTGGGTAACCACATCAGCCGGAGGAGCCGGAGGGATCGGGGACCTTTGGGGTGTTTTTGCCATTGATCTTCCTTTTTGATATGCAAATCGCTCTATCGAGATGACCAGTTGATCAAAATCGGCTAGCATCGCATAATCTACTACGATACATTGTAAGTCGGGTGAATTCCTTGAGGCTGTTCAAGCTGACTTTGGCCCTGGGGGTGTTGGTCGCCGCATCGGCACAGGCCGATGAGAGCGGGGCTGCCGGGTCGAATTTTTGTGGAACCGTGATCGGTGTTCCTTCTGGCAACCACCTGATCATCGAGGACTCGCAGAAGCGTGTGGCCATGGTGCGCCTCGCTTGGGTATTCGCGCCTGAAGATCCCCAGCCGAACGGGACGGCGGCCCAATTGCGCCTTGATCGCTTGGTGTACAACAAGGTCGGGTGTGCTCAGGTCATTGCGCGCTATCCACGCAAGGATGGGGATCCCCGGGATCGTTACTACGGGACGGTCCAGATCAAGGATGTGGGCGATGTCGGCCTGTCCATGCTTCGCATGGGGTTGGCCTGGCACTACGTCGATTACGCCCGTCGCGGTCAGCCGGCCAACGAGTTTGCACAGTACGCCGTGGCCGAGCGAAATGCCCGGTCTGAAGGCACCGGGCTGTGGAGTGATCCCAATGCCATCGCGCCCTGGGTTTTTCAGGGCAAGAGCATCCGGGTTAGATAAATTAAGCAAGAGGTGATCAAAGAGTGAAGCGAATCGTCCTTGGTGCCGTCATGTCGGTCATGTTCACTGGGCAGTCATGGTCTGCGGAGGGGGCAGTTCCGACCGTGGATGTGCCGGAATCCTTCGTTAAGCTGCTTCGCGAGAAGTATCCAAACACCAATATCTCCTCGGTCTCCGGTTCGGAGATACCGGGGCTGTACGAGGTGGTGATGGGGCGCAACGTCGCCTATGTTGAGGAGAGCGGTCGTTACTTCGTCTTTGGCCACATCTTCGATATGGAAAAGCGCGAGGACGTGACGGCCTTGCGGTTGGAGAGCCGCGCTCTGGTGAAGTGGGACAGCCTGCCCATGGATGCGTCCTTCGCGGTAAGAAAGGGTGATGGATCTCGTCAAATGGCCGTGTTCACCGACCCGGATTGCCCATACTGCAAGAAGCTGGAGCCGGAACTCGCGAAGCTGGACAACGTGACCATCCATTACTTCCTGATGCCTTTGGATGGTCTGCATCCACAGGCGCGTGAGAAGGCTGAATCGGTCTGGTGTTCAAAGGACCGTGCTGCCGCATGGCAAAGCATGATGAATGGTCAGCAAATCGTCTCTGAGAAGTGCGGTGCTCCAGTGGAGTCTGTGCTGGCCTTTGCTCGGGAAGCCGGTATCCAAGGGACGCCGACCCTTGTCCGTCAAGACGGAAAAGTGCTTCCCGGATACGCTCCGATTGAGCGCCTCGAAGCCTGGCTCAACGGCGGAGGCTGAGCACGATGGCCCGCGCCTTGACCGGCTATGCAACCTGCACGCTCCTTGTGAGCGCGTTTGCTGTTTCTGTGCTCTGGACAGCGCCCACTCGTGCTGCGGTTGAGCAGCTTGGCACGTTCGGCAACGTCTATCCAATCACGGAAAAGGACGCCATTGCCGCGATCAAGGACAAGCTCAAGGGCATGGAGGAGTCGGGTCAAATGAATGCCCTCCGCAAAGAGTGGCAGGCCAAGGCATTGGCTCGCATCGAAAATGGGCCAGACCCGGTGCCGGGGATCAGGCGCTCCACCAAAGACCGCGTGCGCGTCTTCGATCCTTCCATTGAGGTAAAGGAAACAATCCGGGATGATCAGGGGCGCGTGATCGTGCCAATGGGCACCCGCATCAATCCGCTGGACTACATGGCATTAAGCCGTGAGTACCTGCTCATCGACGGCACGGATCCCAAACAGGTGAAGTGGGCACTTGGATACGCTGCCCAAAAAGGGGGCGATCTCAAGGCACGAATCATCCTCGTCAACGGGTCGCCCATGAAGCTTGGACGCGAGCACAACGTCCAGTTTTTCTTCGATCAGGACGGTCGCATCGTCCGCCGATTCGCTATCGAGGCAGTCCCATCCATCTTGCGAGGTCGCGATGATCACATCGAAATTGTCGAAGTGGCTAGTCTCTAGTGTCTTGGCTACCGGGGTTCTGTTAAGCCCGGCGACGCACGCTGCCAGCCAGAACTGTACGGGCAAGTTCCCCAATTTCATCACCGACATCTGCTGGTCATGCGTCTTCCCGCTCCGCTTTTTCGGTTCGGCGTCGATTACCAATGGGCAGGAGGACACCAAAACCCTTGAGAACACTCATGTGTGCAACTGCGGGATGGATTTTGGTGTCCCGATTTCCTTTTGGGAGCCCAGCCGTCTTGTGGATGTGGTTCGCGCTCCTTATTGCCTGACTAATCTTGGGGGGGTACAGCCCGCTGCTGGGCCAAACAAGCACCAAGACGGCGGTTATGTGAAGCGTGATGATCAGGTGGCTGACAATGGCGGCGGCGTCATTCTGGGCATGGACACATCGTTCTGGCACGTCCACTGGTACATCAGCCCGTTGATGCTGATCCTTGATCTCGTGACTGAAACGCGATGCCTCGAGAACCAGGGGTTCGACATCGCCTATCTCTCTGAGGTTGACCCGACACACGATGATGAGGATCTGGAGAATATTCTGACACCGGACGCTTTCCTGTTCGGTAATGTGCTGGCGCAATCCGCATGCGCAGCAGATTGCGTGGCGGCAACCAACGGCTTTGGTTCAAACACCATGTTCTGGTGTGCTGGGTGCAACGGCGGGCTGTACCCGCTCGCCGGCATGGTCAAGAGTCATGTGGGAAACATCCAGGCAACCTCACTCATGGCGCAGCGCATCGCTACCAAGCTCCATCGAGCCGGTTCCCAATGGGCCTCAACAGGTAAACGCGGGCTCTGCGGGTACTACCCGCAGTTCATCATGGACAAGACCCTCTACAAGTACGCCGTGATCAATCCCGTGCCTCAGACGGAGAAGATCAACGGGCGCTGCTGTCAGCCATTCGGTCGCACAACCACCGTTTTTGGTGCCAACAAGGACATCCCAGGCAAGGAGAACTTTGGCTACCTCATCTACCGCAAGCGCGACTGCTGCCAAACCACAGCCTTGGATACCAATTGAACCTATGAAAGCAATTCCCCTGTATGCGCTGTTCTTTGCCCCAGGTCTGGCGCTCGCCGCTGAGCAGGGGATGGATATTGAGGCGCTGCGTGCTGAGCACGCCAAGATGCTTGAACAAATCAACCCGAACGTGATGTCGTTACCGGAGACTCATCGGCAACTCAAGGCTCCTCCGGGGAGTTTAGACAAGTCTTCCGAGGTGGACATCGGTGCGATGGTTGAGCGTTTCAATCGCGCCCAGCGAGGGGAAGGCGGGGCTGAATCCAAACGGCAGGCCGGCTTGTACGCCTTTGTGTCTCTCTCTGTCCCTCAACCGGTACTCCGCGCCATCGCTCGGGATGTAAAGAAGGCTGGCGGAACGATGGTTCTGCGGGGCTTCAAAGAGGAGACCAACATGGCCACAACCGTGGCCGCACTCCAAGCGGTGAATGAGGGAGTCGGTGCCGAGTGGGCGCTCGACCCCGATCTCTTCTCGGCACTAAAGATCGAGAAAGTGCCCGCCCTTGCGGTCGTGATGGAGAAGCCTGGCGTGTTTATCTGCGGGGTCGAAAGCCAGTCTCATCAAGGTGGCTGTTCTGACGCCTTCGATGCTGCAGTTGCCTACGGCGACATCAGCGTGCCCCATGCCATGCGTCGAATTCTGGCCGAAAGCCAACAACCTCAAATTCAGGCCCAGGCGAGGGACTTCCTGGCGAAGGTGGAGGAAAAGCCCAA
>DYKZ01000177.1 GCA_020722345.1 Anaerolinea thermophila | reverse complement strand
AGTCGGTGTACGCCTACAACAACGAGGATTTCGGGCCGGACAGCCTGTTGGGCCGGGAATCGGATCGCGAGGTTGTGCTCACGCGGCCGCTGCGGGCCAAACTGCCTGAACTGAATCCAGGCCTGCCCGACGAGGCCTATGACGATGCGGTGCGGCAGATCGTGACTACGACAGCGACGCAGTCGCTGGCCGCGACCAACCGCGAGAAGTACACGTTGGTGCGTGACGGCGTGCAGGTCACCTTCCGCAATGACAAGGGCGAGCGCGTGCGAGAGCGCCTGCGGGTGCTCGACTTCACGGAGCCGACGAACAACGACTTCCTCTGCGTGCGGGAGCTGTGGGTGCGTGGCGATCTGTACCGCCGCCGGGTCGACATCGTGGGGTTCGTCAACGGGCTGCCGCTGCTGTTCATGGAGCTCAAGAACGTCAGCAAGGACATCCGCGCCGCTTATGAGCGAAATTTCAAGGACTACAAGGACACGGTTCCGCACCTGTTCCATCACAACGCGCTGGTCGTGCTGGCCAACGGCGTCGATGCCAAGCTCGGTTCGGTGACGAGCCGCTTTGAGCACTTTCACGAGTGGAAGCGGCTGGCCGAGGAACAGCCGGGCGCAGTGGACATGGAGACGCTGCTCAAGGGTGTCTGCGAGAAGACAAACTTCCTGGACATCGTGGAGAACTTCATCCTCTTCGACGACTCGGCCGGAGAACCCAGGAAGATTCTGGCCCGCAACCACCAGTTCCTGGGCGTCAACCGGGCTATCGAGGCCGTAGCGAGACGCTACCGGCCTGCGACCCTCACCCAGCCTCTCCCAGAGGGAGAGGAGCAATATAGTCTCCCCTCTACCCCTGGGAGAGGGGCCGGGGGTGAGGGTAAGACACCAGTCGACCTGCGTCGACTTGGTGTCTTTTGGCACACGCAGGGAGCGGGCAAGAGTTATTCGATGGTGTTCTTTACCCGCAAGGTCCATCGAAAGCTCGGCGGGAACTTCACTTTTGTGATTCTTACAGATCGCGAAGATCTGGATACTCAGATATACAAGACCTTTGCAGGGTGCGGCGTGGTCGATAACGACCGCGACCCCTGTCGGGCGTCGAGCGGTGAGCATCTGTCCCAGTTGCTCGCTCAGCACAAGTCGCACATCTTCTCGTTGATTCAGAAATTCAATCAGGACGTGAACCCGGACGAGGGCTACACGCAGCGCGACGACGTGATCGTGATCACGGACGAGGCGCACCGCACCCAGTACGGAACGTTGGCGCTCAACATGCGTAACGCACTGCCCAACGCCAGCTATATCGGCTTCACGGGCACGCCGCTCTTCAAGGACGACGAGATAACCCGGCGGGTGTTCGGCGATTACGTCTCCACCTACGATTTCCAGCGGGCCGTCGAAGACAAGGCCACGGTGCCGCTCTACTACGACGCACGCGGCGATAAGCTCGGCGTGGCGGTCGGCGATCTGAACGAGCGGATCGCCGAGAAGCTGGAGGAGCTGGAAAACTCCCCTCTCTCTGTGGGAGAGGGGCCGGGGGTGAGGGGGCGTCAGCTAGATGTGGAGCAGCGCCTGGAGCAGGAACTCAAGCGCGATTATCACATCATCACGGCCGGGAAACGCCTCGACCAGGTGGCCCGCGATTTTGTGAAGCACTACTCCACGGCGTGGGAAACCGGCAAGGCGATGCTGGTCTGCATCGACAAGATCACCTGCGTCCGCATGCACAAGCTGATTGAGTTTTACTGGAACGAGAGAATCGGCGAGTTGGAAACCCAGTTGCCCAAGGCCACGGATGAGCAAGACGAGCAGTATCGGCGACGGCAGATCGAGTGGATGCGCCAGACGCGCATGGCGGTTGTCGTCAGCGAAGAGCAAGGGGAGGTCGAGAAGTTCCGCAAGTGGGACCTGGACATCGCACCCCATCGCCGCCTCATTAAGGAAGGTATGGACCTGCCGGAAAGTATGCGTCGGCTGCCGCAGTTTCGAAATATGCAGAGACTTGCGCTGGACGATGCGTTCAAGGAAGAGCAGCATCCGTTCCGGATCGCCATCGTCTGTGCCATGTGGCTAACCGGTTTCGATGTGCCAAGCCTTTCGACGTTGTATCTGGATAAGCCGCTCAAGGCCCACACCCTGATGCAGGCCATCGCGCGGGCGAACCGCGTAAACGAAGGCAAGAACAACGGGATGATCGTAGACTACTGCGGTATCTTGAAGAATCTGCGAAAGGCGCTGGCGACGTTTGCCGGGACCGGTGATGGCGGTCGCGGCGGCGAGAGCGGCGAAATCGAACCGGCCAAGCCTGACGAGGAACTGCTGGCCGATTTGGCTGAGGCTATCGATTTCGTGCGTGGGTTCCTCGATGAGCGCAAGGCATCACTGGACAACATCATCACTCAGACCGGCTTTGCCCGGAATGCGGCCATCCTTGCCGCCAAGGAAGCCGCGAACGAGAATGATGAGACGCGGAAGCGATTCGAGGTGATGTGCCGCGCCGTGTTCACGAAGTTCAAGGCATGCATCACTGTGGAGGGCGTCAATGCGCATCGAGCTGACTACAGCGCCATCAACGTGGTCTATAAGAGTCTGCGGCAGGACCGTGAGAAGGCGGACATTTCCGACATCATCAGGCAGCTGCATCAGGTCGTTGATGAGGCGATTGAGACCCAGCCCAATCGCGTGGGCGAGGATTACGAGGCCTATGACATCAGCAAGATCGACTTCGACAGACTGCGGCAGGAGTTTGAGCTAACCCCGGCGAAGCGGACGACTGTGCAGAATCTCAAGACGGCCATTGAGCAGCTTTTGCAGCGGCTGCTTCAGCAGAACCCGCTGCGCACGGACTTTCAGCGGCACTACGAGCAGATCGTCGCCGAATACAACCGCGAGAAGGATCGGGTGACCATCGAAAAAACCTTCGAGGCGCTGCTGCAGCTCATGGGCGAGATGACCGATGAGGAGAGCCGCGCCGTTCGTGAAGGCCTCAACGAAGAGTCGCTGGCGGTATTTGACCTGCTGAAGAAGCCCGACCTGTCTCCCAAGGAGATCAATCGCATCAAGGACATAGCCGTTGAACTGCTGGAGACGCTCAAGACCGAGAAGCTGCGCATCGACCACTGGACAGACAAGGAAGCTACGCGCGATGCGGTTCGCCTGGCCATCCGGGACTTCCTGTGGAGCGAATCAACAGGCCTTCCTGTGGATCAGTACACCGAGGATGACGTGCAGGCACGCGCGGAAGAGGTGTACCGCCACGTGTATCGCGTTTATCCGACGCTGCCGTCGCCGTATTATGAAACGCAAGCTGCATGAAACGGAAAAGGCCCAATCGGGTAGCCGGGGGGATTAGCCCCCCAGCCCCCACACCACCTGCGGGTTTGCATCAAGCGGCGCCCGAAGGCCACCGGGCCTTGGCCGGGTAATGGATGTTCACCCACAGGTCCTTTACAGAGATCAATCCTTGATCCTTGATCCATCGCACCCTTCGGCGCAGCCAGTGGTCTATCTCGGGGATCGGACGGTAATGCTCCGATATGCCGAAGTAGCTCATCCAGCCCCGGAGATATTCGTCAAGCCTTGCAAGGCAGTATTCCATGGAGAGCCCCCCCAGCTCCGTACGGTCATCCTTCACACGCCGATTGAACTCGGCGAATGCCTTTCCCGACCAGCGGATGCCGGTGCCCTTGAAGGCAAAACCGCGAAAGGTGATCCCGTCCGTCGGGGCCACCTTACAACCGCGGCATTTACCATGCCCCCCAAATCTGGGGCTTTGTCATGTTGTGCAGCATTGCCCAGGGACTTGGCCTTGTATGCCGTTTCTGTTCGTCATCTCATAGCTTTTCGCTCCGGCTTCCTACGGACGGTTCCTCGCAGTCCCACCCTTGCCTTCGGCTGGTATTTGTGATTCTGTCATCACGACAGTACCGGGTTTACATACAGGGGACTTCCAACCCATAAGATCACGCCCATGCCGGGCTTACACCATGGCATCCAGCAGACTGCAAAAAGCCGCGGCTGCTGATGCCCGCCGTCGGCCTTATAAAACTGAGTTTTTTCAGCATGATCTGACCTATGTTTGAAAGGATCGCAGAGAATCGAATCAGGGACGCCAT
>DYKZ01000176.1 GCA_020722345.1 Anaerolinea thermophila | reverse complement strand
TGCATATCACAGCCTCCATGATTGTGCAAGATTTATCTGTCGGAGTAGAATTAGTTTTCTTATCCACCACGGGCTTCAACCACGCAAGGTTGCCTTTTTTTGAAGAGAGCCAGAAGGTGCTGATAAGCGGCACATGTGCTCCCTCCGCCGCCGGATTCGGGCTGGCCACCGTCCGCGCCCACAGCCAGGCGATCACGTTGGCCTCGCGCACGCTCCGCTTGCCGGAGCGGGCCTCTTCCGCCGTGGCGTGCCGCCACGTGCCGTCCTTTTCCTGGACGATATGGACCTTCGGGTAGAGATGGCCGATCTTTGCGATGGCGCGTTTTCGGATCAGGTTCCCATAGTAGCGAACGTCCTCGGCGAGCCCCCCCGCCCCTGTCCAGCCGGTGTTTCGCAGGACATTGGCGCGCACTTCCGGGTTGATCGGCGGGCGGTCCAGCCAACGCGGCGCCAGTTCCAAGTTGCATTTGTTGAGAAGCACCGCAACCGGGTTGAGGTCGGCCGCATGGGCTTCGAAACCCAATCGTGCTGCCTCCAATGGAATGGACCCGCCGCCGGCGAAGGGATCCAGCACCGGCGGCAGCTTGCCATCGCAATGTTTGAGCATCTCTTCGCGCGCCTTGGCGTACACGTCGGGCCGTTCGTGCAGTTTCTTCTGCATCAAGTCGCGGATGATGCCGAACAGGCGCTCGCGCTCGGCGTTCTGCGCCTCCTCGGTCGGGAACTTCTCGGGATGCGATGACGGATCGTCCACCACCGACGCGAACAGCACTGCCCGCGCCGTAGGCAGCGGCAGCCTCGCCCACCAGTGGTGGATACCCTTGGGATGCGGCCCGATGCCGGGCATCTTGTCATAGGCCGACGCGTCGTTGATCTCCGGCAACGGCAGCGCGACCTCGATCAGCTTTTTCCTATATTGGTTTATCCGGCTTTCAGAAGTCATTCGATGTTCTTCCATACGTCCGCATCTGTAAAACGCGACAAATGCCCAACATTCGTCGTTGCGATAATGGGGTGACGGACATCTGCGCTGTAAGTCTGCGCCTGTGCTGCAAGAATGACATCGGCATCCAAGGCTTTATCATCCGCGGTTGGGAATCCTTCGTTTCTTGCCCGTGCCCAGAGTTCAGCCGCCAAGAGCATGACCTTGGTCGTAATAGGAAGGTAACCGATGGCTTTTTTAAGATCATCAAGTCGTTTTATGCTCTTGAACTTCTTCGCACGAATAAGCTCACGGCGTACTTCGTAATCCACGATCTCAGGGACAAGTATAACTGCACCTGACGTAAGCATTTTTTTGAACCACTCGACAATGTCTGTGTTTTGTCTTGGGTGTGTGATCATCCCCAAAGGGCCGGCATCAAGCAGGATCACTTTCGGCATCAAACAGCCTCCGGTTCGAGAGCCTTTCCCGATCCAACGACTTCTTGAGTTCGGGCCAGGTTTCTTCATCATACCCCGAATCGTCATTCAACCATTGATCAAGAAGGGCGATAGCCTTTCTTACTCTCTCTGCCCCCAGATCAATCAGGGGTGTAAACGCCGTTTCCCACCGGGACGCAAAAATCTTCGTCGACTGGCAGTTGCTTCTTTCATTTTCCATCGGAGTGATAAAAACTACCCAGGAAACGGACACTCCTTTGATAGCACCTTCATGACGCTGATCCACCAAGCACGGCCAATTCTCCCAAGTGACCGGGAACAGGCCGCTGGCGGTCATGCGACCTGAAATCTCTTCCGCCAAGGTCATAGTTCCAGTCATATTGTCACCCTTCGTACTCCGGTTCCAAAGCTTCAATCGTTTCCGGTTTCAGGATGCTGAAAAACATCTTCTTGCATGCGACATGAACATCATCAAGTCTTTGCTGGAGTGCATCCCATGATTCGTCGCCCCGCATGGGTTTAATACTGTCAATGTCTACCAGAACGCCTTTAAGTCGTCCTTCCGTTCCCGGCAGTTCGACTTCAGCGGGCGAGATGATTTGAATGATATGAATCAAATCACTCGCTGTGATTTCCGTTCGCAGTTGAACGGGTTTGGCTGCCAACTCATATTCCCCCATCTTTATGTCAAGATTGAGGAGTGCGAGGCCGACGGGTTTTTCCAGCTCAATCAAGTCGATGTATTTCAGCGAGAATCTTTCCAGCCGGTCAACTAGGCCGGCTTCCTGAACAGCTTTTGCGAGTTCCCTGATATCGGCGGAAAATGTTTTCCATCCGGAATAAGGCCTGCGACAGCTCAACGAGAGAGCACGGTCTCCGATCTGGATCGCCTGATTGTCCCCTTCAAGTCGAATTTTGGGAACGTACCGTAGCTTGGGATCATGCTCGACAAGCGGAGCAGGTATATCAGCAACAGGCAACTTGGCTACCGTACCGTATTTGCCTGGGAACGATTTAAAGAGCATTCCCGGAAGCAAATCGGCCACCTGAGACTTCACTCCGGAGAAGCGGATTTCCCATATCGCCTCAAGCAGCGGCTCCTTTTTCAGTCTGACGGGAATTCTGTTGTTCATATCATCCTCCTTCTGATTGTCCGTCACTCGGCGGGCCTCCCCTGCTCAGCAACTCCGACAACCGGTAATTCACGCTCGTAACGCCGAAGTATGGTGTCGAACCGTGCACATGATGTGTTCCGAGCGGTTGGATCACTTGATGACCTCCCAACGGCCGCCCTTGGCAGGTCCGATGCGGCGTATCATGCCCGCTTTCTTCAGCGTGTCGATCTGCTTCTCGACAGCGCGTGACGTAATTCCAATATTCTGTGCGATTTCAGCCGCACTGATGGTCGGTTTGGCCTTGATCAGGCGCAGGATTTTCTCCGAACTTTCCTCCGAACCTCTTAGTGGACCTTCCGCCGAATCACCCGCAAGTATCAGTTCACCAACCGGTCTTCGGTGAACCGTTGCGATGAACAGGCAGCGATCATGGTCATCGGTGAAATCAATTTTCGGCCAATTTTTCAGCGCCCGCTGGATGCCGGACCCCAGGCCGTGGTAAGGCAGCAGACCCTTGGCAATATAAGAAACCAGGATCGGATTGCGGATGTTCGAGATACCGGCACGAATCTTTTCGACCGTCAGGTTGTTGGGCAGATGGCCGGGGCTGATGATCTCGATGCGGTTATCGAAGATAAACAGGCGGATCGGTGCGCTGATCAGATAGTCCCGGTGCGCCAGGGCGTTAACCAGAAGCTCCTCGAATACGGTTTCCGGTATCTCCGGCAGTCCCGGCGCGTTCACGCCGCGCCCGGCCTGCACTTTGTGAAGGTTCCGCATGACAAATCCAAGAGCGTCATCGAAGATTCTACGCAAGGGTCCGGAAAAATCCTCTGAATCCAGGTAATCAGTGGCATGTATCTCATTCCCTGGGAAGCGGATGGCTTTCACAACAAACTGGGGAACGATGAACTCGGGTTGCTCGGCAAAAAGCAACACACCGGCCAGGTTCAGTTTTTCATCCTCAGTGGCCAGATTCATGTTCTGCAACAACCGGGTCAGCTCGGCGGCAGTGTCCGGATATTCCTGCTTGTACACGTCGCGCAGGAAGTCGCGGAAACGAAGTTTGTCCAGCTTATCAATCCCTGCCTTGGTCGGCAGTTCATCCGCATGGAACTGATCGGCCATCTGAAACAGGCGGTGGAGTTCCTCCTTCGAGTTCACCCTGCGCTTGTCCGCGCCCACTTTCAGCCAGATCACCCCGCTCTTGTCGAAATAAGGCTTATCAATCCCCTTAGGTACGGTCAGCACGATCACGATGCGCCCATCCCCCAGGGCCATATTTTCAGTTTGCACCGTCAGCGGGCTTCGCACCAACTGGCTGGCGGCATTGCCGATCAGCTGGTTGATGCGGGGGACATCGTGACGCGAAAGACCGGGTATCGATCCGTCATCGGCAATACCGATCAGAATCGTTCCACCCTCGCTGTTGGCAAAGGCGGCCATCTCTGCGGCCAAAGATTCGGCATTGGTGATGTCCGCCTTGAACTGCCTTGTGCTGTCTTCACCTTTCGCCGCAAGCGCCCTCAGATCATCGACGCTCATCTGCTTGATGTCCGTCATCCCGGTGGGCCTCCCCTGCTCAGCAGCTCCGATAGCCGGTAATTCACGCTC
>DYKZ01000175.1 GCA_020722345.1 Anaerolinea thermophila | reverse complement strand
GTATAACATTCTAACAAGCAATCAAATCACGTTCGAGGACCCCTTGCATCTTGGGTAAAGCCAACCTGCGGTCTCTACCGCGCCCGCAGTTCGAACGTCTGCGTTCCCCCCAGCGCGTTCCCCAGCGCTTCCGCTTCCAGCGCCATGACGCGGCTGTTGGCGAAGAAGCCGAAATTGAAACTCGTCGGGTCTCCCGCTTTCTTGCCGGGGACCGGCATCAACCGCGCCGTGAGGGGTTTGTCCAGCCGCAGGGCCAAGGCGGAGAGATCAAATAGGAGGGCGGCGATTTGTTCGGCAGTCACATCCCCCGGCAGCGGAAGGGTGTCCAGCCCCGTGCCGCAGACGGCGGAGTACAGGAGCAGGTCTTTGACCGTTAGCGTCCCTTCGGCGGCGCGGCGCGCCAGGACAGGGTCCTCGAGCACCGGCTGCATGAAGCCGCTAAAGCCGGCGCGCGGGAAGTGGGCGCGCTCAAGCGCCTCGGTCAGGATGGCAGCCGCGGCCAGCGATCCGTGCAGTCCGAGGCGCGGTACGCCCATGCGTTCCACCGCCGCGCCCAGCGAGCGGGTTTCCTCCGGGAAGGGGGCCAGTGAGAAGTCTATCCCGCCGAAGCGCGCCTGGTGTTTGAACTTCAGGAAATCTGCCGTCTGGGTAAGCCGGCGGGCATGGTTTTCCAGTTCTTCGATCATCGCCTGCCGGCCGTCGTTCACGGTCTTTGCTTGGTCGAAGGCGCGGACGGCCACGTCCGCAGCCTCCATGGCCAGGCCGAAGGCCGGCGTCTCGCCCTCGTGGTAGGCCGCCGGGAAGAACGGCGCCCCCGGCGGGACGTTCGCCAGGGCAGCAAAATGCAGGTTGGCGAAGCCGTCTGGGTCGAGTGGCGCAGTGCGGACGATGACCCCGGCGCAGGCGCGCACGGCTTCCAAAACGATGCCGCGTTTTGTGTCTGCCATCACCCCGCCAAAGAAAATGTTCTTCGACCCGGCGATCGCCTCCGGGATGACGGCGTAACTCCCCGCCGATTCGGGCAGCGCCGGCCCAAGCGAGGCGTAGGCCGCGCCGACCTCCGGCAGGAGGCCGCTCAACGCCTCCGCCAGGCGCGGCGTCTCATTGACCTTTTCTCCCAGCAGGCGCGGGAACGGGACGGTCGCCAGGCGCGTCGTCTGGACTTCGTAGCCTTCGGCCTCGAAGGCGGCTTTGGCCTCGGCCAGGAATGTGCCCGCGGCGCGCAGTTTTTTCTCGTTTAGCGGCCAGCCGGGATCGCAGAAGTAGGTGATGGAGCGGATTTTCATGATTCACCGTCATGTCGAACTGATTTGTCTCTGCCGCACAACTTCAAACATCAGAATCGCTCCCGCCACGCCGGCATTGAGCGACTCGATCCCGCCCGGCATGGGGATGCTGACGGAGGCAGTTGCCAGGTGGCGCGCCGGGACGCTGGCGCCCTCGGCCTCGCCGCCCACGATCAGCGCCAGCGGGAGGCGCAGGTCGGTCTCCCAGCAGGGGACGCCGTCCATGTCGGCGAGAAAGAGGCGCAGGCCCGAGGTCCGCGCCCGGATATCGTCCCAGGTCAAGGGCAAGATCGGCAGGCGGAAGTGCGCGCCCATCCCGGCGCGGACGACTTTCGGGGCAAAGGCGTCGGTCGTCTCTGGCGGCAGGAAAACCGCTTGCACTCCGGCGGCGGCAGCCGTCCGTAGGAGTGTGCCTAAGTTGCCGGGGTCGCGTATCTGGTCGGGGATGAGGACAAAGCCGTAGGTCGCAGGTGGCAGGTTGGGGGTCGGAAGATCGAGCACGGCCAAGATACCCTGGGTGTTGCCGGTGTTGCTGAGGGAGTCCAGCAGATGGGGGGCGGCCTCTTCGGCTTCCACGCCTGCCGCTTCCAGTTTGGCGAGCAGCGCCTGCCCCCTCTCGTTCACTTCCTCCGCGAACAACACGAAGCGGAACGGCCAGCCGGCGGCCAGGGCTTCTTCGATCAGCCGCACGCCTTCGGCCACGAACGCGCCGGCTTCCTGCCGTTCCTTTGGGCGCCCCAACAGGGCGCGGGCGAGTTTGAGTTTAGGATTCTGCGCCGAAGTGATCATGCCAGACCTTCTCGAAGATGCCCGCCGTCCCGGCATCGAGCAACACCACCCGCACCAGTTTCAGGCCGGAGGGCGTTTCGAAATATTTCTGGATCGCAGACAGGATGATGCGGGCAGCGCGTTCCTTGGGGAAGCCAAATATGCCGGTGGAAATGGCGGGCATGGAGATGGACTCCAGCCCCAACTCGTCGGCGGCGCGCAGCGACCCGGTGACTGCCGCGGCCAATTTGGCTTCTGCCTCCTCCGTCTCGCCCCACACCGGGCCGACGGCGTGAATCACGTAGCGGCAGGGCAGGTTCCCGCCCGAGGTCCAGGCGGGGGCGTCGTGGCGCACGAGGCCGTGACTTTGCACCCAGGCGTCCGACTCGGCCTGGACGGCCGGTCCGCCGCGCCGGGAGATGCTCCAAGCCACCCCGCCCTCGTGCTGGAGGCGCTCGTTGGCGGCGTTGACGATGGCGTCGGTGGTCTCGATGGTGATGTCGCCTTGCACGAGTTGGAGGGGTTGACCGGAGGCAAGTTTCGTTTCGATAAGCAGGGTATTCACACGAATATTTTACCCCCATAAACATTGCAGGGGCGGCCGATTGGTCGCCCCTGCAGGGTTCGGTTATCTACTGGCTTGCGCCACCACTGCGGCGAACGCCTGCGGGTCGCGCACGGCCAGGTCGGCCAGCATCTTGCGGTTGAGATTGATCTCGGCCTTCTTCAGGGCTGCCATGAGGCGGCTGTAGGTGGTGCCGTTCAAGCGGGCAGCGGCGTTGATGCGCACGATCCACAATCTGCGCAGGTCGCGCCGGCGGACGCGGCGGTCGCGCGAGGAATACCACATGCTCTTCAGCATCGCCTCATTGGCGCGCTTAAACAGGCGGTGCTTTGCTCCGCGTTGACCTTTGGTATATTTCAGGACTTTCTTGTGACGCAGGTAACCATACGGTCCACCTTTTACACGTGCCATTGATTTACCTCCTGCGAGCCTCCGGGCGCCGGGGCGGATTCACCGCCGTCCAGTTGCATACACCCGGGAGCCGCAACAAAAGAAAAAAATACGGATACGACTCTCAGCCTCGTACAGACGTACTACGGCTTCATGTGCGGGGCCATGCGGCGGATGCGCTTGATGATCCCGCGTCCCTTGACCGAGACCATCTCGCCGAACAAAGCCTTCACCCGCCGCGATGACTTGCGGCGCAGGTGCGCCTTGCCGCCTTTGGTGCGCACGATCTTGCCAGACCCGGTAATGCCAAAGCGCTTGGAAGTCGCCTTGTGGGTCTTCAGTTTGAACTTGCCTTCTTTCTGCTTGCGCGGCACAGCAATTACTCCTTTACACAAGATTTCGCGGGATGTTACTCCCGCGCTGGTTCACCTTTTTCCGCTACTGGTTCAGCATTCTCCCTGGGAGCCTCTTTTGGCTTCTTTTTGCCCCGCGAGGGGGCCAGCAGCATGGACATGCCACGTCCTTCGATGGCGGGGAGCTGCTCGATGACGCTCACATCCGAGAGGCTCTGGGCAATCTCTCTCAAGTCCTCGAGGGCAATTTCCGGGTAGGTGATCTCGCGGCCGCGGAAGCGGACGGTGACGCGCACCTTCATGTTGTGTTCCAGCCAGCGGCGGGCGTCGTCCACTTTGAAGTCCCGGTGGTGGTCGGTGGTCTTGGGACGCAGGCGGATCTCCTTGACCTCGATCTTGGTCTGCGACTTGCGCGCCTCGCGTTCTTTCTTCTCCCGTTCGTACAGGAACTTCCCAAAATCCATGATACGGCAGACCGGCGGGTTGGAATTGGGAGCGACCTCCACCAAGTCCAGTTCGGCTTCACGGGCCATGCGCAGGGCTTCACGGATGGCCACTACGCCGACATTCTCGCCGGTTGCGCCGATCAAGTGTACTTCGGGAACCCGGATGCTCTCATTGACTCGAAATTCGTTGGCGCTGATACGTTTACTCCTTCGGTAATAACGGAAGTTCAGCCATGGGGCTGAATTAAGCGGGCTGATGATACCATACACACGAAAGAATCGTCAATAAATTGGGCGGGAATGCAGCAGTGA
>DYKZ01000028.1 GCA_020722345.1 Anaerolinea thermophila | reverse complement strand
GAGTCCACTGCAAAAACCTTTTTAAACACGAAGGACACAACGACAACAAAGGAAATTCAAGGACGCTTTGAAAATGTTGAACCACGACGCAGATTATCTTGAATAATGATTTGTGATTTTGCATTTTCCTGGCAGTCTTCGCCTGCTGCGTGGTGCAACAACCTTTTTGCAGTAGAGTCAAATAAGAGTCCACTGCAAAAACCTTTTTAAACACGAAGGACACAACGACAACAAAGGAAATTCAAGGACGCTTAAGGAGTTCAAAATGGACGATCTGAAAGATGTCATCTTGGAATACGTCATCGCCGAGTACGCCGATGAGGGCGATAAAGTGACCTACGATACCCCGCTCATTTCGAGCGGCCTGGTGGATTCCTTCTCTATGGTCTCGCTGAAGCGTTTTCTGGAAGTCAAGTACAAGATTTCCATCCCGGACGAAGATGCTTCCCCGGAGACGTTCGACAGCGTGAACAAAATTGCCGACCTGGTGCTGCGCTTCATGAAGTGAGCCGGCCTTTTTTGACCCAAGAGGAGAAACCATGAGTTACAACGACCGCGTGCGCGGCATCTACCAGCAACAGTTGAGCGACATTCGCGAGGCGGGGCTGTTCAAGCAGGAACGCTTCATCCACTCCCCGCAGGCCGCAGACATCGAAGTCGAGTTCCCGTCCGGCGCGGACCTGAAGCAGGTCATCAATGTCTGCGCCAACAACTACCTGGGCCTCTCCAGCCACCCGGAAGTGGTGCAAGCCGCCCACGAGGGTTTGGACAGGCGCGGCTACGGCATGTCCTCGGTGCGTTTCATCTGCGGCACGCAGGATATCCACCGCGAACTGGAGCAGGTGGTCACCGAGTTCCTCGGCGCCGAGGATACGATCCTCTTCCCCTCCTGCATGGACGCCAACGCCGGCGTCTTCGAGGCCATCCTGACCAAGGACGATGTTATGATTGCCGACCGGCTGGTGCATGCCTCCATCGTGGACGGCATGCGCCTGTGCAGCGCTGAGCACGACACCTACAAGCACGGCGACATGGCCCACCTGGAGCAGAAACTCCAGCAGTGGCAGGATAAGCGTCTGCGCGTCATCGTCAACGACGGTGTCTACTCTATGGACGGCGACACCGCCAAACTGGACGAGATCGTCAAACTGGCGGAAGCCTACGATGCCCTGGTCTTTGTGGACGATTCACACGCCACTGGATTCATCGGCAAGACTGGGCGCGGCACGCACGAAAAGCACGGCGTGGTTGGCAAGATTGACATCATCACCACCACCTTCGGCAAGGCGCTGGGCGGCGCTTCGGGCGGCTGTGTATCTGGACGCAAAGAAATCGTTGAGATGTGCCGCCAGCGGGCGCGCCCCTACCTGTTCTCTAATGCCATGGCGCCGGTCATCATCTCCGGCGTCCTGAAAGCCTTCGAGATCATAAGACGCAGCACTGCGCTGCGCGACAAACTGGAAGAGAACGCCCGCTACTGGCGCGATGGCCTGACCAAAGCCGGCTTTGTACTAAAGAAGGGCGATACGCCCATCGTCCCGGTCATGCTCTTCAATGCCAAACTGGCGCAGGATTTCTCGCGCGACCTCTATGACGAAGGCATCTACGCCATCGGCTTCTTCTTCCCGGTGGTGGCCAAAGGACAGGCGCGCATCCGCACGCAGATTTCGGCCGGCCATGAGAAACATCACCTGGATAAGGCACTCGAGGCCTTCATCAAGGTCGGAAAGAAGTACAATATCCTTGGCAAGACCGAGCAGGAGATTGTCGAAATGTACGGGCTGTAGCCTCTTGCTCCCGGCAGGGACAGGCCGAGCATCTTCCCGGTCCAGGGGAGATTCTCTTCCGTTCGTGAAATCTTTATCTTGTGAGGTGAACAATGTCAACCCATCTGGATTGGATCCAGGAAGAAATGCAAGCACTGAAAGAAGCGGGGTTTTACAAATACATCCGGACCATCAGTTCCCCGCAGGGAGCCTGGCTGGTCATCGAAGGCCGCCGCGTCCTGAACTTCTGCTCGAACAACTACCTCGGACTGGCGAACCATCCCCGGCTAATAGAAGCGGCCAAAGCCGCCATTGACCGGTACGGGGTCGGACCTGGAGCCGTGCGCGTTATCTCAGGTACGAACGACCTCCACATCGAACTGGAGAAACGCATGGCGCGCTTCAAGGGCGTCGAAGCGGCCATCACTTTCCAGAGCGGTTTCAATGCCAACCTGGCCGCCATCCCCGCCCTGGTTGGCAAGGAGGACCTCATCTTCTCCGACCAGTTGAACCACGCCAGCATCATTGACGGCTGCCGCCTCTCCGGGGCGAAGATTGTCCCCTACGAGCACTGCGACGTGGCCTCGCTCGAGGCGGCCATTCAGGCGAACCTGCACCAGTACCGGCGCGGCCTCATCATCACCGACGGCGTCTTCAGCATGGACGGCGACGTGACTCCCCTCGACAAGATTTATGAGGTGGCAAAGAAATATGACCTTTTGCTGATGGTGGACGACGCCCACGGCGAGGGCGTGCTCGGCAAGGGCGGGCGCGGCATCGTGGACCACTTTGGCTTGCACGGCAAAGTGGATGTCGAGGTTGGAACGATGTCGAAGGCCTTTGGCGTGGTCGGCGGGATGGTGGCCGGGAGCACGGCCATCGTCGAATGGCTGCGCCAGCGCGCCCGTCCGTTCACGTTCTCCTCTGCCGTCACTCCTGCCGATGCGGCCGCCTGCATTGCCGCCATTGACCTGCTCGAAGCCTCCACCGAACTGGTGGATAAACTGTGGGACAATGCCTACTACTTCAAGGGTGAGATGAAGAGACTGGGCTTCGATACCGGCTTCAGCACCACTCCCATCACCCCGATTATGCTTGGGGACGAACTGCTGGCGCAGAATTTCAGCCGCGAACTGTTCGAAGCGGGCATCTTTGCCACGGCCAACAGTTTCCCCATCGTGCCGAAAGGCAAGGCGCGCATCCGGGTAATGATCTCCGCCGCGCACGCGAAGGAGGACCTGAATAAAGGCCTGGAGGCGTTCGCAAAGGTGGGGAGGCAGTTGGGCGTGATCCGGTGAACAGTACCCCGTGATCAGTAGTGAATGTCAGCCGGCGCAATTCCTGCCCAACCTCTCGCCCTTCCAACTTTCCAATCTGTCAAAATGATTCTCTGCACCAACTGCCGCCGACCCTACCCCCAAACCGGCCTGCCCTGGCGCTGTCCCGCCTGCGGGGGACTCTACGACCTCGACTCTCCCTGGACCTTCGACCCGGCGCAGGTGGACGACTCCCAGCCCGGCATCTGGCGCTACCGTCACACCTTTGGCCTGCCCGCGGACCTGCCGCCTGTCTCCCTCGGCGAGGGACTCACCCGCCTTGTCCCGGCACGCGCCTTGGGGCGAAAAGTTTATTTCAAATGCGAATACGAGAACCCAAGCGGCTCATACAAAGACCGCGGGACGGCGGTCATCATGGGCTGGTTGAAGAGCCGCGGCGTGACCGAAGTGGTGGAAGACTCCTCCGGCAATGCCGGGGCCTCGCTGGCCGCCTACGCCGGGAAATTCGGCCTCCGGGCGCGCATCTTCGTCCCCGAAGCGGCCTCCGGTCCGAAGCGTCAGCAGATCGAGGCTTACGGCGCGGAACTAGTCCCCGTCCCCGGTTCGCGGACGGATACAGCCGAAGCGGTGCGTCGCGAAGCGGAGGCGGGCACAGTCTATGCCAGCCACGCCTGGCTGCCGTTCAACCTGCCCGGCTACGCCACCGCCGCCTACGAGATCTGCGAACAGTTGGGCGGACGCCTGCCCGGCGCGGTCGTCGTCCCGGCGGGGCAGGGGGGCCTCCTGCTGGGTCTGGCGCGCGGATTCGAAGCCCTGCGCGCAGCCAGAACAACAGAAAACAATTCAGCAGCAAAAACAAAGAACAAACATCTCCACAAATCTGCGTTATTCCGCGTCTCTCCGCGTCCCATCGAAGATGCCCAACAGATGCCGCGCTTCGTCGGCGTGCAGGCGCGCGCCTGCGCCCCGCTGTGGGCCATGTTCACCGCCGGGATGGAAGGCCTGCGCTTCGTGTCCGAGAACCCCACCCTGGCCGAGGGGGTGAAGGTGGCCGCGCCGGTGCGGGCCGAGGCCGTCCTGCGGGTGATCGCGGCAGGCGGCGGGTCCATGTGCGCCGTGGACGAAGACGAGATCCTGCCCGGGCGGGCGGCGCTGGCGCGTCTCGGCTTCGAGGTCGAACCCACCTCTGCCATCGTCTGGAGCGCCCTGCGGCAGACAATCCAAGCATTGCCCGACCCGGTGGTGGTGATTCTCACCGGCGCGGGCTGGAAGTACGGGTAAAAAAGGGGCAGAACCGAATTCATCGCCAGCGAGGAGTCAATTATGGCAGGCATCATTGTCGTCGGCGCAGGCATCTCCGGCCTGACCGCCGCCTACCGGCTAAAGAAGGCCGGCCACCAGGTGACCGTGCTTGAAGCCGCCAACCACGTAGGTGGGCGCATGATCACCATCCACTGGAACGGCTGGAGCATAGACCCCGGCGCCAAGTTCGTCACCGGCGGCGACAAGTACCTGCTCGAAATGGTCGAGGAACTCGGCCTGCAAGACCAACTCTACCAGATGTTCACCGAGGGTGTGCCCACCGTCATCCTGCGGAACGGCAGCCTGCACTCGGTGAATTTTGTTTCCCTGTCCTCCTACCTGCGCTGGACAGGCGTCTCGCTGCGGGCGCGGCTGGCGATGTTCAAACTCCTCCCGTACCTGGTGGGCGTTGGCTCGAAACTGAAGAACATGTACCGCCCGGATCAGATCCCCGGCGCCGATACCGAGACCTACGAGGAGTTCTTCTGCAAGCGCATCAACGCCGAGATGTTCGAATATTGGGCCTTTCCCACCTTCGAGACCTATTGCAGTTACAGCGGCGGCGACATCTCGCGCAAGGCCTTCCTGGCGCTCCTGATCGGCTACCTGAACACGAAGAGCCTGGGACTGCGCGCCGGCATTGGCGCCCTGCCGGAGGCGATTGCCTCCCGGCTGGATGTGCGCCTGGGGGCGCGCGTCACGCGGCTGGACCTCGAGCCTGCCTCCGCTTCGGCGCGCGTCACCTTCCTCTACAAGGGCCGCCCCGAAACCCTGACCGCTGAACGGGTTGTCGTGGCCGTGCCGGGTCACCGCGTTCTGGAACTTTTCCCCGACCCGCGCCCGGCCTGGCAGGCGTTCTTCCCGAAAGTCAATTACGCTTTCACCGCCTCCATCTTCCAGGAGGTGAACGAGCATTTCGACCCCGGCGTGCCGGGGGTGATGATCCCGCGCCCGGAGCAGAACTACCTCTGCTCGGTAGGCCTCGACCAGCACCAGGGCGAGAAGACCCTGCTCCTGCTGGATACGGCGGTGGCGGCCTACGATCCGCTCGAAGCGGAGGCATCCATTGTTGCCAAAGCCAAGGCCGACACGCTCAAGGTCTTCCCGCAATTGAAGGGTAAACTGGGCGGCACGCTGGTCTATCATTGGCCGGAAAAAGTCCCCACCTACCGCCCCGGCTACCTGGAGGCGCTGGCGAAATTCTACGCCGACATGCAGGAGGACCCGGTCTACTTCTGCGGCGACTACCTCACCGGCCTGAGCACCGGCGCGGCGCTCTATTCCGGGTGGGATTGCGCCGACCGCCTGCTGGCAGGGCTGTAAACTGGAACCAGAGATGAACGGAGATGAACAGGATGGGATCTCCTTCAGCAGTGTTGGTGAAACCCATCCGCACGAAGACGGCGGACGTGACCCCGCACGCGGCGGGCGTGCGCGAGTACGTTCCCGGCGACCCGATGAAACGCATCCACTGGCCAAGCACCGCCAAGCGCGGGCGCTTCATGGTCAAGAAGTTCGAGCAGGACCCGCAGGCGGACATCTGGTTGTTCGTGGATGCCCAGCGCGGGGCGCACGTGAGCAAGGTGGAACAGCCGCCCGCGGCGCTCGACGAGAAGTTCCTCCTGCGCAGGCCAAAGGTCAATTTGCCGTGCGACACGTTCGAGTACGCCATGAGCGCGGCCGGGTCTCTGGCGCAGCATTTCCTGCGCAGCCGTCGTTCGGTAGGGCTGGCGTGTTCGGCGGCCAGATTCACCGTCCTGTCGAGCGAGCGCGGCGAGCGCCAGGTGGGCAGGACAATGGAAACGCTGGCTTTCCTCCAGCCGGACGGCGACATCCCCGTGCTGGGGCTGGTCACGATGCAGGCCAAACTCCTGCCGCTGGGGACGGGCGTGATCCTCATCACTCCCTCGGCCAGGCCGGAACTTCTTCTCGCTGCGGAGGACCTCCTGCGCCGCCACCTGCGCCCGGTGGTTGTCCTGCTCAAGGCGGATACATTCGGCGGCGCGACCCCGGACCTGGAGGTTGTGTCCGCGGCCCTGCTGGCGATGAATGTGCCCGTCTGCCCGCTGGGTTTTGGCGACAACCTGACGACGCAGTTGTCCCTGCCGGTGGTATATTTCCAGAGGCCCTATTTGCCCAAATCTTATCTGGAGAGCCGGGCGATTTAATAGTTTTGATAGGTGCAATCATACTTTAAGGTAAGTAGTATTTGGCTATTTTTTACTGTATAATGCAAGTATTCAACTCATTTGTGAAGGAGTTCCCTATGCGCCGCGGAAGAATTTTTATCTACATTGCCTTGATTATTGTAGTGGTCCTTGCTGCTGTGAGTATCTGGTGGTGGCGGAACAATGCCAGTCAGCAGGGCGGACCTGCCCAGCCCCAGCCCACCCCGGTGAGCCGTTCTATTGAGATCGTTACCGCTGGCCAGAATATCTACCCCGGAGTTGCCATCACAGAAGAGATGCTGAGCACGATTGCCATCCCGGAAAGCGAGTTGGTTGCTGGCGAGTACACCAGTAAGGCCGACGTGGTGGGAAAGTACGCCAAGTTGTCCATCACGCAGGGCGTGGTCATTGTGTCTTCTATACTTTCCGATACGCCCGGCAACGTCAACCTGCCGGGTTCCACATGGTCGCCCCTGATTCCGCAGGGATTGACAGCCGTCTCCATCCCCATTACACGCTTATCCTCGGTTTCTTATGGAATACGAGGCGGCGATTACGTTAATGTCATTGTCACCCTGATGCTTGTGGATATTGATTCGGCCTACCAGACCATCCTGCCGAACTCGAGCGCGGGCATTCTGGCTTCCAACAGCCAGGCGCTTCTGATTGGTACTGGCGCGGGGGTTGATGCCACGACTCAACTAACCCAGGGGGAGTTCTTCAACCTTGTGTCGCAATCTGTGACGGCCGGTTATGGCGGCCCCATTGGGCGGGTTGAATTCGACGAGGAATTGAACCAGCCCTTTTATGTTGTGCCGAACAACAACGATCAACAACGACCGCGCATGGTGACGCAGATGATCATGCAGAACATCCAGGTGCTGCATGTCGGCACGTTCCCGCTGCCGGGAGAGGAAATCTCGGATCAGTTAGTGGCCCCGCCTCTGGACACCACTGCCACTCCCGCGCCGGCTGCGACTGATCAGCAAACTGCGGCCATCGTCCGCCCTGATATTATCACCTTAATGGTCACTAACCAGGATGCTGTCATGCTGACCTGGCTAATCTATAGCGGCTCCCAGATCACCCTGACCCTGCGGAACCCGAACGATCAGGTAATTGGCGAGATTCCGGAGGCGGCCACCTTGGAATACCTACTGACTCAATATGATATTCCGGTCCCGCCCAAACTGCCTTATGGGCTTCAGCCGCGTGTTGACAAACTGGTGCAACCCCAACTCCCCAATGATGTTATCCAGACCGACAAATAATGTTGGACGCCACAAGACATTTTTTTGAGATGACACGGGAGAACTTCCATGGCAGATAAGATACGCGTGTTGATTGTGGATGATATTGCCGAAACACGCGAGAATATACGCAAGTTGTTGCAATTCGAAGCGGACATTGAAGTTGTAGGCGCAGCCCGCAGCGGACGAGAAGCGATCCAGTTATCGCAGGATGCCAGCCCCGATGTGGTTCTGATGGATATCAATATGCCGGACATGGACGGCATCGTGGCCACCGAGCAGATCCGCCAGAAGATGCCTTTCATCCAGGTGGTCATCCTGACCGTGCAGAATGACCAGAATTACATGCGCCGGGCGCTACAGGTTGGGGCGCGCGATTTCCTCACCAAGCCCCCCATGCCAGATGAGTTGGTGACCGCCATCCGGCGTGCCGGCAAGGTGTCTTTCGAGGAGCGGGCCAAGGGTCCGCAGGTGTTCGGCGCTGCGCCAGGAGGGGCGTCGCAGCCCATAGCCGCCGGGCCAACTGTCAAGGGAAACATCATCATGGTGTACAGTCCCAAGGGCGGCACCGGCTGTACCACGCTGGCGGTCAACCTAGCCATTGCGCTCCATAACGATGAGACCCGTGTCGCGCTGGTAGATGCAGACTTGCAGTTTGGCGATGTAGCGATCTTCCTGAATGAGCAGGGGAAGAATACCATTTTGGATCTTGCCACGCGCGCCGATGAACTGGAGCCCGACATCATTGACGAGGTGATGCTCAAGCACACGACCTCCGGCCTGCACATCTTGGCCTCGCCCTCGCGCCCGGAGTATGCCGAGAAGGTTGACCCCGAACAGTTTGCCAAGGTGCTGCAATATCTCCGGCAGATGTATGCGTACGTCGTTGTGGACACGTGCTCCTATTTGAACGATGTAACCCTTGCCATCCTCGACATTTGTGATGCAATCGTCCTGGTCACTGTCCAAGACATTCCATCCATGAAGAACAATCGCCTGTTTCTCGATCTGCTTACTACCATGAACGTGCCGGTGAGCAAGGTCGCCTTTGTCATGAACCGTCATGATAAACGCATCCCCATTACCCCCGAAAAGGTTGCAGAGTATCTCAAGCAGGAGATCGTGGCTGCAATCCCTCTGGACGAGCGGACGGTAATCACAGCGGTCAACCGCGGGGTCCCGTTTATGCTCGACAACAAAACCCAGCCTGCCGCCCGGGGAATCTATGCGCTTGCCGAGGCGCTGCGGGTTAAATTGCTCAAGCGTGAGCCGGAGGAGTTGGAAAAGGTTCCCAGGCGCTAGCCTGAAGTTTTCAGGAGGCAGTGATGTCTTTGCTTAAACGTATCGAACAGAATAAGTCTGGCGGCGCACCCGCGGGACCGTCCCAGCCATCGTCAAGCGATGGGTCCCGCCTCTCCTCGCTGCAAGCACGACGGGTGAGCGCGCCGACCCCTTCCTCCCAGCCGGGTTCTTACTACGATCTCAAGAACCGGGTCCAGAACCGCTTGATCGCCGAACTGGACCCCTCGATGGACGTGACAAAGACGGAGGAGGTCCGTAAAACCATCCAGGAACTTTTCGAGCAGATTTTGAGCGAAGAGAACATCATCCTTTCCCGCCCCGAGCGCGCCCGCCTGTTTGAACAGATCTCAGCCGAGATCCTTGGGCTGGGACCGTTGCAGCCCCTGCTCGAAGATGAGACTGTCACGGAAGTGATGGTCAATGGCGCTAAGAACATCTACATCGAGCGCAAGGGCAAGATCCATCGCGTCCCGGTGACTTTCGAGAGCAACGACCACGTCATGCGCATCATTGACCGCATTGTGGCGCCTCTTGGCCGCCGCATTGACGAGGCCAGCCCTTATGTGGATGCCCGCCTGGCTGATGGCTCGCGCGTCAATGCCGTCATCCCGCCAATTGCGTTGAACGGTCCCACGATCACCATCCGAAAATTTTTTAAGATCCCTTTGACCGTGGAGCAGTTGATTCAATTCGGCACGCTGACCGCGGAAGCGCTCCAGTTTCTGAAAGCGTGCGTCGAATCGAGGTTGAACATAGTTATTTCGGGCGGCACCGGTTCTGGAAAGACGACCCTGCTGAACGTTCTATCCAGTTTCATTCCTGCTGATGAACGTATCATCACCATTGAGAATGCAGCAGAGTTACAGTTGCGCCAGGAACATGTTGTGACGCTTGAATCGCGCCCGCCAAATATCGAGGGACGCGGCGAAATCACCATCCGCCAGTTGGTGATCAACGCCCTCCGTATGCGCCCGGACCGGATCATTGTAGGCGAGATCCGTGATGATGCCGCCCTTGACATGCTGCAGGCCATGAACACCGGCCACGACGGCTCGATGACCACCCTGCACTCCAACTCCCCGCGCGATACGCTAATGCGTCTGGAAACCATGACCATGATGGCAGGCATGGAGTTGCCCGTGCGCGCCATCCGTGAGCAAGTCTCCTCGGCTATTGACATGATTGTCCACCAAGAGCGCATGCGCGACGGCTCCCGCAAGGTCGTCAATATCAGCGAAATCAGCGGCATGGAGGGAGATGTCATCACCATGACAGACATCTTCACATTTGAGCAGACAGGTTATGAGAATGGCAAAGTGATTGGCCGGTTGCGTCCCACCGGTCTGCGGCCCAAAGCAATGGAAAAGATTGAGGCTGCCGGCTTGCACTTGCCGCCATCCGTTTTTGGCGTGGGGAGCAGGCAGCGGTACTAGTTTTCCATGTAATGACCAGGTAAACTATGGCAATAAACAATCTTGGAACATTCCTGTTGATCGGCGGGGGGGTCGCGTTCATCCTGCTTGTTATCGGTATCATCCTGTCGGTCACCGGTGACAGGCAATTGGTGGATAATCGCCTGAATAAATATCTCGAAGAAGAAAAAGCAGACGAGTCCAAGAAGACAAAGGCCGCGCTTACCGACTGGGTTAACAAGCGGGTTGAGAAATCCAGCATTGGAGAAAAGATTGCCCGCAGCCTGGCGCGGGCTGACCTGAAGTTCAAACCCGGCGAGTATATTGCGCTCTACGTTATAGCCATTGTGGGCCTTGGCCTGATTGCTTTCCTGCTAGGGGGGCGGCTGTTGTTCTCGGCGGTTATCGGCGGCGTGATCGGCGCTTTTCTGCCGGGCATGTATGTCCGCAGCCAGCAAAAGAAACGGCTGCAGAAATTCAACGACCAACTCCCCGATATGTTGAGCCTGATGGTGAATAGCCTGCGGGCCGGTTTCTCCACCTTGCAGGCCATGGAGGCAATCAGCAAGGAAATGCCTCCACCCATCTGCGATGAATTCAGACGAGTTGTTCAGGAAATGCAACTGGGAATCCCAATGGAAAAGGCGCTTTCCAACCTGTTGCGCCGCATCCCAAGCGAGGACCTCGACTTTGTTGTAACCTCCATCAACGTTCAGCGGGAAGTTGGCGGCAACCTGGCAGAGATCATGGACATTATCTCCTATACGATCCGGGAACGAATCCGCATCAAAGGCGAGATCCGCGTTCTCACTGCCCAGGTAAGTTATTCGGGCAAAATCCTTTCCTTGATGCCTGTTGGCCTGCTGATCATCCTTTACTTCTTAAATCGTGACTACATTCTCGAATTGTTCACCCCTGAAAACATGATTTGCGGTTCGATTGCTCTGGGAACCGCCTTGCTTTTGATTGTTGTTGGGTATGTGATCATGAACAAGATTGCCCAAATCGAGGTTTAGGAACAGGAGGAGTGATGAGCGTTATAGTGATCCTCGTTGTTGTGGCTATCCTTGCAGGGCTGATTGTTCTCGTGGTGATTGGGGCAAAACGCGCCAAGACTCAGGATGTTGACCCGTTGGAGTCCCGCCTGGCAGAATTCAGCCAGCGCGGCGAGGCTGTATCCCTCGAAGAGATCGAACTCTCACAGCCGTTTGTTGACCGCGTGATCTTGCCGTTCATTCGCCACTTGGGTGAAATTTCCTCCCGTTTTACCCCCCAGCACGTCCTGGAACAGACTCGCAAAAAACTGGAACTTGCCGGCAATCCAGGCAATATAGATGCCTCCACGTTCATGGTGCTGCACTTTGTAATGGCCGGCGTTTTTGGCGGACTAGTGCTTTTGTTATCACTGAGCTCCAAAACATTTACCCTGCCTGTCAAAATGCTGCTGGTGGTTGTTTTCACCCTGCTGGGCTACGTCTTCCCAGACCTCTACCTGAAAAGCAAAATTGACCGCCGGCAGAAGTCGGTCCGCAAAGCCATGCCAGATGCCCTCGACCTGCTGACCATCTGTGTCGAAGCGGGTCTGGGGTTCGATGCCGCCATGTCGAAAGTGAACGAAAAATGGGATAATGAACTGGCAGTAGCCTTGGGCCGCGTCATCCGGGAAATTCAACTCGGCAAACTGCGCCGTGACGCCCTGCGCGACATGGCTGACCGTCTTGGTATTTCTGAGATGACCAGTTTCGTGGCCGCGGTAATTCAGTCGGAAACGCTGGGGGTCAGCATGGCGAAAGTCTTGCGCGTCCAGGCCGACCAGATGCGCATCAAGCGCCGCCAGCGGGCCGAAGAGGAAGCCCATAAAGCGCCAATCAAAATGATCCTGCCGCTTGGCTTGTTTGTATTCCCGGCCCTGATGATTGTGCTTCTTACGCCAGCCGGCTTGAAACTTTGGAGATCGCTGGGCAGCATTGTTTAGGCTCACTCTACTGCTTCTTGTAAAGGTATCTGAACCGGAATCTTGTCAGAGCCGGGCGATAACGACGATTTGGTTTTAAACTTCTGCAGCGCCCTGTAAAACTGTGTCCTGGCAATATCAATTATCCCAATTGTTGTGGGGCAGCCTCGACTTGCTCTTCCCGCCCACGTGTGGTGGCTGTAAACGGGCCGGATATCGCTGGTGTCCAGACTGCCAGAAACAGGTTCAAACCGTCCCTGAGCCCGTTTGCCGGACCTGCGGCCTGCCTCTCGCCCAACCGGGTTCTTGCCCGGCCTGCACTAAATCGCCTCCCCCCTACAAAATGATGCGCTCTTGGCTGGTCTTCGAAGGACCAATTCGCTCCGCGCTGCACACGCTCAAGTACCGCCGCAACATGGGGCTGGGGGATTCTCTTGCCCGCCAGATGGCTCCCCACGTGCGCGCCTGGGACTGGCCGATTGACATTGTTGTCCCAGTGCCGCTGGGGCGGAAGCGGATGCAGGAACGCGGCTATAATCAGGTGGGGTTGGTTGCCATGCCGCTGGCGGCTCTGAACGGCTGGAAGTATGCCCCCCGGGCGCTTGCCCGAGCCCGCGAGACCCGTTCGCAGGTCGGGCTTTCGGCCGAGGAGCGCCGCGAAAATGTCTCAGGCGCCTTCCGCGCCAACCCGGCCATGGTTTCCGGCCAGACCGTCTTGTTGATGGATGACGTGGCCACCACCGGCGCGACGATCTCTTCCTGCGCCTTGGCATTACTGGATGCCGGCGCGCGCGAGGTTTATGCACTTACCCTGGCACGCGCCCTTCCGCACCACGGCTTGAAAATCGTTTGACCCAACCCACATTCCATCTTTGGAGGAACCTATGACAGTAAAAGTTGAACTTCTCGCCCGCAACCTGGAACTGACCGACCGCATCAAGGACTACGTAAACAAAAAAGCCTCTAAACTGGATCGCTACTTGAACGAACTTGAGCACGTCAAAGTGGACCTCTCGTTCGTCAAGTCGGCGCGGGATGCAAACGACCGCAACGTGGCCCAGATCACCGCCCGCGGACGGCGCGCCCTGCTCCGCACGGAAGAGCGCGCCGACGACCTGCTGGCTGCCTTCGACCGCGCCCTAGACAAAATGCAACGTCAGGCCGAACGCTACAAGGGCAAACGCGCCCGCGGCCGCGGCGACGGACGCTCCGCTGCCGAGGTTGTCCCCCAGCCGGAAGAAGGCCGAGAGGAAGCACCTGTCGTTGCCCGCCGCAAGACATTTGAGTTGATCCCTATGAACGAAGCCGAAGCGCTGGAGCAAATGAAATTGCTCGGCCATGAAAACTTCTTCATCTTCTTCAACGTTGAAACGAACTCCATCAACGTCCTCTACCAGCGGCGGGATGGGACCTACGGCTTGATCGAACCCAAAATCCATTAAACCTTCTTCTAATGAACCCGCTGGCCCGGGCAAAGATGCCGGGCCAGTTTTTTTGAGAGAATATGGACACGATAGAATTTGACGACAACCTGTTCGACGCTTCCCTGGCAAACGGCAAGATAGATCTCGCGGTGATCGAAAATGCTGTCACGCAGATATTGACCGCCGTCGGTGAAGACCCTCAGCGGGAAAGTTTGAAGCGCACCCCCCAGCGCATCGCCCGCATGTACGCCGAGTTGCTTTCCGGCTATTACACCGACCCCCAGAGCCTGGTCAACGATGCCATCTTCGAAGTCAAATACGACGAGATGGTGCTGGTGCGCGACATCGAGTTCTACAGCCTGTGCGAACACCACATGCTCCCCTTCCTGGGGCGCGTACATGTCGCCTACATCCCGGATGGCAAAGTCCTCGGCCTCTCCAAGATCCCCCGCATCGTGGACTTGTTTGCCCGCCGCTTGCAAGTCCAGGAACGCATGACCCGCCAGATCGCCGACTTCGTCCGCGACCTGCTCAAGCCCCAGGGGGTGGCCGTCGTTGTGGAGGCTTTGCACCTGTGCATGTCCATGCGCGGCGTGCAAAAACACAACGCCCGCATGACCACTTCGGCCATGCACGGCGCCTTCCGCACCAACCTCGCCACGCGTCAGGAATTCCTGGAAAATATAGCCCGCGGCGCCTCGCCCCTCCACGTCTGAAGTGGACGCCGTTTACGGACGTTCGATCTCCACCCCGACCGCCTCTGCCTCCTTCACCGCTCCCGGCTTTTCCACCCGCACCGCCACCCTCTGGACCTGCGGCCTGCGGAGGCAGATTTGGGCGATATCCTCCGCCAGGGCCTCCACCGTGAACCGCCGCGCCCCCTCCACGTGGGCGCGGATTTCTTTTGCCAGCGCAGAGTAATCCACGCTGTCCTCCACCCGGTCGCTGGCCGCGGCCGGGCGCGTGTCTGCTTCGAGCGCTACGCTGACGAGGACATCCTGCGGAGTCTCACGTTCCCACTCGCGGACGCCGAGGATGGCATGGATGCGCAGGCGATTGATGAAAATCTTGTCCATATGGAGGGCGCTTGTCAACCAGAGATGAACGGCGATGAAGGGGGAGGCGCTATCCTTGCTGATTGTGCGCCGTTTGATTTTTCAGCCTTCCCAGCCCCCAGAGACCGGCCGCCATCACACCCCAGGCGATGACCTGCGCCAGGCGCAGGCCGCCGGGCAGGAGGCTGCTGTCGCCGCGCCAGGCTTCCAGCACGAGGCGCGCCCCGGCGGAAGCCGTGACGAACAGCAGAAACAGCCTGCCGGGAGGAGCGCTTTTGCCCAACCTCGGCCACAGCCACCCCAGGATGAGCGCCGCCGCCGCCGTCTCGTAGATTTGGGTGGGGTGGCGGCTGGCTCCCCACAACTCGATGCCCCAGGGCAGGGAAGTGGGCGCGCCGAAGGCGGCCCCGGAGGCCAGATGCGCCAAGCCGACGAAGACGGCCATCACCGCCAGCAGGGGCGTAAACGCCTCCAGCGTGGGCCAGAGAGCCAGTTTCTTGCGCTGCCCATATACCAACGCAGCAATGAGCGCCGCGGCAAAACCGGCGAACGGGTCGAGCAGGCCGGCGTCCAGCGAGAAGAGGTTGAGCGGCGCAGCGCGGAAGATGCTGAAGTTCTGGATTGCAAAAGAGAGTCGCGCCGCCGCCACGCCGCTGACAAGCGATAGAAATACCAGGTTGTAGAGTTGGTCGCTGTTGGGTCCGCCCTTTGGCAGGCGGCGTTCGGCCAGGCTCAAGCCGAGATAAGCCCCAATGAGCAGGAGCAGGCCCGAGGTCCGCAGGGCGAGCGGGCCGATTTGCAGGATGGGCAGCATCAGGGCGTCTCCTCCAGCAGGGATTCGATCCGGCTGTGCAGCCCGGCTTCCGTCAACGGCCCGCCGACGACCACTTCCGCAATGATCCCGTCTGCGCCGATGAAGAAGGTAGTCGGCAGGGAGGTGATGGCGAACTGCCGGTAGGCCGCGCCGTCGGGGTCGAGCAGGATGGGGAAGGTTAGGCCGTTTTCGCTCACGAAGGCCAGCGCGTCGGTCAGGCTGTCCTGCGAGGTGGCGTTGACAGCCAGCAGGTGGATCTGCCCCTGATAGGTTTCATAGACGGCTTGCATGGCAGGCATTTCGGCCCGGCAGGGCGGGCACCATGAGGCCCAGAAGTTCACAAGGACCGGCTTCCCGAAGAGTTCCGAAAGGTGGACGGTTTGCCCGTCGAGGCTTTCCAGCGTGAAATCTGGGGCCAGGAAGCCTTTCTGCGGGGCCGGGACTTGGCCGCCGGTTACCGAGCCAGGGTCGGCGCGGCTGGCAACGATCCAGGCCAGGCCGAGAAGGAGTAGAAGGAGGGGAAAACTGCGGCGCAAATATAGTTGCATAAGTTCCTGTTTTGTTCTAAACTATGGGTGGCAGTTTACCACATCCGACAGATTAATTCATGAAATTCTTACCTGAATGTTTTTTGGGGATTGACCCCACCGCCGGGCGCAACCCTTACACCTGGGCAGTGCTGGACGCGGATTGCCAGTTGACTGCGCTGGGAGGCGGTGATCTGGAGGCGCTGCTGGCCGCGCTGGATGGATGCAGTTCTGCCCTGGCTGCGGTCAACGCCCCGCCGCGCCCGAACCTGGGGCTGGTGCGCCGGAAACTGGCCGCCGCACAAGCCTCGACGCGTCTGCGCGGGGCAGAGATGCGCCTGGCCGAGTATGAATTGCGCGAGCGCGGCATTTCTGTCCCCCCGACAGGCGGCCGGCCCGAATCGTGCGCCGCCTGGACGCAGATGGGGTTCCAAGTCCACCGGCTGCTCGAAGGGCGCGGGTTTGCCCTCCACCCGGACGAGGAGGCGCGCTGTCAGAGGCTCGAAACGAACCCCCATGCCGTCTTCTGCGCGCTGCTGGGGCAGGTTCCGCTTCCCAAGCCGACGCTGGAGGGGCGTTTGCAGCGGCAATTGGCCCTCCATGCCGAAGGGGCGGGGATCAACGACCCAATGGATTTTTTCGAGGAGATTACCCGGCACAAATTGCTGCGGGGCCTCCTGCCGGTAGAGAATTTGTATCTTGCGGAGGAACTGGATGCTATCGCGGCCGCCTTCACAGCCTGGTGTGCAGCCAATCGTGCCGACTCTTGGCTGGCAGTGGGAGATCGGGAGGAGGGCCAGATCGTGCTCCCGGTGAAAGCACTGAAGGATAAGTACAACTGAAATTGCAACAGTATGAGGACATTTCTGGCTTTGGTTCAATCGCCGTTGCGGTCCCGGCGGGTGCGTGTAGCATCGGAATCCTTTAAGGCTGAATTTGTCTCCTCAGCCGAAGATTTCTGAGCGCGCCTGCCTCGGAAGTCTGCCTGTGAACACGAAGAAAACCGAGAATCCTGACATTCGGTAGCACTACAGTAAACCGTGGAGTCTCTTTTTCCACAAAGAATCAGCCACAGATTTCACGGATTAGCACAGATTAGAATGACTCTCCTGCAAAAAGGCTATTGCACCGCACAGCACGCGAAGACCGCCAGGAAAATGCAAAATCACAAATCATTATTCAAGATAATCTGCGTCGTGGTTCAACATTTTCAAAGCGTCCTTAAATTTCCTTTGTTGCCTTTGTGTCCTTCGTGTTTAAAAAGGTTTTTGCAGTGGACTCTTAGAATTCAAAATCCGTGAAAATCTGTGTAATCTGTGGCTAAAAATACAGACCACGTTTAAGCGCGGTGCCACCTGACATTCTCACTCTATGTTAATCTCATTATGTGAAAATCTTGCTAACGATATTTCCCGGAGGTTCCCGATGCTTGCTGGACGTTCGAAGTTCCTTATTGGTGGCTTGCTGGTACTTGCTGCGGTGATTTACCTGATTGTCTCTTCAATGAGTGCAAATGCCGAATATTTCCTGACCGTGGAAGAACTCCAGGCGCAGCAGCAGGAACTGGCCGGGAAGAATCTACGCATCTCCGGCGCAGTCGTCGGCGACACGATCCAGTACGACGCCGAGTCCCTGACGCTTACTTTCGAGGTGGCGCACGTACCGGGGAACAACGCCGAGATCGAAGCCCAGGGCGGCTTGTCATCCGTGTTGCACGAAGCGGTCATGGACCCGACGCGTGCGCGCCTGCAAGTGGCTTATATCGGCCCCAAGCCAGACCTACTCCAGAACGAGGCCCAGGCAATCATGACCGGGCATCTGGGCGAGGACGGCGTCTTCTACGCCGACGAACTCCTGCTCAAGTGCCCCACGAAATACGAAGAGGCCGTCCCCGAACAGGTGAACGGGAACTAACGCCTGTCTTTTTGCGCTCCACCGTGACCGCTGCACTGCCATTGAGGAAATCTTCATGCTCCCAGAATTCGGTTTTGGCATCCTTGTCCTGACATTCCTCCTCTCCCTCTTCGCCGCCGTGGCCGCGGCGCTGGGGCATTTCCACACATCCGAGCGCTGGCTGGAAAGCGGACGCCGCGCTATGCTGTTGACCTTTCCCCTCCTGACGCTGGCGGCGGGAGTTCTGGTTTACCTGTTGGTCAGCGGCAGGTTCGAGGTCCAGTACGTGTACTCGGTGACCAGCCGGACGATGCCCCTCTATCTCAAGGCCACGGCGTTATGGGGCGGGCAGTCTGGCTCCATCCTTTTCTGGTCCTGGCTGATGGCGGCTTTTGCGACTGCCGTCTCGCTGCGCAAATGGGATCGTGACCGCGAGTTCCTACCCTGGGTGGTGGTGGTCACTTCGCTGACGCTGGCCTTTTTCCTGACGCTCCTCGTCTTCTTCGAGAATCCCTTCACCCGTTGGTGGCAGACGCCGGGCGGTGACTTCGTCGCCAAAATGTTCGCCCCGGCCGGCGCGACGCTGGTCACGCCCCGCGACGGTGAAGGGTTGAACCCGCTGCTGCGTCATCCTGGGATGATCATCCATCCGCCGATGCTCTATCTTGGCTTCGTGGCTTTCGTCATCCCCTACGCCTTTGCCATCGCCGCCCTCGTCACCGGCCGCACCGATGACCGCTGGATTCGCATTACCCGCCGCTGGACGCTGCTGGCCTGGCTGTTCCTCTCGCTCGGCCTTGTGCTGGGCATGCGCTGGGCCTACGATGTGCTCGGCTGGGGCGGCTACTGGGGCTGGGACCCGGTGGAAATCGCCGCCCTGCTGCCCTGGCTGACCGGCACGCCGTTCCTGCACTCGGTCATGATCGAAGAAAAGCGCGGCATGCTGAAGCAGTGGAATATGTTCCTCATTATCCTGACCTACTCGCTGGTCATCTTTGGAACCTTCCTCACCCGCTCCGGCGTGCTGTCTTCTGTGCATGCCTTTGCCAGGAGCGCCATCGGCCCCATGTTCTTTGCATTCATCGCTGTCACTTCCGTAGTCTCGGTTGCCCTGCTCCTTCACCGCTGGAAAGACCTCAAGGCCGAAATGCAGATGAATTCCCTTTTGTCGCGCGAGGCGTTTTTCCTGCTCAACAACCTGCTTTTCATGGGCGTTCTGATCGTCTGCCTGTGGGGGGTGCTGTTCCCGCTGATTTCCGAGATTGTCACCGGGCAAAAGGTGACGGTGGGCCCGCCGTTCTACGAGCGCGCCGTCGGCCCGCTGCTGGGCGTGTTGATTGCCTTGATGGGCATCGCGCCCCTCGCCGCGTGGGGCCGGTCAACGCTCCGCACCCTGGGACGGGCAGCCTGGAAACCGTCTATTCCCGCCTTGCTGACGCCGGTTCTCCTGTTCGCCCTCGGTATGCGCAACTGGATTGCCCTGGTCGGTTTCACGCTGATTGCCTTCGTTCTCTTCATCACCCTGTATGAGTTCTGGCGGGGGGTGCGCGCCCGCATGAAATCTCAGGGCGAGGGACTCTTTACGGCGCTGGCGCGGCTCGTCTCCCGCAACCGCCGCCGCTATGGCGGCTACCTCATCCACATCGCCATGGTGGTGATGGCCATCGGCATCCTCGGTATCGAGGTCTTCCAGACCGCCACGCAGCAGAGCCTGGCAGTGGGGGAGTCGCTCGACCTGGCCGGTTACACCGTCCGCTACGACTCGCTGGCCCAATTCGAGCACACCGATGGGCGCTACGTCACCCGCGCCGTGTTGAGCATCTTCCGGGACGGCGAGTTCCTGCAAGAAGTTTACCCGCGCTACGATCTCTACCCCGACGGCCAGACGATGACCATCCCCGGCGTGCGCACCACGCTGGCCGACGACCTGTACGTGGTTCTGGTGAACTGGGAGAACCTCTCCGTCTTCCAGGCGCCCTTCAAGGTCTACCATAACCCCCTCATCAACTGGCTGTGGATCGGCAGCCTGATCTTTATTCTGGGCTATGCCGTCGCCGCCTGGCCGCAAAAGGAACAGGAGTGACATGCGAATGAAATTTGCGCGTCTCGGTCTGCTCGCTTTTCTCTCTCTTGTCTTTGCCAGCCTGTTCCTGTCAGCCGGGCCTGCGCCGGCTGTTCTGGCGCAGCAGCCCACCCCCGCCGATGACGAGGTCAACGCCATCGCGCAGGAACTCTTCTGCCCGGTGTGCGAGAACGTCCCGCTGGATGTCTGCCCCACCGAAGCCTGCCGCCAGTGGCGGGAACTGATCCGCCAGATGCTGGCGGAGGGCAAGTCGGAGGAGGAAATTCAGCAATACTTTGTCGAGAACTACGGGGCGCGCGTCCTCTCCGAGCCGCCGCGCGAGGGCATCAACTGGCTGGTGTACGTTGTCCCGCCGCTGGCCTTCCTGGGAGGCGCGTACCTGCTCTTCCGGGCGTTCCGGACCTGGCAGCGGCTGGCGCGTGAACCGGAAGCGGAGGCAGGCTCAGGCTCCGCGCCCGCCGCGCCGCCTGAGGATGAGTACGCGGCGCGCTTCGAAGCCGAACTCAAGAAACGGAAATGATCCATGACCGATACTATCTCTCCCAAAAAAGGCGTCCCGGTCTGGGCGCAGGTTCTCATCTGGGGCGGGCTCCTTGGCCTGCTGGCGCTGGTGGCCATCGGGCTGGTCCGGGCGCAGCGGCCAATGCTGATTGTCGGCGCGCAAGTGCCCGATTTCACCCTGCCGTTGTACGAAGGCTATGATTACGGCGGGGCGGAGGAGATTGCTCTCTCCGACCTGCGCGGCAGGGTGGTGGTGGTCAACTTCTGGGCCTCCTGGTGCAAGCCCTGCGAGGGCGAGGCCGCCGACCTGGAAGCCGCCTGGCGGCTGTACCAGCCGGGCGGGGAGGTGGTCTTCTTGGGCGTGGACTACGTGGATACCGAGCCGGATGCCCGTTCGTACCTGGCGAAGTTCGATATCACCTACCCGAACGGCCCCGACATGGGGACGGAGATTTCCCGCATCTTCAACCGCAACTTGGGCGTGCCTGAAACTTACTTCATTGACCGCAGCGGCATCCTGCGTTACATCAAGATCGGTCCGTTTGTCTCTCCGGAGGAGATTCAAGCGGTCATCGAAGCAATTTTGCTGGAAGGCTAGGTTTATGGAATCCCTATCTCTCCTGCTTCTGCTGGGTATTCTTGTGCTGGCGGCCGCGTTCGTAGCCCAGCCTTTTCGGGGGACCGAGACTCCCTCCCGGTCGGAAGAGAACGCCCGCTCCCGCCTGTTGGCCGAGCAGGAGCGCCTGCTGAATGCCCTGCGTGAACTGGATTTCGACTACACCCTGGACAAGATCCCGGCGGAGGATTATCCGCTCCAGCGGGCGGAACTTGTGCGGCAGGGGGCAGAAGTGATGCGCAGATTGGACGAATTGCCGCCCGTCGCCCGCCGCACGCGGCAGGTTGCGTTGGCCTCGATGACGGACGATGCCATCGAAGAGCGGATCACCGCCCGCCGTTCGGAGCGCCGCGAAAAGGTGGGAGGGTTTTGTCCCCACTGCGGCAAGGCGGTGCTGGCCACCGACCGGTTCTGTTCGCACTGCGGGAAAGCGCTGCAATAACCCACCCTCAAGGATGATCATGAAATTCCGTGCCGATTTGCTCTTGCTTGTCCTTCTTACCCTGTCCGCTTGTAATTTTTCCCTGGCGGAGGATATCACCCCGCCGCCTGGTTACGTCTCGCCCACGCCGTTGCCTGACCTGGCGCTGTACCCTTCCGAGCCGCCCTCCCCGGCGCGCGGGGCTGAACTCTTTATCGGCAGTTGCGCCCCCTGTCACGGGGAAGATGGGCTGGGTAACGGTCCGATGGCCGGCAGCCTGCCGGTGGCTGTTCCGGCGATTGGTCTGGCCGAGATTTCCCTCCAGGCCGTCCCGGCAGACTGGTACAGAGTCATCTCGATCGGCAACCCCGAACGCGGGATGCCGCCGTTCATTGCCCATCCTGCCTCAGAGCGCTGGGACGTGCTGGCTTACACCTTGATGCTCTCGACCACCCCCGAAGAGATCGAGCGCGGCGCGAACCTGTTTGCCGATCGCTGCGCCGAGTGTCATCATCCCGGCGGGATCGGGGAAGGGGCTGATTTCACCGACCAAGAGTATATGTCGCAGGTCAGCGGATTGGCCCTCTACCGGGCGATTGCCGAAGGTAATGGGCAGATGCCCGCTTTCAACGAACAACTGTCCGAGGACGACATTTTGGCGCTCATCGCCTACCTGCGCAGCCTGTCCTTCGACATGTCTCCCCTGCCGACGCCCACAGCCGAGCCAACCCCTGAACCCACCCCGACTCCCGCGCCGGTTGCAAGTGAGACCCTGACGGGAACTCTCACTGTCGAGACGCCCATCGCTGCGACGGAAGCGTCGAGTACGCCCGCTGCGGAAACCGTAGAGATCAGCGGAAGCGTTTCCAATCTTTCCGGCGTTCCCCTGGAAGACGGCTTGACTGCCATGCTGATCGTCTATGATGACTCGACCAACGAGATTTTCGATACGCTTGTTCAAGATGTCAACGAAGACGGGACGTTCCTCTTCCGGGAGGTCCCTGCCAGTACGCAAGTGGCCTATTGGGTCTCGGTGGACTATCATGGCGTCACATATTATTCCCTGTCCGCAACCTACAGCGAAGGGACGGCCTCGATCAATCTCCCGGTTGCCATCTACGAGACCAGTACGGATTGGAGTCTTCTCACCCAGGACATTCTCCACATTGCCCTGGATTTTTCGACGCCGGGGATCGTGAAGGTGAATGAGTTATTTGTCCTCAGCAACCTGGGCGACCAGACCGTTGTCCTGGAAACCGATGGCACTTCCCTGGCAATCATCCAGCCTCCCGAAGGGGCGCTCGACTTCACCCTGCGGTCGAATACGAACAGCGCGCCGTTCCTGCCGGCAGAGAGCGGCATCGCCCTGCCGCCGCTTGCCACAGGGCAGTACGGTATCATTGCCTCGTTTTCCCTGCCCTATGACCGCCGCCTGGAATTCTCTCAGCAGATTATGCTGCCGGTGACTTCGGTCAGCCTGTTCGCGGCAGAGGGGACGAGGGTCGAGAGCGCCCTGTTGGCAGACGCCGGCACGCAGCAGTTCGAAAGCGCGATCTACCAACTCTACCAGGGGACCAGCCTGCCGGTCGGGGCGTTGACCTTCACCGCCGCTGCCCCGCCCGGAACGCAGCCAGCCAATCTGTCCCAGAACACGCCGTTGATCATCGGCGTGGGCATCCTGGGACTGGTGTTCATCGTTCTGGGTATCGTTCTGTTCCTCCGTGACCGCGCCCTCGCCAGGCAGGAAGCATTGCAGGAGGAGACCGCGGAAGAAGGCGAGGACGATTCCTTCGGCAGCGACCCAGACGCCATCACGGATGCTATCATCTCCCTTGATGAAAAATTCCGCCGCGGCGAAATGTCCAGGGAAGTGTACGAGAAACGCCGCGCAGCCTTGAAGGAAAGGCTGAAGAAGGCGCTCTAGCATGGTCGCGTTTGTTGGGTTGGCAGGATGATCGAAGTCCGCAAACTGGTCAAACTTTTTGGCGCCAAGAAGGTTCTGCGCGGCCTGGATTTTCGCGTCGAGGAGGGCGAGTTTGTTGCCCTGCTTGGTCCGAACGGGGCCGGCAAGACCACCTTCCTGCGCATCCTGGCCTCCCTCTCGCGGCCGACGGCCGGCGACGTGCGCGTGGCCGGTTATCGGTTGCCCTCGCAGGCCGCGGCCGTCCGCGCCCGGCTGGGGGTGGTGACGCACCAGCCGCTTCTTTACGGCGACCTGACCGCCGAGGAAAACCTGCGCTTCTACGGGCGGATGTATGGGCTGGAGGACATCTCTCGCCGAATCGAATTCGTGCTCGGACTGGTGGGTCTGTTGCCGCGCCGCCGCGACCTGGTGCGCACCTTCTCGCGCGGCATGCAGCAACGCCTGGCCATCGGGCGCGCCATCCTGCACGACCCAGACGTACTGCTCTTCGACGAACCGCACACAGGTCTCGACCAGGATGCCTGTAACATGCTCGACCACGTGCTGCGCGAAGTGGCCGCCCGCGGCCGCACGGTTGTCATGACTTCCCACGACCTGGCGCGCGTCGAAAACCTGGCCTCCCGCTTCGACGTGCTCTCGCGCGGCGTCATCGCCGCCTCGGTCGGGCGGGGGAAACTGAAAGGGAATATCCTTGATTTTTACCGGGACGCGCTGGCAAATTGACCATGGACGATAGACCGCCAACCGTCGCCGTCCCGCCGTCTTCTCTCCGCCCTCCACGCTCGGGGTTTGTCCGCGCTGTCGCGGCAGTCGTCTGGAAAGACCTGGCCGCCGAACTGCGCTCGCGCGAACTCCTCTCGGTCATGCTCATCTTTGCCCTGCTGGTCATCCTGATCTTTAACTTTGCCATCGAACTGACGCCGAAACTGCGGCCAACCGTCACCCCGGGCGTCCTGTGGGTCATCTTTGCCTTTGCCGGGACGCTCGGCCTGAACCGTTCGATGGCGATGGAAAAAGACCGCGGCTGCCTCGACGGTCTCCTGCTCGCGCCCGTGGACCGCTCGGCGATCTTCTTTGGGAAGATGCTCGGCAACCTGGTTTTTATGCTGATTGTGGAATTGGTCGTCCTACCGGTTTACAGTTTCCTCTACAACCTCAACCTCTTCATCCCCGGACTCCTTCTGGTCATCCTGCTCGGCTCGATCGGCTACGTGGCCGTTGGCACGCTGCTCTCCAGCATGGCGGTCCAGACCCGCACTCGCGACGTTCTCCTGCCGATTCTGCTCTTCCCGGTCATCATCCCGCTCCTACTGGCGGCCGTGCGGGCCAGCGGCGGTTTCTTGCAGGGGTTGGGAATGAATCACATCCTGCCCTGGCTGAACCTCCTGGTCGGGTATGACGTCATCTTCCTGGCGGTTGCTTATATGGTTTTCGATTATGTTGTCGAAGAATAACCCTTTATTGAATCCACTGCAAAAACCTTTTTAAACACGAAGGACACAAAGGCAACGAAGGAAATT
>DYKZ01000174.1 GCA_020722345.1 Anaerolinea thermophila | reverse complement strand
AGTCCGCGGTGTGGTGGAGTTCTTCGTATGGCATAAGTCAATTGTCTCAATTTTAAGTAAAGAGGGCGTCTTTGTCCGCGCGGCGAAAGTGCGCCCGGTAGGCGGCGGTCTCGGCCAGCAGGCTCTGCACCTCGATCCACAGGCGCTGTGACCCGGCGATCTCCTGCCCCTTCGTCCCGGCGCGGAGAGTCAGTTGCTCATTACTATCGCGCGCCAGGGTGATTTTCCCCTGCACGACCAACCAGGTTAGCCCGCACTTGACGGTTGCAATCCGGTGGCCGGTGGCGGCGGCAAGTTCCTTGTAGGAGGTTTCTCCGGCGCGCTGGTTGATGACGAATTTCAGCAGGCCGCTCAGGCGGGCGATGAAATTCTCGGTGATCTCGAGCGGGGGGTGGGCGGCAATCAGGGAGACGGACTGCGGCTGAACGGTCTCGATTGCGGCGCGCAATTCTTCAGCGGAGGGCGGGATGGACCAGATAACCAGGTGGCGGGCGCGGGAAAGCGCGTAGCGGTCCGCGCCGCCCACGCGCTCTTTTTCCTCCCCCTCAGCCCACACCACTGTGGACGGTTCTCCCTTTAGTTTTTCGAGCACGCTGTAGGGGTCTTTTTCTGACCGGTAATCCATGACTGCCAACTTCCGGCTGCTTACTTCCGCTCTTTCGCCCTCCGTGATGCGCAGGCTCACGAACTCCATCTGGACCTGCGAACTGCCGCGCCAGTTCACGGCCCGGACCGTGTAGGCCAGGTCGAAGCGGCCGGAGGGGAGTTCCTCCGAGCCGCCGTCCCACCAGAGTACCTCGCGGCTGACGCCCTGCTCATCGGACAGAGTGAGTTTGCGGTGTTCCCTGTTGCGGCCTAGCGTGGCGGCTCTCTCAATGGATAGATTCCGGCTGGCAAACACCGGTCTGGGGTTGCCCGGTCCGAACGGCGCCAGCGATTCGAGCGCTGCGGCGAGATCCTCGCTCAGTTCGGAAAGGCCGAGCCAGGCTTCGATCTCTAGGTCGGGTTCCGCTTTGGCCTCGCCGATGAGTTTTTCGACGGTCGCAGACATACGCCTGGAGAAGGCGGGCAGGTTTTCGGGCGGCAGGGACAGGCCGGCTGCCATGGGATGGCCCCCAAATTGGAGCAGCAAATCCTGCTGGGCGGCGATGGCCTGGGTGATGTGCAGCCCATCCACCGAACGCGCCGAGCCGCGCGCCGGTTCGCCCGGCGGAGTGACCATAACGATTGCCGGTTTCCCGTAGCGTTCCACCAGCCGCGCCGCCACGATCCCGACCACACCGCCCGGCCACGAGGGATGCCCGACGATGATAACCGGCGCGGCCAGCAGCGACGGGTTAGCGCGTAACTGGGCTTCGGCTGCCTCGGTGACCTGGTCGGTCAGCAGTTGACGCTGAGCATTGTGGTTTTCCAATTGCACTGCCAGCACCCGGGCGCGGACGGGATCGCGGGTGGTCAGGAAATCCACAACCGGATTCGCGTCCCCGAGGCGGCCGAGTGAATTCAAACGCGGGGCGAGTGTGAAACTGATGTGGGACTCGTTCAACGCAGACGGTTCGAGTTCGGCCAACTCGTACATAACCTGCAGGCCGAGCCTGTTCGTGGTGCGCAGTGCTGAAAGGCCTTTCTGGACCAGGAAGCGGGTATCGCCTCGTAGGGAGGCCAGATCGGCCACCAGCCCCAGCGCCGCCAGGTCGAGCAGGTCGGATGGCTGGAGGGTGCAGTCCGCTTTTTCGAGCAGCGCTTCGGCCAGTTTGAAGGCCACCCCCACACCGGCCAGGGAGGCTAGAGGATGCTGCTGGGGGAGCAGTTTGGGATTCACGATCGAATGCGCCTCCGGCAGTCTGGCCGGCAGGTCGTGGTGGTCGGTGATGACCACGTCCACGCCGCGGGCGCGGGCAAAGTCCACTGCTTCGTTTTCGGTTATGCCGGTGTCGCAGGTTAGGATGAGACGCGCCCCGGCCTCGATCTCTGCCTGCAAATATTTGACGCTGACCCCGTGACTCTCGCGGCCGCGCACCGGGATGTGGTAGGTTACGTCTGCGCCGAGGGCGCGCAGGGTCTGGACGAGGAGCGTCGTGGCAGTTTGCCCGTCCACGTCGAAGTCGCCCCAGACGCAGATCCGTTCGCGGTTGCGGAGGGCGGTGTCGAGTCGCTCCACAGCGGCGCGCATGCCCGGCAGCGCGTAGGCAGGCGTCGGGTCATAGTAGGCCGGATCGAGGAACGATCTCGCTGCCTCGGGGGAGGTGATTCCCCGCCGGGCGAGGATCTGCGCCGCGAGGGGCGGCAGTCCTTCCAGGGGCGGGGAGGGGAGGGAGGGGGCGTCTGTCCAGCGCATTGTCACAGGGCAATTTCCTGGATCTGCTCGAAGTTGATCTCCGGCTCCGACAATTCGGCTTCGATTTCGTCGCCCTGACCGGCAACGATCCCCCGCTCGCAGTAGGAGCGGTAGGCGCAGAAGGCACATCTGGCCTCCTCTTCGGTCTTTGGGAATTCGGGGGCGGCGGTGATCTCGGCGACGAATTTTTCGAGGGCCGCCCAGTCCCGCCGGTACTGGACAGCATCGTAGCGCAGGATGCAGGGATCAGAAGGATAGTTGGCGTACCAGTAAACCATCTCGACCTGTTCGGGCTGGAGGGGGGCGCCGCCGTTTAGATGCGCTCCGGCGCGAACGAGCAGCGCCCGGTAGACGCGCGTCTGCCAGCGGGCTGCCATCCACTCGTTGCGAGGGCGTTTGGCGTAGGTCTTCCAGTCGTAGACGAGAGCCTTGTTGCCGGGCCGGACGGCGATTAGATCGTATTTCGCCAATAAACGAAACTCCCCGAGGGCGGCCGAGAGCGTTGATTCGGTATGCTTCGCGTAGTCAATAAGGGAAATGGGATAAGAGATGTAATTTTCCCACCAGCGGCGTAGGTCAGAGGTCGAGGCCAGCCGCGCCAGGCGTTCCTCGGGAATTCCGATGAGGTGCTGCTGGACGAGGCGGTGGAACAGTTGCCCCTCCTGCTGGCGGCGTTCGTTTTCCAGCGCCGGTTCCGTTTCCACTGCCGGCCATTGCAATTGCCGGATGTAGCGCAATTCGAAGCGGCGCGGGCAGTCGGCGTAATCCTGCAGGGAGGATTGGGAAAAAATAAAATTACCGGGGAGCATAGGTTTGAGTCCACTGCAAAAACCTTTTTAAACACGAAGGACACAAAGGCAACGAAGGAAATTCAAAGACGCTTTGAAAATGTTGAACCACGACGCAGATTATCTTGAATAATGATTTGTGATTTTGCATTTTCCTGACGGTCTTCGCGTGCTGCGCGGTGCAATAGCCTTTTTGCAGGAGAGTCAGGTTTATTTTACACGCGATTCGGTGTCTGGTGGGTACTATACGCTCCTGGAAAACGAAAGCCGGTCAGGTCTGCGGGGCGGTGGTGCGCGATGTGAGCGGCGAATCGGACCGCGAGGCGGAGGTGCGCGCCCGGGCGGTGATCAACGCGGCGGGCGTTTGGGCTGACCAGTTGCGAGGTCAGGTGGGCCGAACGCCGCGGCTGCGTCCGCTGCGGGGCAGTCATCTCGTCTTTCAGGCCAGTCGCCTCCCCTTGACGCGCGCCGTCACCTTCCTGCACCCGCGCGACGGCCGTCCGGTCTTTGTCTTGCCCTGGGAGGGAGCGGTCATCTACGGCACGACCGACGTGGATCAGGGTCAGAATCTCGTCACCGACCCGGCTATCAGCAGCGCCGAAGCCGAGTACCTGATGGACGGCCTGCGCTTTGTCTTCCCTGGCCTGGAATTGACGTTCGATGACGTGATTGCCACCTTTGCCGGCATTCGCCCTGTGGTGGACACGGGCAAGGCCAATCCGTCGAAGGAGTCGCGCGAGCATGTGCTGTGGGAGGAGAACGGCCTGCGCCCGCCGAGAGGGCGTCGTCCACCTCGACGATTTGCTCCTGCGCCGCGTGCGCCTCGGCCTGCTCGTCCCTAACGGCGGCCTCGACCAGATGTCCCGCATCCGCGCCCTCGTCCAGCCGGAATTGGGTTGGGATGACCGGCGCTGGGAGGCCGAAGAAGCGGCCTATCGAAAACTATGGCAAGCCGCTTATAATTGAGTCCACTGCAAAAACCTTTTTAAACACGAAGGACACAAAGGCAACG
>DYKZ01000027.1 GCA_020722345.1 Anaerolinea thermophila | reverse complement strand
TCTCAGGGGTAAATTCAAGCGCAGGACAAATGGATAAGGGTTTTGTCTGAACATCTTTCGTGAACATCTTGAATTACACCCCGAAATACTGTACAATTTTATTAGAAGCACGCCCCTTTCTTATCCAATACTCGCTGAAGGGAGACTCACTATGGAGATGATCAAAGTATCTGCAACCTCCCGTACATCCGCTGTTGCCGGGGCAATCGCAGGTGTGGTGCGCGAACACAAACGGGCGGAAGTGCAGGCCATTGGCGCCGGCGCGGTGAACCAAGCCGTCAAGGCGCTGGTGCTGGCGACTGGCTACCTAAAGGACGATGGAATCAACGTGGTGGCTATCCCTGAATTCGTTGATGTGGATATTGACGGCAAGGTCCGCACGGCGATCAAATTGGTGGTCGAACCCCGCTAACCGATCTGCAATCGAGAACAGGCACAGGGGCCTTTAGCGCGCCGCCACGCGGCGCGTGCCTGTGTTATCATTGACACGATGACCCGCCGCCCCCCCTCCGCGACCTGGACAAGCCTGCTGCTCCTGCTGGCGCTCCTCGGCGCGGCAGCGGGCGGCGTGGCGCGCGCCGCGCCGAAAGGGCAGACATACTTATCGGTAATTATCAACGAAGTGGCGTGGGCAGGGACGACAGCATCATCCAACGATGAATGGATTGAATTGTATAATCCTGGGCCTGATTCTATTAACCTTGATGGTTGGCGCCTTGTAGGCGCTGGCGACGATCCAGATATTGATCTCTCAGGCGAAACTATTCCGGCTGGTGGATATTTCTTGCTGGAACGCACAGATGATACAACTGTCTCGGATACACCCGCTGACCGAATCTACACAGGCTCGTTGACGAACAGCGGCGAAACCCTCGTCCTTTACAATGCCTCCGACAACATTGTGGATACTGCAAATGGAAATGGTGGCTGGCCTGCCGGTTCCGATAGTACGCGTTCCAGCATGGAACGGATAGGCATAGTTCCCGATGCCCCGGGGGCTTGGGCGACCAACGACGGGATTATTCGTAATGGTTCAGATGCCGCTTCAAATCCGATCAACGGGACGCCGCGCCAGCCGAACAGCGCGGCGGCAGCCACCCATACTCCGACTTCTACCTACACTCCTGCTACCCTCTCCCATCTGGTCATCAGCGAATTCCGCTCGCGCGGACCGAACGGCGGCGATGACGAGTTCATCGAACTCTACAACCCCACCGGCGCGGCAATTGACATCAGCGGGTGGTCGGTACTCACCTCCGCCAGTTGCGGCTCGGACACTTACGTGCTCTTCACCATCAGCAACGGCACCGTCCTCCAGCCGGGACAGCATTTCCTGGCCGCCTCGGACTCCGGCTCCAGCCTCGGCAGCGCAGACCAGACCTTCGCGCCGGCCATTGCCGACGAGGGCGGCATTGCTCTTGTGGATACCTCGCTGGAGATCGTTGACCAGGTTGGCATGTGCGCAACCACCCTGTATCGCGAAGGCGCGTCCCTGCCGCCGCTCTCCGGGCTGGTGGACCAGAGTTACGAGCGCCTGCCGGGCGGGGACACCGCCTGCACCGATAGCGACGACAACAGCGCCGATTTCCAATTGATTGCTCCGGCCAGTCCGCAGAACCTGTCCAGCCCGCCGGCCTTTTGTTCGGGCGTGATCACGGCCACGCCCACCACGACCGCCACGTCCACCTTCACTTCCACGCCGACGTTCACTCATACGTTCGTTCCAACTGCGACTTTCACTGCCACCAATACTCCCGTGCCGCCGGCGCACATCGTCATCAGCGAGTTCCGCAGCCGCGGCCCCAACGGCGCGGGCGACGAATTCGTGGAACTCTACAACCCCACCGGCGCGACGGTGAACATCGGCGGCTGGGTGGTCAAACGCTCCAGCGGCTGCGGCAGCACCATCAACACACTCGTCACTATTGACAGCGGCGTCACCCTCCAGCCGGGCCAGCATTACCTGCTGGCCTCCAACAGCGGGGCCAGCATCAGCGGCGCGGACAAAACGTTCGCGCCCGGCATTGTCAACACAGGAGGCGTTGCCCTCTTCACATCCTCCGGCGCGCCGGCAGACCAGGCCGGCATGTGCGAGGATACCGAATTTGTGGAAGCCCCGGCGCTGGCTGCACTGGCAAGCGACACCAACCAGAGTTACGAACGCAACCCCGGCGGGGCCACAGCCTGCCACGATACCGACCACAACGCATTCGATTTCCGCCTGATCAGCCCCTCCAACCCCCAGAACAGCGCCAGCCCCATCGTGGCCTGTACCGGCGCGGTGACGCCCACCCCCACCCGCACCCCCACCCGCACCACCACCCGCACCGCCACACCCCTGCCGACGGCCTACCCCGGCGCGGTGATCCTGAACGAGGTCCTGCCGCGCCCGGTCAGCGACTGGAACGGCGACGGCGAGGTCAACAGCCGCGACGAGTACATCGAAATCATCAACATGGGCGCGACCGCCATCAACATCAAGAACTGGAAACTGGACGACGGCGAGGGCGGTTCCTCCCCCTACACCATCACCCAGGATATCGTCCTCCAGCCCTACGAGATCGCCCGCTTCTTTGCCCTCGACACCGGAATTGCCCTCAGCGACGCGGGCGACACGGCGCGGCTCATCAAGCCGGATGGACGCAATGCCGACATCTGGAGTTACCCCGTCGTCACCGCCGCAGACCGGACCTGGTGCCGGCTCCCGGACGGGGACGGTGTGTGGGGCTTCGTCTGCCGGCCCACGCCCGGACGGCCCAACGCCCTCCCCGGGTCCGGACCGGACGAACGGCCCGCGGCAGTGACCTCCATTTGCCCCCTCCCCGATACCGCCCCGCAGGCCTTCCGCATTGCCGAGTGCGAGTCCTCCGGCGGGGAGGTCTGGCGCAAGGCCGCCGACCGGGAGTTCTGGCTGGCCGAGCGCTGGAAGTGGGATGTGTTCGTGAAATAGAAAACCGGTTGGATGGGAATCTCCTCCAACCGGTTTTGATTCATTTGTCGTTGCGAGCGAACGTTTGTGAGCGCGGCGATCTCCGCGAAGCGGAGAGATATTGACAACCGGGAAATTGCTTCGGCGGAAATGCACCGCCTTGCAATGACACGCCGTTATTTCGCCGCCGCGATATACTCGTCCACCACCTGCTCCAGGATGCTAAGCGGCATGGAACCGTTCTTCAAAACCACATCATGGAAGGCGGGCAGGCTGAATTTGCCGCCCAGGGCATTCCTGGCCTTGTCACGCAACTCGACCATCTTGAGCATGCCGATCTTGTAGGCGCATGCCTGGCCGGGCATGACGATATAGCGCTCGACCTCGCTGACGATGCTATCGTGGTCCTGGGCTGAATGGGCTTCCATGTACTCGATGGCCTGCTCGCGCGTCCACTTCTTGTAGTGGATGCCGGTGTCCACCACCAGGCGCACGGCGCGGAACAGTTCGGCGTCCAGGCAGCCAAGTTCGCTGTAGGGGTCATCCCTGTACATGCCGATCTCACGCGCCAGTTTCTCGGCGTAGAGCGCCCAGCCCTCGGCATAGGCCGTGAACGGCACCATACGCCGGAAGAACGGCAGGCCCTTCAATTCCTGGGCGATGGACAACTGGAAGTGGTGGCCGGGGATGCCCTCGTGGTAAGCCAGGGTCTTCATGCCGAACTGGTGGACTTCCTTCATGTCGCGCAGGTTGGCGTAGAAGACGCCAGGACGCGAGCCGGTCAGGTCGCCGGGCATGTAGTAAGCCCCGGGAGAGGTCTTCTCGCGGAACTCCGGCACGCGCTGGACCTGTAGCCGGGCGCGCGGACGAACGGCGAAATACGGCCCCAGGGCGGCGTCTATCTCATTCAGGATGCGCTGGTAATCGGCCAGGCACTGGGCGCGGCCTTCGTCGGTATTGGGGTACAGGAAACGTTCCTCGCTGCCGAAGTCGTGCAATTTCTTGGCCGGGCTGCCAACGTCCCTGTAGCCTTGCTTCTCCAGGATGGCGGCCATCTCGGCCTCGATGCGCGCCACTTCCTTCAGCCCGATCTCGTGGACCTGCTCCGGGGTGTAGTCGGTGGTGGTGCTGGAGCGCAGGCAGTGGGCGTAGTATTCGGCCCCCTCGGGCAGTTTCCAGACGCCGTCGTCGGTTGTGGCCTTTTTCTCCAGTTCGGTAAAGTAAGCAATGAACTTCTGGTAGGCGGGATAAACCGTCCGGGTGATCTCGGCCTCGGCCGCGGCGAGCAGGCTTTCCCGGTCCCGCGCGCCGACCTTCGGCAATTTCTCCAGTTTGTCTTTGAAGACGGTGTAGAGCGGGTTTTCTCTGGCAGGCGCGGCGATAAAGGCGGTCATCTCGTCCAGCACGCGGCGGATAACAAACTTGGGCGGAATGACGCCCTTCTTCTCGCGGATGAGGAGGCCTTCCATCACCTGGTCAAACTTGACCCCAAACCGGCTGAGGCGTTTGACGTAGTTGCGCCCTTCGAGTTTGCTGACCACCGGGTGGAGGGTCATCATGAAATTGGGCATCTCGGACTGGATGCCAAACATCTGGTTGAGGGGATAGTCGTGGTGGCGGAAACGCTCGCCGCGCAGGATGTCGTCCAGGAACCAGTCCATGATGTCGGTCGAGAGCAGGGTGGCCTTATCCTGGCGTTTGCGCGGATAGGAACGCAGCAGACGCAGATCGCGGCGGATGAAGGCAAACATCTTGTCCTGGAAGGCTTCGGAGGCGTCGGAGAGTTTGGCGTTGTGGCCGTGCAAGCCGAACTTCTCCAGGATGCCGAGCATGGTCAGCAGTTCCGGGCCTTTGAGGGCAAACTTGAGAAAGGTGCGCAGGAAGAGGCCTTTCACGCTCCACGGCTTGCCCCAGATGAGGGCGATGACATACCAGGCAAGCAGGAGGGCCAGCAGGCCGAGCAGGATATAGACGTAGGTCACGGGGTGTCTCCTCGGGGTGGGATGGGAAAATGATACCTCCAATCGAGCGCAGGGGGAGGATATTGGCGGCTTTCGGCGGCGGGGAACGGGCAGGCCTGCTGACAGAATCGTGTCTGCGGGCGCAATTGGGTTTTTTATTCAGGCATAAACCAAAGTTGACGCTCACGCTCTCTTTGTCAACTATTCATGCACCTACGCCCCTTCATTCCTGAACTGCAAGCAATAGTGATGGAACGTGTTGCTCACCCAGGCCGCCCCCAGCCCATACGGCGCGAGCGACTGGTTGTCCTGGCACCAGATCTTCTCGTCCTTGAGCGTGTACACCTTGCCGAGTTCGCGCCCCAGATCCCAGGCGAGGGGATAGATTTTCCCCCCCTTCTTGACGTTTTTGACAATGACCGTCAGGTAAGCCTTCTCGCGCAACAGCGGCTTCAGCCCGGCGTAGATGGCAACCAGCCGGGCCACGAACTCCTCGTAATCGTGGATGTTACCTAGATCATTTGGGTCGTTCGAGTAGAACACGTCCAGGCCGGCGGCGGAGCGGCGCTTCTTTTGCGTCTCGGCGCCTTTGGCATGCAGCATGTCCCAGTAGGGCGGGGATGTAAGCACATAATCTATCGTCGGGAGTTGATAATCGCTGGCAAGAAGAGCATCTCCCGTGATGACGTTCGACGTCAGACCCTCGACAACTTTTCCCAACGCAGTACGTTCTTCGGCAATGATCTGGCGGGCAATTTCGGCATATTTGGGATTCAACTCGATGCCGTAGGAATTCCTGCCGCAGCGTAATGCCGCCACCAGCGCGGAGCCGGTGCCGGCCATCGGGTCGAGCACCGTCCCGCCGCGCTTGGTGAAGAACTCGATAAACTCCTGCGCCATCGTCTCCGGGAACTTGGCCGGGTGGACAAGCACCCCCCTCTTGCGCGGCGGCGGATTGTGGATGAACCACGATTTCTGGAACTTGAGCCAGGTCTTCGGGTCGAGGTCGTTGAGTTTGTTGGGGGACATAGGGAAATTATAGTTGGAAATTGGGTAAAAAGGTATCAGGGGATGGGAGTGCGGGAGGGGGTGGCGCTGGGCGTGGGGGAGACGTACGAAACGGGAAAGACCTCCAGGTCCGAAAAGGAGACCAGCATGGGCGTCTTGCCGTCTGCATAGGCAAAGAGGCCGAGCGCGCCGCTCTTCATCACCGGGTCGCGCAGGCTGAATTGGAAGCGGCCGTTGAGCAGGAAACGCATCTCAGGCCCCGCCGCCCAGACGCCGATGCGCACCTCTGCCGGGCCGCCGGGCGGAGCGTCGCCGCTCGGCGCCCAGTTCTGGAGCACCTCCGGCCCGCCGCCGCGCAGCCGTTCGAGGCGGATGCTCCCGTCGCAGGCCAGGACGAAACGATAGGCAACGCTGGCGGAGGAAGCGCGGAACAGCACCCCGTACTGGTCGCGGCCGCGGCACAGGCTGAGCGCGGCGGTGACCTCAGCGTAGAAATCTCCCAGCAGCGGTTCGCTGCGCAGGGAGACGATGATCTGCGGACCGGAGTCAAGCGCCAGGGTCAGCCGCCCGTCCCGGACCTGAGAACTGGCGCGCCCCGAATCGGCCACGTCCCACAGCGAGGCGTCGGTGAAGTCGTCGGCGAAGAGCAGGTTGCCCACCCCAGGGAGCGGCCCCGGGGTGGGGAAGAGGGTCGCAGCGGGCAGGCCGGTGGGGGTGTTGGTGGCCGGAAACCAGACGACCGTCTGCGTTTCGGTGGGCAGCGGGAACGTGGGGGCGGGGGTGGAAACGGGCACAAGCCCGGAGCAGGCCGCCAAAGCCAGGGTAACGGCGGGCAGGATCAGGGTCCAGGAACGTTTGCGGGGGGAAATCATGAGTTTAATCATTAAAGGGGGTGGCAAAAAGCGGGGGGGAATCTCTGCCGGGGTGTTGTACAATACGAGTACATTCTGCTGGGCCGGCCTTGCGAAGGTTATGTTTTTGGCAGGATTGCGGATTTTACCCAAATGCAACCTCAAAATACAGCCCAACCTTCGCAAGGATAAAGTTGCAATGACGCGTTTTTCTCATTCTAGCATAAAGGAGAATTTTATGAGCCAAAAATCTGTCCTCGTGACCGGGGCCTGCGGGGAGATTGGCCAGGCGCTCGTGCAGGGGCTGTCGAAGGGCGGTTACCGCATCGTTACCACCGACCTGATGCCGCTGCCGGAGGCCATCAAGCCGTTTTCCGCCGAGCATGTGCAGGGCGATTTGGTGTACCGGGTGAAGCAATTCTACGATTACGATTTCGATATCATCTTCCACCTGGCGGCCTCGCTCTCCTCGAAAGCCGAGATTGCCACCGAGGAGGCGCACCGCATCAACGTGGATGGGACGATGCAACTGTTGATGCTGGCGGCTTACAAGTCGGAGCGGCGCGGCAAGGCGGTGAAGTTCCTGTTCCCCAGTTCGATTGCCGCCTACGGCTTTGCCAATGTGGAGGAGAAGCGCCGCACCGGGCGGGTGAAGGAGGACGATTACAACACGCCGCACACGATGTATGGCTGCAACAAGTTGTACTGTGAGAAACTGGGCATCTATTACAGCAACTTCTACGCCCAGCGCCACCTCGATCCCCAGCCGCCGGTGATGTGCGATTTCCGCGCCATCCGCTTCCCCGGACTGATCAGCGCTTTCACCCTGCCCAGCGGCGGGACGAGCGATTACGGACCGGAGATGCTGCACGCTGCCGCCCAGGGCAGGCCCTATGCCTGCTTCGTGCGCGAGGACACCAAAATCTCGTTTATGGCCATGCCAGATGCGATCAAGTCTATCCTGATGCTGGTGGACGTCCCGCGCGAGAAATTGACCCGCGCCGTTTACAACATAGACGCCTTCAGCCTGACGGCGGGCGAGTTCCGCCAGCGCGCCTTGCGGGCCTTCCCCAGCGCGCAGATCACCTTCGAGCCGAACCCGCGCCGTCAGGGCATCGTGGATTCGTGGCCGGAGGATATTGACGACACGGCCGCCCGCCGCGACTGGGGCTGGAAGCCGGACTATGATATTGATCGTTTCTTCGACGAGTATTTCCTGCCGGAGATCCGCAAGCGCTACCGCACCCCGAACCGGATGACGAAGGAGTGAGGGGGGAGAGGGGGGGTCAGGGGTTAGGAAATTGGGAAAGGGAGAATGAGAAAGAGGCCGCCGAACAGGTGGCCTCTTCAAGGACTGGACACTGGCGAAAAATGGACAAGTTGAACATGGGACGGCTCCTGAGTAGAATGGCTGAAAAGCCAACTACCTGTTCGAACAGGAGACCATCCCATGCTCACGCGTATTGTACACCATTCTCCAAAGCTATGCAACTTCGCGTTGCTGGTTTGCGAAGGCCGGAAAACCCTGTCTGCGCTGCAACGTCAATTCATCGAGGCGCCGGATGTCTCCAACATGGCCGATTTCTTACGCCTCAGTCCCTGGTACGCGGACGATGTGCGCCAGGCAGTACGTCTCGACCAAGTGAAGTGGGGTTGGATGAAGATTTTGGTTCCATCCACAGTCTTGCCCGCAATGGAACCTTCGCAAGGGTGGGCAGAAAAGAAAATATCTGCTTGCTTCTCCCCATAAAAGACGATACAATCAATCCAGAATGACTGCCGAGACGCTGCGCACTCTGCTGGTTGGCTTCCTGTTTGCCATGTACCTGCTGGCGATCCTGTACCTGCGCCGCCGCCCGCTGACGTGGGCCCAGTTCGCCTCCTGGGGGCTGTTCGCCCTGCTCGTCCCGGCATTGGGGCCATTCCTGACTATCCTGGCGCGTCCCGGCTCGCGGCGTCCGCGCTCGGAGATCGTCCGCGCCCGCCGAAGGAGGAACTCATGAAACAAGACCGTTTCCTGTTCGGAATTCTCATCTTTATCAGTGTGCTGGTTGTAGCAGCCCTGGCTCTATTCATCGTCCGCCAGGAGGGGCGCGACTACGGCCCGGAGGAGACCCCCGAAGGGGTGGTGTACAACTACGTGCTTGCCATCCAGAAAGGCGACTTCGAGCGCGCCTATGGCTACCTGGCCGAGGATGGAAACATACCTTCCTACGAATACTTCCTGCAAACCATGCGCTACGCGGAGCCGGATGTGGCCCTGGAGATCCTTTCCGCCCGCGTGGACGGGGAGGAGGCCTGGGTGAAAGTGGTGCTCCATTACGTGAGTACTGGTCCGTTCGAGACCGGCTGGAGTTCACCCGATACGGCCCGGCTGGTAAAGCAGGAGGGTGAGTGGAAGTTGACCTACCTGCCTGCGCCCTACTGGGGCTGGGACTGGTACCAGGTCACCGTCGAGCCGGTCAAGCCGTAGAGGAGGGGATCGCCATGCACACTGTCCGTCGTCTGTACTTCTATGCAGTGGCTTTCGTCAGCCTGGAGATCGTCCTGTGGGGGCTGATTGGGCTGGGACGTTCGATCTTCTGCCCGGCAGACGCCTTGTACTGCGGGGGAGGCTCGGCGCTGGCCGAGGCGCTGGCGCTCATCCTGGTCGGCGTGCCATTTTTCGGCTTCCACTGGTGGTTTGCCCAGCGCATGTCGGCGCGTGAGATGGACGAGCGCTCTGCCGGGGTGCGGGCTTTCTTCCTTTACGCCGTGCTCCTGTCCACGCTCATCCCGGTGGTGCAGAACATCCTGGCGCTGGTCAACCGTTCGGCGTTGAGCGGCTTCCGCTTGGCAGCCAGCCGTGCCCTGGTGGGCGGCGAGCAAATCTGGAGCGACAACCTCATCGCCATCTTCATGAACCTGCTCGTGGCGGCCTATTTCTACTCCATCCTGCGCGCCGACTGGACCGTCATCCAGCCGCGCCAGGCTTTCGCCGACCTGCGGCGCGTCTACCGCTACGCCTGGGTTCTGTACGGGCTGGGGCTGCTGGTCACCGGCCTGCACCTGATCATCCGCTTCCTGCTGGTCTTCGACTCGACCTGGATCTCCGTCGGCTCGTACCGCTACTGGGGCGTCAACGGCATGGTCACCACGCTGCTCGGCGCGGCCATCTGGGCTTACACCTGGACGCTCGTGCAGAAGTCGCTCTCGGAGCAAGCCGAGCGCGAATCCTACCTGCGGCTGGGGCTGCTCTACCTGCTCTCCCTGGCCGGGGCGGTGACGGCCATCGTGGCGGGCGGCGCGATTATCAACGACATCCTGCGCCTTGCCTTTGGCACCAAAGCCGAACTAGCCCGCTTCATCAGCGACCTGGGCAGCCCCGTCGGGGTGTGCGTCCCGGCGGCGCTGGTGTGGGCCTATTACGGCGGCTGGCTGGCGCGCACCCTACGGGAGATCCCCGAAGCGCCGCGCCGGGCCGGGATGCGCCGCCTGTACTTCTACATCCTCTCGGCGGTTGGGCTGATTGCGGCCTTCACGGGGCTGGCAACCCTCGTCCGCCTGGTGGTGGACCTCGTTATCTCGACCGGCTTGCTGGCCGGCAGCGCCGCTGCCACCCGGCTGGCGGACGCCCTGACCTACCTGCTGACCGGCCTGCCGCTCTGGCTGGTCACCTGGCGGCAGATGCAGGCCGAAGCGCTGGCCGAGGGCGACAGCGGCGACCACGCCCGGCGCTCCATCGTCCGCAAAGCGTATCTCTATTTGGCAATCTTCGCCAGCGTGGTCGGCGGGATGGTCACGGCCATTGCCCTGCTCACCGTCCTCCTGCGCGCCCTCTTTGGGACAGTGCAGGCGGAACTGTTGCGCAATGCGCTGAACTTCATCGTCATCCTCTTCCTGTTCGCCGGGCTGGGGCTGTATCACGGTTTCGCCCTCGGCCGGGACGGGCGGCTGGCTGCCCGTGCCCTGAGCAAAAAGCACGCTGCTTTCCCGGTGCTCATCTTCGACCCCGGCGACGGCTTCGGCGCGGCGCTGCTGGAAGCGGTGCGCAAGGCGACCCCCGGCCTGCCCGCCGCGCTCCAACCGCTCGACAAGCCGGTGGAGGCCTCCGCTTCCCCTGCCGCGGTGATCCTGCCCTCCGACGCGGCGCTGAACCCGCCGGAAGCGCTCCGGGTGTGGCTCGGTCAATTTAGCGGGAGCAGGCTCGTGGTCCCGCGCGCCGCGCCGGGCTGGCACGTGATCGGGCAGACGGCGCAGCCCTCCTTCAATCAGGCGGCGCAGGCCGTCCGTCAACTGGCGGAGGGGCAGGAGGTCCGCCCGCACGGCGTCCCCGGCTGGCAGGTCGCCCTGTACGTCCTGGCGGCGCTCATCGGCCTGCCCATCCTGCTCTCGCTGATTAGCGCGCTAGTTTCGGCTTTTATGTGATAGGCGTCTTTTCACTTTGTCGGCTTCAGGATATACTCATGGCATCGTGATGCAACACACTTGCGCGAAGGAGAGGACCGAGCAATGAAAGTGACCGTCTTACAAGAAAAACTTGCCCATGGGCTGGCCGTAGTTTCACGGGCGGTTTCGCCGCGCAGTACCCTGCCGGTGCTTTCGAACGTGCTGGTTGCCACCGACGAGGGCCGCCTGCGCCTTTCGGCCACCAACCTGGAACTCGGCATCACCTGCTGGATTGGGGCAAAAATCGAGGACGAAGGCTCCACCACCGTCCCGGCGCGGACGTTCGCCGACCTGGTCAACACCCTGCCTGCCGAGCAGGTGAACCTGGCGCTCAACCCGCAGACCCAGGTGTTGAATGTGCGCGCCGGCTCTTCCAACACCGACATCAAGTGTATTGATGCGCAGGAATTCCCGCCCCTGCCCGTGCTGGACATGGAAGGCGCCATCCTGCTGAATGTGGCCGATTTCAAGGACATGGTGTCTCAGGTGGTCTTTGCCGCCTCGCAGGACGAGGCGCGCCCGGTGCTGATGGGTGTGCTGGTGAAGGTGGAAGGGGACACCATCACCATGGCCGCGGCCGACGGATTCCGCCTGTCGGTGCGCAAGGGGACCTTGAGCCAGCCCGCCGTTTCGCCGGTTTCGGTTATCATCCCGGCGCGCGCCCTAAGCGAACTGGCGCGTGTGGCTGTGGACGGCAACGAGATGATCTCAATGGTCCTGCCCAAGGGCCGCGGGCAGGTTGTCTTCCGCATGAAGGAAGTGGAGGTTGTCTCGCAGTTGATTGACGGCACTTTCCCCGATTACCAGCAGATCATCCCGCGCTCGTACAAATCCCGCACCATCCTCTCGACCCCCTCGGCGCTCAAAGCCTGCAAACAGGCCGAGATCTTCGCCCGCGAAGGCTCGAACGTGGCGCGGCTCGACATCAAATCCTCCGGCGACCTCGAACCGGGCATGGTTGAAATCTCGGCCCAGGCCGAGGAGACCGGCTCGAACGAGACCATCGTCGCCGCCACCGTGGAAGGCATTGGCCTGTTGATTGCTTTCAATGTGAAATACCTGCGCGAGGTACTGGAAGTCGTCAAAACGCCCAATGTGGCCCTGGAGACCTCTGCCCCCAACGCTCCCGGCGTCATCCGCCCGGTGGGCGACGACAACTTCCTGCACGTCATTATGCCAATGCATTTTGAGTAGGTTAAACTGAATTTTCCTGTAGGGGCACGACACCCGTGCCCCTACAGGCCTTAATAGAGCCATGCCTTCCCTGCCTCCCGGCTACTCCGATAACACGCTGAAGATCTACCTCACCATCCGCCAGTATCCCATCCTGCGCGGGCGCATCCGCGAGCGCATGCGCCAGGAACTGTTCCTGCGCGGCATCATCACCCCCGAAGCGCTCGAAGCCGATGTGCGCGAGAAGGCTATCCAGTCACAGGTGCGCGAAGGACTGCACGACCCCTACGGGGAAGAATCCTACGAGACTTGGGAAAAACGCCTGGAGCGCGTCCGCGACGCGCAGACCGATTTCTATTTTGCCTATAACCTGCTCTACTCCGACCTGGAGCGGATCATCAACGAAATCTTGGCCGAGCGCGGCGGGACCTCCGACCTGATCACCTTCAACCCGGAACTCGCCCCGCAGGAGATGCTCTTCGAGCAGGCCGAAAGCATCGAGCGGATGGGCGAAACCGAGCGCAGGAAATACGAGGCCCGTTTGCAGGAGATCAAGGTGGTGCTGATCCGCACCATGATCAGCGACCAGTTGGCTTACCTGAACATTGCCCGCAAGTGGTTCACCATCGAGGATTTGAAACAGATCCGCAACCGCAAGATCGGTTACGGCAAGATTGGCGGCAAGTCGGCGGGCATGATGCTGGCCTACCGCATCCTGCGCAACGTGGCCCCGGTCGAGATTCGCAACCACATCCGCATCCCGGAGTCGTACTTCATCGCCTCCGACCTGTTCTACACGTTCATGGCCAACAACGGCCTGGTGCATTGGTCGGACCAGAAGTACAAGTCCGAAGAGGAAATGCGCCGTGAGTACCCGCAGATCGTGCAGGATTTCGTAAAGGGGGAATTCCCGGAGGATATTTTGAACCGCCTGTCGGCTCTTCTGGAGGAGACGGGCAAGCGCCCACTAATCGTGCGCTCCTCCAGCCTGCTGGAGGACAACTTCGGCACCTCCTTTGCCGGCAAATACGACAGTTTCTTCTGCCCCAACCAGGACACGCCAGAGCAGAACCTTTCCGCCCTGACCCAGGCCATCGCCCGCGTCTACGCCTCCTGCTTCAACCCAAACGCCCTCCTGTACCGCCACCACAAGGGACTGGTGGACTACGATGAGCGCATCGCCGTCCTGCTGCAATGCGTGGAAGGCGAGCCGTTTGGCCGCTATTTCCTGCCGCACGGCGCCGGCGTCGGGTTCAGTCACAACCTGTACCGCTGGTCGCCGCAGATGCGGCGTGAAGACGGCTTCCTGCGCCTCGTCTGGGGGCTGGGGACGCGCGCTGTGGAAGCCGTCGGCAACGATTACCCCCGCATGGTGGCACTCAGCCATCCCCGTCTGCAACCGGCCGATTCGCCCAAAGCCATCCGCCTGCATTCCCAGCAATACGTGGACCTGATAGACCTGGAGGAAAATGCCCTCAAAACCCTGCCTGTACACGAGGTGCTGACCGCCCGCCACCCCGCGGCCCGTTTCATCGCCCAGGTGGACGAGGGGGGCTACCTCGTCTCCATGCGCACCAACACCGTCGAGGCGGGGCAACTGGTCATCACCTTTGACGACCTGATGCGCCGCACTCCCTTTGCCGAGCGCATGAAGGTCATCCTCCAGACCCTCGAACAGCATTACGGTTCGCCGGTGGACATCGAATTTACCCTCCAGGTCGCCGACGCCCAGACTCTTCACCCGGAGGCCCTCATCACCATCCTCCAGTGCCGTCCGCAGAGTTGCTTCGAGGAGGAGCAGGATGTCACCATTCCCTTCGAGATTCCAAAGCGGGACATCGCCTTCTCCACCCAGCGGATGGTGCCGCGCGGACGGGTGGACGGCATCCGCTGGGTGCTGTTCGTCCCGCCGGAGGAATACTTCCGCCTCGACCCGGCGGGACGCCACCGGTTGGAGCGCGCCATCGGCGACCTCAACAACGCCCTGAAATCTGAACCCTTCATCTGCGTCGGGCCGGGTCGCTGGGGTACCTCCACCCCCGACCTGGGCGTGAGCATTGCCTATGGGGACATCTACCACACGCGCGCCCTGGTCGAACTGACCGGGGAAGGCCTGGCCCCCGACCTCGAACCCTCGTTCGGGACGCACTTCTTCCAGGACCTGATGGAGGCGCAAATCTATCCCCTGGCTGTCACGCTCGGCGAGAGCGGCTCGGTATTCAATCGAAAATTTTTCTACCAGACCCCCAACCGCCTCGCCGACTGGCTGCCTGCCGACGATGCTTTGCAGGCCAGCCTGCGACTGATTAAGGTGGAAGATTTCCGCCCCGGCCACACGCTGACGCTGGTCATGAACGATGATGCTGTCAAAGCCGTGGCGTTCGTGAAGGCCGATTCATGAAACTACGGTAGAATATTCCGCAAAGGAGACCTCATGTCTGAATTCGAAACCAAACTTTCCGAATTGAAAACCCGCCTGGCCGAAATCGCCGACCTGAACGGCGCGGCCAGCGTGCTTGGCTGGGACCAGTTGACCTACATGCCGCAAGGCAGCGCGCCCGCCCGCGGCCGCCAGTTGGCAACGCTTGCCAAACTTGCCCAGGAGAAGTTCATTGACCCCGCCATCGGCAAACTGCTCGACGACCTGCGCCCTTACGAAGAGAGTTTGCCCTTCGAGGATGACGATGCCAGCCTCATCCGTGTCACCCGGCGCGACTACGAGCGCGCCACGCGCGTCCCGCCAGAATTCACCGCCCGCTTCAGCGCCCATGCCGCCGAAGCGTACATGGCCTGGGCTGAGGCGCGCCCCGCCAATGACTTCGCCAAGGTCCGCCCGTATCTCGAAAAGACTCTCGACCTGAGCCGCGAACTGGCGAATTTCTTCCCCGGTTACGAGCACATCGCCGACCCGCTGATTGACTTTGCCGATTACGGTATGAAGGCCGCCTCGGTACGCAGCCTCTTCGCCGACTTGCGCGCCGCGCAAGTCCCCATCGTGCAGGCCATCACTTCTCAGGAACCGGCAGACGACTCCTGCATCCGCAAGCATTTCCCCGAGGCTGAGCAGATGGCCTTCGGCGAAGAGGTCGTCCGCCAGATCGGCTACGATTTCGAGCGCGGGCGCATAGACAAGACTCATCACCCCTTCACCACCTCCTTCTCCATCGGCGATGTGCGCATCACCACCCGCGTCAAGGAAAATTATCTCGGCGAGTGCCTGTTCAGCAATATCCACGAGGCCGGCCATGCCATGTACGAGCAGGGCGTGGATATGAAGTATGACGGCACACCGCTGGCCGGCGGCACCTCGGCGGGCGTCCACGAGAGCCAATCGCGGCTGTGGGAAAATGTGGTCGGGCGCAGCCTAGACTTCTGGGAATATTTCTTCCCCAAACTGCAAAAGGCTTTCCCGGAGCAACTCAAGGGCGTTTCGCTCGAAACGTTCTACCGCGCCATCAACAAAGTGGAGCGCTCACTCATCCGCACCGACGCCGACGAGGTGACCTACAACCTGCATGTCATGTTGCGCTTCGAATTCGAACTCTCCATGCTGGAAGGCTCGCTGGCGGTCAAGGATTTGCCTGAAGCCTGGCGCGAGCGTTTCCGGGCCGACATCGGCATCACCCCGCCCGACGACAAGGATGGCTGCCTGCAGGATGTTCACTGGTACGGCGGCATCATCGGCGGCGCCTTCCAGGGCTACACCCTCGGCAACGTGATGGGCGCCCAGTTCTACGCTGAAGCGCTCAAGGCCCATCCCGAAATCCCTGGCGAGATGAAACAGGGCAAATTCGACACGCTGCACAAATGGCTCATCGAAAATATCTACCGCCACGGGCGCAAGTTCACAGCCCCCGAACTGGTGAAACGCGTCACCGGCTCGGAGGTCACCATCGAGCCGTACATCGCCTACCTGAAGGCCAAATACGGCCAACTCTACAAACTATAACCGGCAAATCTTAGCCCAAACAGTGACAACTCTGGGCGGTTGTCATTGTTTTAATAATGGCAGACGCCATACCTTTATCCATATCGAGAGCATCCATGAAAAGCAAACATTCTTTTTTTAGCGGCAAGGTCGCCCTCATCACGGGCGGTTCGAGCGGGATCGGCCTGGCGCTGGCAAAACAACTGGCCGCGCAGGGGGCGCGGGTCTGGATCACGGGACGGAGGAAGGACGTTTTGACGGCGGCCGGGCTCGAGGTCCAGAGCGCCGCGGGCCGGACCTGCAACCTGTTCCCAGCCGACGTAACCGACGCGGCCCAGGTGGAGGCGCTGATTGCTGAAGTCACCCGCTGCGACGGCGTCCCGGACCTGGTCATCAACTCGGCCGGCGTCACCCATCCCGGTTATGTCCAGGAATTGGGGCTAGATATTTTTCGCGAGATGATGGAGACCAACTACTTTGGGACGGTGAACGTGGTCAAGGCCGTCCTGCCAGGGATGATGGCGCGCCGCTCCGGGCACATTGTCAATATTTCATCAATAGCGGGCTATGTTGGCGTCTTCGGTTACTCTGCCTACGGCGCCTCCAAGTATGCTGTGGTTGGCTTTTCGGAAGTCCTGCGCGCCGAAATGAAATTCCACAATATCGGCGTTTCGGTGGTTTTTCCACCCGACACCGATACACCGCAATTGGCTTATGAAGAACCCTTGAAGCCGGCTGAGACCAAAGCCGTTGCCGGCGTTCAAAACGCTCTGCCTGCCGAAAAGGTGGCCAGAGATATCCTCCAGCAAGTCGAGCGCGGGTATTTCCTTATCTTTCCCGGCTTTGATTCTCGGTTTCTCTACCTGCTCGCTACGAAATTGCCGAAGTGGTTGGTGCTGGTAGTCCTTGATCGCTTGGCAGCCAAGGGGAGGGAACAAAGGTAAGTTACGCGAACACAAGACTAAATCAAACGGAGAATGCGATGGACATTTTTGAGAAATGTGCAAGTTTTACCGCTGCCAAGGAGGCCATGGCCTCTGGGCTGTATCCATATTTCATCCCGATGACCGAGAGTGAGGGCACGGAGGCGGTCTTTCGCGGCCACCGGCTGATCATGTGCGGGTCGAACAACTACCTCGGTCTCACCGCCGACCCGCGCGTGCGCCAGGCGGCGATTGACGCCATCAAGCGTTTTGGCACCTCCTGTACCGGTTCGCGCTTCCTGAACGGAACATTGGAACTGCACGAACAGTTGGAGCACGAACTGGCCGAATTCGTCGGTAAGCCTGCTGCGCTGGTCTTCTCGACCGGCATGCAGGCCAACCTGGGGGCTATCAGCGCCCTGGTCAGCCGCTCAGACGTGGTTATCTTGGATAAGGACGACCATGCCAGCATCGTGGACGGGGCGCGTCTGGGATGGGGCGAGGTCAAACGCTTCCGTCACAACGATTTCAACGACCTGGAGCGGATCCTCTCCAGCCTGCCCGATAATGTTGGCCGGCTGGTGGTTGTGGACGGTCTCTACAGCATGGGCGGTGATATCGTCCCCCTGCCCGAACTGGCCCCCTTGTGCAGGAAATACGGGGCGCGCCTGATGGTGGACGACGCCCATGCAACCGGTGTGCTCGGCGGCGGCCGCGGCACGGCGGCGCACTTTGGCATGACCGATGATGTGGACATCATCATGTCCACCTTTAGCAAGTCTTTTGCCTCGCTGGGTGGCTTCGTGGCGGGGGATGAGACTGTGATCCATTACGTCAAGCACCATGCACGGGCGCTCATCTTCAGCGCCAGCATTTCTCCGGCCAACGCGGCCGCCACGCTGGCGGCGCTGCACATCATGCGCGACGAACCCGAGCGCGTGGCGCGCCTGGCGCAGATTGCCGAGAAGATGCGCACTGGTTACCGCCAGTTGGGTTTCAACATTGGCAATTCCACCACTCCCGTCATCCCCATCATCATCGGCGACGATACCAAAGTGCTGCTCTTCTGGAAGGCGCTGTTTGAGAAAGGCGTCTTTGTCAACCCGGTGCTTTCACCTGCCGTACCGGAGGGAATGCAGTTACTGCGCACCAGTTACATGGCCACTCACACCGATGCGCAACTCGACCGCGTGCTGGAGGTTTTCGCCGAAACCGGGCGCGCCCTGGGCGTGATTTCTTGATGACAAAATCAGTTGAATTCTACGACATTTGTCATTTGACACCCGTCTGTCAAAACGTTATCTTAAGCACGCTCGAACAGAAATTTACAATAAGGAGAAAAAGTTATGGCTCTCAAGATTACAGAAGAATGCATTTCCTGCGGCGCTTGCCTACCCGAATGCCCCACCAATTCGATCACCGAAGGCACCCCCTACGTGATTAATCCCAACACCTGCGTTGAGTGCGTTGGCCACTTCGACGCCCCGCAGTGCCAGTCTGTCTGCCCGGTGGCCGCCATCGTCAAAGCCTAGTGTTTGACAGGCTGCTAACGCCTCGTTATAATCTCGACAACCAAATATCCAACCTTCGGGGCAGGGTGCAATCCCCGACCGGCGGTATAGCCCGCGAGCGCCGACAGGCGCATGATCCGGTGAAACTCCGGGGCCGACGGTAACAGTCCGGATGAAAGAAGGTAATACGAGACCCGCCTGGGTCTGGTATGTCTGTTGCCCCGGAACCTTGTTCCGGGGTTTTCTTCGACAGCCAGCCCGCGTGTCCTGTCTCCCGCCCCGCAGGTTTGCCTTGCGAGGCGTTTTTTCTGCAAGCGATGACCACCAACCCCACCCGCAAACACTCCCCCCTCCTGACGCGCTGGACGGCGCTCCTCTCCCTGGCCGCGGCATTCGTGACCTGGGAACTGGTCAGCCGTTACGGCGGCCTGCCGGCCTTTATCCTCCCCGCGCCGGAGCAGGTGGCTTCCCGCTTCTGGAGGGCGCTGGCAGACGGCAGCCTGCTCACCCACACCGCCGTGACGCTGGCCGAGATCCTGCTGGGGCTGCTGGCAGGCACGGTTGCAGCCATGGCGCTCGGCTACGCGGTGGCCAAGTCGCGGCTGTTTGAGCGGCTGGTCGCGCCCTACCTGGTAGCCTCGCAGGCCATCCCCATCGTTGCCATCGCCCCGCTGCTGGTGATCTGGTTTGGGCCGGGCATGTTCTCCAAGGTGCTCATCTGCGCGCTCATCGTCTTCTTCCCTGTGCTGGTCAATACGGTGGTGGGCGTGCGCGCCGTGCCGCGCGCCCTCCACGACCTGATGCGTTCGCTGCGCGCCACGCGCGGGCAGATCATCCGCAGGCTCGAGGTCCCGGCAGCGCTGCCGGTGCTGCTGGGTGGACTGCGCATTGGGGCGACTCTCTCGGTCATCGGCGCGGTGGTCGGCGAACTGGTCGGCGCGGACAAAGGCCTCGGTTTCCTGGTCAACTCGGCACGCGGCCAGTATGACACGGCGCTGGTCTTCGTGGCTGTGTTTACACTCATAGCCCTGGCCCTGGCGCTCTACGGCGCGGTGGCCTGGTTGGAGAAAAAATTACTTTCTTGGCAGGAGTCTCACGCATGAAAAAAGTTTTGCTTTTGGTCCTCTGTGCTTCCCTCTTGTTGTCCGCCTGCGGCGCCAGGCCCGGCGGCCTGAGGCAGATTCAATTGGCGATCGGTTACATCCCCAACATCCAGTTCGCGCCCATTTACACGGCCATCGCCAACGGGCGCTTTGCCGGCGAAGGCCTGGAGGTCGAGATCACTCACATGGACGAGAACCAGGCCGCGGCGCTGGTGGGGGCGGGCGACCTCCAGTTTGCGGTCGTCTCCGGCGAACAGGTGCTGCTGGCGCGCTCCCAGGGCCTGCCGGTCGTGTACGTGGCGGCCTGGTACCAGCAATACCCGGTTTCGGTGGCAGCGCTGGCCGAAGAAGGCATCAACTCCCCTGCCGACCTGCGCGGCAAGACCATCGGCCTGCCCGGCCTCTACGGCGCCAATTACATCGGCCTGCGCGCCCTGCTCCACGCCGGAGGGCTGAGCGAGGCGGATGTGACCCTCGAGTCCATCGGCTACACCCAGGTGGAGGCACTGGCGGCCGGGCGCAACCCCATCGTCTGCGGCTACACGGCCAACGAACCGGTGCAGTTGCGCGCCCGCGGCTACGAGATTACCGAACTGCGCGTCGCCGACTACGTCCAACTGGCGGCCAACGGAATCATCACCAACGAGGAGACGCTGCGCGGAAACCCAGAACTGGTGCGGCGCATGGTCAACGGTTTCCTCAACGGCCTGCTCGATGCCATCGCGGACCCTGAGGCTGCCTATCGCGTCTCGATGGATTTTGTCGAAGGCCTAGGCGCTGACGACCCCATCCAGATGCAGGTGCTGGAGACTTCCATCGAACTCTGGCGCGCCGACCGTCCCGGCTACTCCGACCCGCTGGCCTGGGAGAACATGCAAGCCACCCTGCTCGATATGGGCCTGCTCTCTGAGCCGCTGGATTTGTCTCAGGCGTTCACCAATGATTTTGTGCCATGAAGAAGGGGGCAGGTAAACAGGAAAAATGACGGCCCCCCTCCTCACCGTCCGCGATTTGAGCGTCACCTTCCCCGACAGCAACGGAGGGCTGGAGGCGCTCGACTCGGCCTCCTTCACGATCTACTCCCAGGAGTTTGTCTGCCTGCTGGGGCCCTCGGGGAGTGGCAAGTCCACCCTGTTGCGCATCCTGGCGGGGCTGCTCCAGCCCACTGCCGGCGAGTTTGTCTTTGCGGGCGGTCAGCCAAAAATCGGCATGGTTTTCCAGCAGGCGACCCTGATGCCCTGGCAGACGGTGCTAGGGAATATCATGCTGCCGCTTGAACTGGATGGTGTGCGCGAGGAGGAGCGTCGCGCCCGCGCTCAGGAATTGGTGGAACTAGTTGGCCTGCAGGGCTTCGAGGAGGCCTGGCCGCGCGACCTTTCGGGCGGCATGGCCCAACGGGTGGCAATCGCCCGCGCCCTCATCCACGACCCGGACATCCTGCTGCTCGACGAGCCTTTTGGCTCGCTCGACGCCCTGACGCGCGAGCGTATGTGGACGGAACTTTCGCGCATCTGGCAGGCGCGGCAGAAGACCGTGCTGATGGTGACGCACTCCATCGGCGAGGCGCTCTTCCTGGCCGACCGCGTGCTGGTGTTGAGCCAGCGCCCGGGGCGCATCAAGTTGGATTTGAAGGTGGATTTGCCCCGCCCGCGCCGGGACGATATCCGCTATACTGCCCACTTTGGCAGGCTGGCAAGGAAGTTGAAAGAGGCGATCGAGTAGAGGGAGAAAGAACAAACACAAAGGGCACGAAGTATCAGAAGGGAAATAAAATTGTTCCCTTTTGTATTCCTTTTTGCCCCGTGGTGTCCTTTGTGTTGAGGCGTTTTATCTCGGCCAGATCCAGCCGATTGCGGCCAGCGGGATGAAGATGAGAAGCACGATGGCCGTGCCGGTGATGGCGCCGTAGCCCTCGCGCTCGTCCACGAGGCGCAGGAAGGGATACATCCCCTCCACCTTCCAGCGCGGGCCGCCGAACCAGGTGAATGCCAGCCCACCCAGCAGGCCGCCAATGTGGCCGAAGTTGTCTATGCCGGTGGTGGTGAATCCGAGCAGTAGGTTGACTCCGGCGATGTAGAGCAGGTTCAGCAGCGAGCGATTGGTGTTGCCGGCCAGGATCTGCCGGTTTTGCAGGATAAAAGCCGCTTCCGCCGCCAGCAGGCCGAAGATCGCGGTGGACGCGCCCAGCGACGGGTTCGGCGTCAGGATGAAAGAGAGCACGTTCCCGGCAAAGCCGGAGAGGAAATAGAGCAGGGCAAACCGTCCGTGGCCGAAGCGGGCCTCCAGTCCGCGCCCGTAGATGAACAGGGCGTACATGTTGAAGCCGATGTGCAGGATCGAGCCGTGCAGGAAGACGGGCGTAATCAGCCGCCAGAGTTGTCCCGCCCGGATGAGCGGGTTGTATTTGATGCCGATGTAGGTCACCAGGTCCAGGTTCAGCAGGTACTGGCCGGCCAATTGCAGGAGGTAAACGAAGACGGTCAGGCCGAGCAGGGCATACGTCACGTACGGCCGAACGCTGGGTACGGCAACCTGCACAACCTTTGGGCGGGGAGATTCATCGGGGGGATGATATGGTTCCATAATAGCGCTATTTTATCCGGTTTTGGGAATCTCTCGCCAAGAGTTCGATTAAGAAACGGCAGTAATCCAAAATAACAGTATTCGTGCGGAAGGTATAAAAAATCTCCCAAAGCATTCGGCTTTGAGAGATAATGGCGGGAGATCAATTTTGCTGCGCCGCCCACTCACGGACGCGCGCCTCGATCAGGTCTCTCACTTGGCGGAATTTCGCCAGTTTTTCCTCCTCCGTTCCCTCGAAGGCGGCTGGGTCCTCGAACGACCAGTGCAGGCGTTGGGCCACCCCCGGCCAGATGGTGGGGCAGTTCTTGTCGGCGTCGTCGCAGACGGTGATCAGGTATTGGAACAACACTTTCCCCAGGTACCCACCTATGCCTTTGGAGCGGTGCCCGGACATATCTACTCCCACCTCCTCCATAACTCGAACCGTCAGCGGATTCAACCCTTTCGGCTCCAGCCCAGCGCTGTGGACCTCGAACCGGTCTCCGGCATATTTGCGCAGGAAGGCCTCAGCCATTTGGCTGCGTGCCGAGTTGCTGGTACAAAGGAACAGGACTCTGGTTATCATCTTGCTCTCCTTAATCAGATAAATTCTCATTTTTACCCGCCGCCGCACCGGTTGTCAATCGAAATCTGCCCGGAAAACCCAACTTTAACAAGACCTTAACTTTGTACCAGGAATTTTGTTGCGCATGGTGAGTCCCCCATAGGAGGATAACCTGCTTTTCTTCACAGGATGTAAAACACTTACCGGATTTGGCCGGTTTGTGTTACAAATTGGTCACCTGATACCTCCGGAGGCAGCATGTTCGAGACTTTATCCCGGTCTTCTACCGCCTGGACGAGAACGGCGACCCAACCGGCGACTGGATAGACGGCAGCACCTGGGGGCCGGACACCTTCGAAAACATCGCCAATACGATGGGGCCGTGGTTCCACCAGCCTTGATACCACGGCAGATAGAAAACCGTCCCGCAGAGCCTTTTGCCTGCGGGACGCTTCTTTTTACTTTTACTTCCCAAATTTTTTCCTGGTCTCGTCGTCAGAAGTGTCGATTTCTTTGATCTCTCCGGTGACGACGAAGATCGTTCGCTCACAAATGTTGGTGACGCGGTCGGCAACGCGCTCCAAGTTGTGTGCCACCCATAACAGCCAGTTGGCGCGCTCGATGACCCTGGCATCCTGGATGACGAAGAGCATCAACTCGTGATAGACCTGGTCGTAGAGGGCATCCACTTCGTCATCTTCCACCGGGATGGCGCGGGCGGCGTCGGCGTCTTCATTCATGAAAGCGGTCAGGGCGCGGTGGAGCATGTCGGCGGCTTTCTGCGCCATGCGCGGCACGTCAATCAGCGGTTTGAGCAGGGGCTGCTCTCCCATGCGGATGTTGACGGTGGCGATCCCTTTGGCGTAATCGCCCATGCGCTCCAGTTCCCCGGCGACTTCGAGGATGGAGGCCAACAGGCGCAGGTCGTGCGCCATGGGCTGCTGGGTGGCGATGACGACCATCACCTGCTCCTCGATGGCATAGCGTTTGGCGTTGATCTGGTCGTCCATCTGGTAGAGGCGCCGGGCGGCTTCGATGTCGCGTTTCTTGAGCGCATCCACGCTGTTCAGGATGGCCTGCTCCACCATGCTGCCGAGCACGAGCAGATCGTCTTTGAGTTGCTGGATTTCGGTTTCGAATGTTTTCCTCATAAGGCACCTCATAATTCCTGCTGGTTTGCCTATTATAACCAATTTGCGCCGGGAAATTCCGCCAGCGTAACTTTTGCGCAATCAGCGCAAGGTCGGTACGCCGCCTGGGACAATGTTCAGTTTTTCCACACTTTTCACGATTCGTCTTGTGATTGCACAACCGCTACGTTACAGAAACCATGCGAAAACGTGTAGAGCAGGTATAATCCCGACATGCGCCGACTCCCACTCTGCCTGACCTGTCTCCTGCTCCTAGCCGCGTGCGGCGATTCCACCGCCTCGTCCCCGGACCTCGAGCCTGCCGCGCCCTACCAGACGCTCACTCCTTCCCCGGCTGCTTCCCCTCTCCCCATGCTGACGGAGATTCTGCTCCCTACCCCCACGCCGGTCATCTACACCATCGAGGCTGACGATACGCTGGGAGCCATTGCCGAGCGGTTCGGCGTCACCCTGGAGGCGTTGATTGCTGCCAACCCCGGCGTCCAGCCGACGGCGCTCATCGTTGGTCAGACGCTCGTGATCCCGGTGGACGGAAATGCCTCCCAGCCGACGCTCACCCCCGTGCCTGTCCCTGTCCGTCAGGCAAGGTGCTGGCCAGAGACGACCGGCGGGCTATGGTGTCTTGCGCTGGTGCAAAACGAGTTCAACGAAACACTGGAGAACATCTCGGCGCAATTCAACCTCTTGGACGAGAACGGTAATGAGATTGCCAGCCAGATCGCCTATGCCCCGCTCGACATTCTGCCTGCGGGCGCCTCCATGCCGCTGGGAGCGCATTTCGCGCCCCCGGTGGATTTGCAGGCCATCCCGCGCGTGCAGGTGCTGACGGCCATCCGCCTGCTGCCGGGCGATGCGCGCTACCTGCCCGTGATGCTGGAAAATATCCTCGTTAGCGTGGAGGCGGGCGGGCGCGCCGCCCGCGTCTCCGGGCGGGCGATGCTCACCACGCTGGACGGCCTTGCCGACACGCTCTGGGTGCTGGCAATCGCCTACGACGAATCCGGGAGCCTGGTTGGCTTCCGGCGCTGGGAGGCTGGCGCGCCGCTGGCGGGAGGGGAAAGTCTGATCTTCGATTTCCTGGTCTCCAGCGCCGGGCCGGCGATCGAGCGGGTGGATTTCCTGACCGAGGCGCGCCCGTAGTTGCAAAGAACAGAACGTGCAGACAAGAGTGGTTTGTGGCGATAGAGAACCGCCGGGGGGTTGATATACTGTACCCATGATCATCGAATTCGAAGGCGAAATCTTCCATTGGCGCGGTCCATCCCCCTATCATCGGTCATAACTTAAGCAGTTGACTGCGCGAGAGCGGGCGCGGACTTCTTGCGAAGGCGTTTGACCACACCCAGGCCTTGGTTTTCCGGCGCAGACAAATACTTGATGGGGTCTGTGGCTTCGCCCCGATG